>CANJNJ010000043.1 GCA_947474995.1 Opitutaceae bacterium | reverse complement strand
GCGTAGCAGGCAAAGACGTCAGCTCCGCCGATCTTCTTGCCGTCGGTCGACGTGAGCTGGGTCGCCATATAATACATGCGGTACGTGTCGCCGTCTCGAATCAGGCGCTGAAAATCCGATCCACTGCCTTCCCAGGCCGCGTCATAGGTCATGACCGTCTCGCGCGGGATCGGCGAATGCAGGAGCAATTCAATCCGGTCGCGCCTGGCGATCAGGAGCTCGTCGACGAAGAGGGCCCGACGACCGCCCAGCGCATAGGGCTCCGGCGTCTGCCCAACCAAGGGAACCGCCAGCACGAGAGAAAGACACGACAGGATTTTTGGGGACATGGAGCTTTTGGGTTCGAGCGTCTTAACAGAAAAGAAACGTTGGCGCCGGCGCGCGGTTCAGTGGCGAAATTCCGTCCAGGGTTTGAGCGGAAAACGCGGGGTGACTTTCGCATTCACCGGAAAGGGTGGCCAATATCCCTGCCGGACCGCCGACACCGAATCAACCACCGTCCGCCTGACATGCTGCATCGAATCCTCCGAGTCCGCCCCCGTGTGCGGGGTCAGGATAACCTGATCGAAATCACGCAGCGGACTGGTGAGCGGCAAGGGCTCCTCGGCCACAACGTCGAGGGCGGCGCCTCCAATCCATTTTTCGCGCAGCGCCCGCACCAAGGCGTCTTGATCGATAACCGGTCCGCGGCTGGTGTTGACCACGATCGCCGTGGGTTTCATCTGCCGAAACGCCGATTCGCCGATCATCCCGCGGGTTTCGGCGTTGAGCGGAACGTGGACCGAAATCAGATCGGCCTCTTTGAGGAGACGCTCCAGCGGCACGATTTCCACGCCAGCCTCCGAGGTCGAACCCGTGACGTACGGGTCTGACGCGACCATTCGCATTTGAAATCCCGCCATCTTCCTCGCCGTCGCCCGCGAGATTCGCCCGAGCCCGACCAGTCCCAAGGTGAGTTGGCTGACGCGGCGCAGCGGATTCGCCCGCGTGAAACCGGCCCACTGCCCGGTTCGGACGAAGCGATCCATCGACATCACCCGCCGCGCGCTGGCCATGAGGAGGGCCACGGCGTGATCGGAAACCTCTTCCGTGCAGTAATCGGCCGCGTTGGCCACCACGATCCCGTGCGCGGTGGCCGCCGCCAAATCCACGTTGTCCACTCCCACGGCGGACTTGGCGATGACCCGGCACCGGCGGAGCGCGCTGATCACCCGGGCTGTCATGGGAGTCTTGGTCCCTTCGAGCAAAACCGCATCGGCGTCTGCGCACGCGGCAATGATCTCATCCTCGGTCGTCGCTTTTTTTAAAAGCAAATCGACTCCAATCGGGCCGAAGCGCTGTTGGTCGTAGGTGTAGTCGAAATTGCAGTCGATGTTGACGGCTTGGAAACGGGGATTCATGCGGCGGAGAATAGCTCGACGAGGGAGAGAGAGTAGATCGTTACGCCGGCCACTCGCTGGGGACTCGTGACTGCGAGCGCCAGCGAATGGACCAGCCGGAGGACGGCGATATTCGGGTTCATCTCACCCAAGATGAGCGCTGATTTCAGCGCAAAAAAGACCCAACCAGATGTAAACGCTTATGGCACCTTTGTGGGCTAGGCCTTCGCCGCGCGTCGCGCCTGGATCGCGAACGTCGCAAAATCGTCCACGAGCGGCGTTGGCCCCGAGCCCACCATTCGAATGACGGAGCGCTCGTCCTTGAAACCGCTGCCGGTGACCAGGCAGACCACGTGATCATCCGGCGCCAGTTCCCGCCGGCTGACGGCGGCCGCGACTCCCGCCAAAGCGACCGCGCCTGCAGGCTCGCAAAAGACCCCTTCCTCCCTCGCCATGCGCGCCTGCCAGGCCCACGCCTGTTCATCGGTCACCACGTGGCCCTGTCCGCCCGAGCGCCGGCAGGCCGCGACGACCGCATCGCCGTCGAGGATGCCGCCCACCTGCAACCCGCTGACCGCCGTCGTGGATTGGACGGCGCACGCCTGGTCGCCGCCGGTGCGCAACACCGTCGCGATCGTGTCGTTGCCCTCGGGTTGGACGCAGTGCACTTGGGCGCGCCCTTTCCAACCGGTCTTGTCCACCAAAGTCTCGAAGCCGCGCGCAACGGCCAGCGTCAGGCCACCCGCGCCAGCGGGACTGAACACCTTGATGAGGCCGGTCGGTCCGAGCGACTCGGCAATTTCAAAACTAATCGTCATGACCCCGGCCATGCCGCGCGGCGAAATGACGAAGGCGCTAATCTCGAGGCCGGCCTGCAGTTCCGTGGCCAGGCTGCGCAAGCCTTGCATGACCTGCGCGCTGATCTCGGGCGACGTGCCAAAATTGCGGATGCGAATCAGGTGGGCGCCGTAGGCCATCATCTGGCGCAGCTTTCCCTCCGGCGCCCCTTCGACGATCGCGAGCACGCAGGTCATTCCGGCGCGAGCGCAGTAGGCGGCCATCGCGGCGCCGGTGTTGCCGCTGGACGTGCCGAGGCAGAGCTTTTTTCCGTCACTCACGAGGTGGCTGACCGCGGATGACGCGAAGCGATCTTTGTACGAGCCACTCGGATTGGCTCCCTCGTATTTGAACCAGAGGTTGTTCAAGCCCAGCTCGCGGCCGAGTTTGATCGAACGAATCAAGGGCGTCCCACCCTCCCCGAGCGTGACGATCGATCCCGCCGGGGCGCCCCACCACTCTGCGTGTGTCCAATGGTTCATAAATTTTCGCGTCAGGCCCAGGGGCCCTCGGATGTGCTGACGAAACCCGTGCGCATGGTGGCGGTGACTTCACCTTTCGCCGGGATCACCCGGAGATCGCCGGCGGCCAGCAGATCCGGGAAGCGCCCGACCCGCGACGTGCTCGGCTGGATCGTGATGATGTGCCCCTCGCCCCACAACGGGTAGCGGTTGTGGCCGCCGCCGTGGGCCCACGACCAAGCATAAGGATAAACGTCGAGGTCCCACTGCAGCGAGAAACCCAGCCGGCGCTTTTCATTCCACACGCAGCCCCAGCCGGCGGAAAGTTCGGACATCTGGATGGAGTGATCGGAACCGCTGTGGGCGGGCGGCACGATACTGCAATCGCGCAGCTTGCCCCCCACCCGTTCCGGCACGAAGGGCCAGGTGCCCGAGTAGCCAGCTTGCAGTTGGAGCGCAGCCGGATTGTCCGCGTTGAACACATGCACTTTCCGGGCCGGGACCACGAGCCGGGCACCCTCTAGCAGCGGTCCGCCAAACGTAGGATGCTGCAGCCACGCGACGGGCAGGGGCTCCGCGCTGCGGTTTTGCACCGTCTCGCGCCAATCCATCAACGCGCTGTCGGCTCGGATGGTGAGTTCGCGCACGTAGACGAGCGGCGTGCGCACGGATGGACCGCGGAGGGTCACCTTCAGTTCGCTCGCTGTGCGCTGGATGCTCTCCACGCGCCAGGGCACGCAGCGCAATTCGCCGTGGGTGCCAAGCGGTGCGCCAAAATAATCGCCGGCAAAAAAACCATTCGGGATGGAGACGTACCAGCTTCCATCCATCACATCGTAGAGATCGCTGCCGGCGGCGGTCGGCTGGTCCAGCAATCGGCTGCGCGGCGGCTGGCCGTACGGATTGCGCCAGATGATGTCGAGATCGTCCGCCTTGTGGACATACGACGTGATGGCCCCGCCCATCTCCGGCCAAATCTCCACCCGGAAAAGTGAATTTTCGATCACGAGGAGACGCCGCTCGGGCGTGGCGCGCCACCGGGCCACTGGTTTGGTGAAGCGACCGGTTTTCCGGGTTTGCACCGGACGGCGCGCGGCCTTCGACTGTTGCGGTTTCGAACGTTTAATTATTTTCGCCATGGCTAAAAAAAATCCCCCTGAATTTCTGGTTAATCTCGCCACGCTGCCGCAAGGCTTTCATCGCCGCCGCCTCGCGCGGGACGGCGTCGGCTTCGAGGCGTTCATCTGGCGTGGTGGCCCCGGACCGGTGCTGGTCGTGAACGGCGCCACGCACGGCGACGAATACGAAGGCCCGACCCTGCTCCGTCAATGGGCGCAGCGCTGGAAGCCGAAAACCCTGCGTGGCACGGTCGTATTTATTCCGGTTTTGAACGAAGTGGCCTTTTTCGCGGGTGCCCGCTGCCGGCCCGACGATGGCGCGAACCTCGCCCGATCGTTTCCGGGCAACCGCCGCGGCTCTCCCACCAGTCGCCTCGCGTGCCTCTTTGACCAGCAAGTGCTCGCCCAAGCCACCCACTACGTCGACTTTCACAGTGCGGGCGGGGCGAACCGCTTGAAGCCGTGGGTCGGCTACGTGACGGGAATGCCCGGGCCGATTGACCGCGCGCAGCGCGCCATGGCGGCATGCTTCGATCGCTTCTGGGTTTGGTCGGGCCCGCCCTTGCCTGGCCGGACCTTGAGTTCCGCCCGAGCGCGTGGCGTCCCGGCAATTTACACCGAATGTCAGGGCGCGGGCGACGTGGCGGCAACCGATCTGGTGGCCCTCAATCTCGGCCTGCGCCGACTCTTGATCACGCTCGGGCTGGTTTCGGGGGCGAAGCCGCGACTGCGCAAGCAGCTCACGCGGATCACGCGCAGCGCCAAGGAAACCCATCTGCAAGTCCACCATCAAGCGCCCCACGATGGGCTTTTCGTGCTCGCGACCCGATTGGGCGACAAGGTGCGCCGGGGTGAGGTCTTGGGCGAAGTGCTCACCCTCGCCGGCCAGAATGTCGTGATTCGGGCTGAACATGCGGGCCAGGTGGTTCTCGTGCGGATCCAGCGCTCGGTCCGCCAAGGCGACGCCCTTGCCGTGTTGCTCCCGGTCTGAGCGAGGGAACTTCACGCCAAGAGCCCGCCGTCCACCAGCCAAGTCGTGCCGGTCACAAATTGGGCACCCTTAGAACACAGGAATGCCACGACGGCACCGATATCTTCCGGCGCCCCCACTCCGAGGGGAGTGGCGCCGGCCACGTCGGAGGTAATGCCGCGTTCCTTGAGTTCCTGCGCCAACTGATCCCCCCGTCCGGTCCCAATGTCTCCCGGTGCCACCGCCACCACGCGGATTCGATCGGGCGCGAGGTCCTTGGCCATCGACTGGGTGAACGAGGTCATCGCCGCTTTGCTGGCGGCATAGACCATGGCCCCGCGCTGCGGACGAAAGGCGTTGATGGAGGAAATGTGAATAATGACGCCGCCGCCCGCACGCCGGAGATGCGGGACGACCGCCTGCGAACATAGGAGCACGCCGCGCACGTTGACGTTCAGGACCTGGTCGATGTAGGCCTCGTCGATTTCGTCAAACGTGCGCGTCACGCCCGGGCCGGTTACGGCCGCGTTGTTGACGAGCACATCCACTCCGCCCAAGCGGGCCGCGGCCTCTTCGATAAACGCGCGGCACAGTTTCGGCTGCTCGAGATCGAGGCGGAGGGGAATGACCCGGCTCCCATATTTTTCGACCAGGGGGGCGATGACTTCAGGTCTCCGCTGGCCGACGGCCACAGTCGCGCCCTGGGCCAGAAAGGCATCGGTGATCGCGCGACCGATGTTAGTGGCTCCGCCGGTGACAATGACGCGCTGTGGTGTTGGCATGAATTAATTGTTTTCGCTGAAGACTAGGCGGCACCCGTTCATTCGAACCAGCGCTAATTTCTGGTAAGGATAAATAAGCAGTTCGCAAGCAATGCACGGAAGGCCACGCGACGCCAACGACCGGCCAATGCGCGTGCCGCGTGGTCTCAGTAAAAATGCATTTGTCTGGAGCGAGGCTATTCGTCAGTCCGAGAGCCATGGAGAACGAACGAGTGACGAGGCTGAACAAACTCACGGCGCAAACGCTCGGAGGATCGGCTGGGATCGCCGGCCCCGTGCAAGCCTCGCTCCATCAGGCCAGCGATTGCTGGCGCGTCGCGTGGACGAATCCTTCCGGCGTCTCTGTCCAAGCTGAATGTCCGGTTGGCGGCAACGTGTGGTCCCAGCCGCAGGCGGCGCCAGTTGGCGCCAAGGGCGAAATTTCCGGCGCGTCCTCAGCGACGGAGGCGCCCGCCAATGCTCCGAACGGTCTGCTCACCTCGCTCGCGCTTCAAGCGGGGCGCGCCGGGCTCCGGTCCGGGCGGCGAGTCGTAAGCGTGCCGCCACGTTTCCCCAGTGCCAGCCTGGTCCTGTGCCGCGAGGAGTCGGGCGGGTGGCGCGATCTTGCTTTTGCCGACGAAGCGCCAGAGCAGGAAATCGGCAGCGTGGCGCTCGCGGTCACGCCGGACTTCTGGCTGGCGGCCTACCTCGTCGTCGGCCCCGGCGGGCGCAGTGTCTGTCGGGTCGTGCAACTGGCACTGCGTTTGTCGCGGCCGCCCTCGACGACGTGGCGCAAATTGCCGCCCTACCCCCAGGCTCCCGGCATGGCCGGCATGATGGTTGGAGTCCATCAGGGCGTGCTCATCGCGGCGGGCGGCGCGAATTTTCCCGATGTGCACCCTTGGGATGGCGGAAAAAAAAGCATCTACCCCGAAATCTATGTACTGCTCCCCGGGGAAACGGCGTGGCGGGCGGCAGGCCATTTGCCCGGTCGGCGCGGCTATGGCGCGACGGTCAGTCTCCCGGACGGTGTCCTCATCGCTGGCGGCGAAGACGGTGATCAAGTTTTCCAAGACTCGCTGCTTCTTCGCTGGGACGGCACGAAGGTGGAAATCATCGCCGGGCCGCCGTTGCCGGCACCGACCACCTGCGCCGTCGCCACGGTGTTGAACGGTTCGGTCTATCTTTCCGGCGGTTATTGCGCCGGCGCACCGCGCGTCAGTCAGAGTTTTTTCTGGCGGCTGGATTGGACGGCCGCGGCGCGAAAGTGGGAAGTGCTCCCCACCTGGCCCGGCCCGACTCGCGCGCTCGCCGTGACGGCGGCCGTCGGCGGCGCGGTCTACGTGGTCAGTGGAATCGAGATTGGCGCGGTGGCCGGAAAAGAAACGCCCGGCGTGTACCTCAAGGATGCCTATCGCTTTCGGCCCGGGGGCGCTTGGGAAAAACTGCCGGAGCCGCCCTGGACTGTCCTGGCGGCCGCTTGCACCGCGCCGGTGACGGAAAATCCCGCCCGGGTTTTTATGCTCGGTGGGGTCGACGGGCGGCAGGCGGGCAAGCTGCCGCGGGTGTGCCCGCTCCCGGACGATATCATTTACTTCGACGTCGAACGCCACGAATGGCGACACTGGGCTGAGCGCTGGCCGACTCCCGTCGTCTGCACGCCGGCCGTCCAGATGGGCTCCGAGTGGATTATTGCGTCCGGCGAACTCATGGCGGGCGTGCGCACCACCGACGTCTGGGCGTGGTCGATCAAAGATTAGCTCCGCCGAATTCGAACGAGAAATTTATGTCCCTCAAATCCCTGATCCAGCAACTCTCCGACTTCGACACGGCCTTGATCGCTAATACGGTCGGCTACGTCGACCCCACCCCCGTCCATGAATGGTACATGGGTGGTTCGATCGCCTCGTTGACGCCAACCGTGGGCCCGACGGTCGGAGTCGCCATGACCCTCGAGATGGACACCAGTTCCCCTGGCGGCAAACCCGAGTGGGCGTTGTATTACGAAATGCTGGCGGCCATCGAGCAGAGCCCCGCTCCCGTCGTGGTCGTGATCAAAGCCGTAGGCAGCCGCCCCGACCACGAATGCATGCTCGGGGACGGGATGGTCAAGATGCTGCACAGCGTCGGCTGCGTCGGCGTTGTCACCGACGGCGGCGTGCGGGACATCGAGGGCATTCTCACCGTGCCGTTCGGCATCTATGCGCGGGGGCGAACCATCCACCACTGCGCCATTCGCTGCACGCGCTTGAATCAACCCGTGGCGATCGGCGGCATCACCGTTGCTCCCGGGGATTTGATCCACGCCAACCTCGGCGGCGTGATCAAGATTCCCACCAGCTCGCGCGAGCGGTTGCCGGCGCAAGCCACCGAAATGCGCGCCTTCGAGCATGCCGCGCACTGCGTCTTCCGCCGGACCGACCTGACGATCGATGAGAAGCGGAAAGCCGTCGATGCCTTGGTCGCCCGACTCTACAAACCTTCCCCGACCGCCTAGATTGCGAATGTCCTGGGCCATCGCCGCCTTCGCCTGATTCCTCGCCGGACCGGGGAAAATTCAGAAGCCTAATTCCCAAATCCCAAACCGGTCTCGCGCAGAGGCGCAAAGGCGCGGAGCCAGGCAAAGACCACACTTGCCTTGGTTTTCTCTGCGCCTCTGCGCGACCCCAGGTTTTGTCCGGCCATCGCTACCTTCTGCTCGGCTCCCGCCGGTAGCGGCCGATGAAGTCCGGGGCCGGCGCACCGCGGCTCCCATTGCTCTGGCGATAGTCGATCCACGCCTCCAGCGCGTCGATTTGCGCACCAACGAGGGCGTCGAACTCCGTTCCGCCATGGCCCATGCCCGGTATATAGTACACGGCCAGCACGTCGTGCGCACCCTGCCGGCCCAGTCGCCGCTCCACGAGGTTCTTGTAGCCCTCGGCCTCGCCGGGACTCACGATGGGATCGGCCGTCCCGTGCATGATGATGATCGGCCGCGAGAGATCGCCGCTGAGATCGAGTCGGCGCAGGTCCCGCTGAATGTAGGCCGGGCTCTTTGACGGGTCCCACTGCTTGATGTCGTCGTCGGTCAGCGGGGCCCCGCGCGGGTTGAAGGTTTCATCAAAGCGCGGCAGCGAGTCGCGCAGGTAGCCGAGCAGGCCGCCGGACTGGCTTTTCCACTGCGCCTCGGAGCCGGCCCACCGGCCCACGTTGTACCCGAAGCCGTCGCCGAGCTGGGCCGGGATGTCGTAGATGCGGTGCAAGGCCTGGAGTTGCGCGGCGGTGAGTGGCGGCGAGAGCGGCACGACGAACGGATCCCACGTCGGCTTCGCCGCGCGCTTCGCGATGATGTCGTCGATCCGCGGGGCGATGACATCGTAGCTGCGCACGACTGCGGCCACCGAGCCCCATTGGCTGATCTGGGAGTTGTAGCCAAAACCCGCGATGCCACCGTCGAACAGTTTCGGATAGTCCTCGATCATCCATTTGGTGTGGTGGCCACCGTTCGAGGTTCCGACCAGCAACGTGCGCGACGCGGGCCGGCCATAATGGGTTTGCACGAGCGCCTTCGTATAGAGCGTGAGTTCCACGAGACGCTGCCGCGACTCGTAGTAGGAGTCCTGCGGGTTGTCCTTGATCGTCGTCCGATTCCAGCCCTCGTCACTCGACGCAAACACGTAGCCCTTGGCCAGCGCCGCCGCCTGAAATGCCCCGGTGCTCAGCTCCGTGCCCGAGAATCCCCGGGTAAAAATCGCCAACTTCCCATTCCACTGCACGGGCAGGAGGATCTGGAACTTGGCATCATCGGGGATGACCCCGTGGATATAGCGGTGGGGCAACGGCGCGACCCGGACTTCATCGATGTCGTAGGTCGCCTGGATGGCGGCGGGGGCGCTGGCGCTCAAGGCCCAGAGGCCCAGCCACAGCCCGGCAGGAAATCGCGAGGCCGATACTCTATTGCATGCGCGCCTGCTGGCGTGGGTTCGCTCCGATAAATTATTCGTGAGAAACGGGATTTTCATGGGGAGGTGGAGCCACCCGTGATGGGCGGATCGATGGTGGCACGGTTTTTTGACAAAAAACTGAACCCGTCGAAGGAGGACAACGCTCAACACCGAACGCTCAACGCACAACGCTGAAGTGATGACCTGCCTGTTTAACCGAACCCAAAGTCGTCGTATAACCCAATAGGTGACAGCACGACTTTGGGGCCGCGACGCCCAACCCGGTCCGAAGGGCCCCCGGATCAAGCAGTCCCTTTTCGTTACCCAGACAGCGGGCAGCCTCGATTCGGCGATCGCGGTCAGGGCCGCTTTCCCGCGAGGGCGTCCTTCCCTTCGGTCAGCCACTCCACATTAAACCGGGCGAAGGTGATTTTCTCGTGCGCATTTTTTTCGCCACACTCGTACAAACACCCGGCCGTCTGGTCGGCCAGAACGGTCATGCAAGAGTAGGCCGCCGGCCCGGCATGCAGCTGGCGGGCCACGGGCCAGGTGCGACCTTCGTCGTAACTCAGGCGCACGGTCATGTTCTTGCGCTCGAGGCTCGCCGGATTGGAAAACAAAAGTCGGCTCTTATCCTGGCCGAGCGCGTCCGTGAGCATCTGCAGGCTGCCTTGGCAGCGCGGTTCAATCAACGCGGGGTCCTCGGTCACGGGGGACCACGTCGCCCCACCGTCGCGACTGTGGGTGACCTTGCGATGATTCCCCTGGATGCCGCGCATATTCATCAACAGCGACCCGTCGGCCAGCTCGACAACCTGGCACTCGTTGGTTCCGCCGGGGAATTCTGTCAGCGCGCCCATCTTCCACGTCTTTCCGTGGTCGTCGCTGAAGCTCACGTAGCACGCACCGTTTTCTTCCTTCGTTCGCGGCTGGTGGTAGTCAGCGTAATAACGCGGCACGACGAGCCGGCCATTCCGCATCTGAATCCCGCGGCCGATGCCCGTGGAGCCCGCGCTCCATTCGGGTTTCTTCACCATCGGTGTGTGATCGATCGGACTAGACCACGTCGCCCCGTCGTCATCGCTCTTGACCGCCTTGAATTGAAAGGTCGCTCCGGACAGCCCAACCGCGGCATTGGAACTGCCGATTCCTTCCGGCGCATACACGCTGAAAATCCAGAGCGTTCCCGTTTGCCGATCCACCAGCCCGCACGAATCCGCCACGGCACCCGCGCCATTTTGCGCGAGCGTCTGAAGTTTTCCCCACGTCCGACCGCCGTCGAAACTGCGCTTCAGGACCAAGTTGATTTTGTTCGGCGGGTCGCCGGGCTTGTTGACGCGGGCATCGCAGAACGCGAGCAACGTTCCCTGGTTCGACGTCACCAACCCGGGAATCCGATATTCCACGATGCCGCTCTGGCCGGCGACGAAGACCTCGGTCTGTTCAAAAATTCCGGGGGCGCCAGACGCCGCGCGACCCAGCAGGGCCCCAACCATTAAGACGACACCGAAAACCAATTTGGTAGTGCGCATAGGGAATCGAGCAGTAGTTTAAGGAATGGTCGGACCGCCGTCAAACATGCTGATGTTGCGCCCGGGGATCGACCTCTTTGGCGTGCGGCGACCCGGCGCCGCTTTTGCCGAGGAGAGCCCATGCATCCCTCTTTCCGACTCGCGCGCCGTGGAAAAGCGGCGCGAGGTCGCCGCACTCCATCGTTCATGACCGCGGCTCGGGTCGGGCCACGACCGGCTCTGCTTGGCCAGAAATCTGACAGGCAACACTCCATCGCCATGCGGCGGGCTCCCCTCACGCTCGGACGAACTACCCATGAAATCCGGCGCCCTCCTCAAACAGAAGATCAATTCCCACCAACCTACGCTGGGCGTCCTCGCCACGTTCCATTTCTGGCCCGGGTTGGTCGAGATCGTGATGAACGCCGGGCTGGACTACCTGATCATCGACCTGGAGCACCTGACGCATTCCCAGGAGATGGTCGCCGACGCGTGTGCCATTGGACGCCGGATGGGATTCCCCATTCTTATTCGTCCCCCTTCGTCCGAATTTACCCCGGTGCGACTGGCGATGGATCTCGGTCCGTGCGGACTGCTGATTCCCTACGTCCAGACGCTTGAGACGATGAACGAAATTCGCGATGCGGTTTACCTGAAGCCCCGCGGCCGACGCCGGCCGGGAGGGCCCGGTAACCTTTGGATGAAGGATTACAACTACGCCACCTGGAAGTCCGACTTCGAGGACGACTTGGTTATCCTCCCTCAAATCGAGAGCAAGATTGGCCTCGAGAATGTGGACGCGATTGCCCAGCACCCAGTCACCACCGCGATCGCCATCGGTCCCTACGATCTCTCGGCCGACCTCGGGGTTTGCTGGGAGCCGGACTCCCCGGTTCTCACCAAGGCGGTGGACAAAATTCGCCAGGCGGGTCGCACCGCGGGCAAAAACATGTGGATGATCGGCGACGGCCCATCGCTCACCAAACGCGGCTTCAGCTTCCTTTGCCTGACCGAGCCGGTCATGTTTCTCGCGGCGGCCTTGGGCGATCTGAACCGGCGAACGAGGGACACCGGGCCCGCCGCGCCGGCGTCCAACCAGCCGCTGCCGTAAGAGTTCAACTGCGAATCCAAGTTTGAGCAGCCCGCCGTAGCCCTGCCCGGAACAGACGGCGTGAAAAGTCTGTCATTCTGAGCGAAGCGAAGAATCCACGCATGAGGCTCACTCGACGGCATGGATTCTTCGCTTCGCTCAGAACGACAAAATGAGTTTTTTGCGAATCTTCACACGGTCTGGGAAGGGCGGGGACCGAGGAAGACGGTGCACCGGCAAAATCCCGCTTCTATTGAAGCGGGCCGCGCCCAGTGACGGACTCCGGATTCAGCGGTGATAAAGTCCGAGCACCGCCAGGGCGTTGTCCCGAAAAATTCCCCGAACTTCTTTCGTTCTCAGGCCGAGTTGCGTGCAGGCGAAGCGGAGCGCAATGAGCGACTCGATCGCCACCAACGTCATCGCCGGCGCCTTATTTTCCTCGGCGTAGAGCCACAGCATTTGATCGCCCACGGTGACACAACGACCGCGCACATGGCTGATGGGATAGTCCGAACCGTAGAGCACCCGCTGCGGACCGAGGACCTCGAGCGCGAGCCGGATGTTTTCCGATTCGGCGATGGCAGACGTGTCGACGTAGATATTGGGGCGATGCGCCAGCGCCCGCAGCCCCCGGGCGGTGCGATGATTGAAGGAACGCGCCACATGCGCCAAAATCACCTGGCAGTTTGGATATCTTTCACTCAGCCGCAGCAGGGAATCGCGGTTCTCCGGATCGGAAACCGCCGCATCCCGCATGAGATGGATCATCAAGATTGCCCCATGCTGGTGGCACAAACGCCACATCCACTCGGGGGTAAATTCCTCCACGGCGACCTGCGACGTGTCGGCCCGGCCGGTGTAATAGTGATAGGTCTTGAGCCCGACGCAGCGTCCGTCCGCCATGGCCTCTTCCAGCGGGCGGGGGTCATCCGTCGGCGAGACGAGCGCCAGGCCCCGGGCGTGAAACGACGCCGGCTGCTTCGCGAGTTCCTCATACATCCAGCGGTTGATCGCCGACCGATCATGATCACGCGCGGGAAACGGAAAAAAGAGCGCCCCGGTCAGTCGGCGCCCCGGCAGGACCAGTTCCATCGCCTCGCGATAACGGGCGGGGCTGATCGTCCAGCCGTTCAGATGCGCGCCCAGCGTGGTCGGGGCGTAGCTCGACGGCTCCATCACATGCGCGTGAATGTCGAAGACCTCATCGGGCAGGAAACCCTCGCTCACCTCGGCCAGCAGGATTCGATCAACTGAGTTAATTTCCGTCTCGATTTTCATGATTTTTTTTTGCGTCGACCGAAACACAGCACGCGACGGCCTCGGTTCGCATAATCGCTATGGCCCGGGCGCCGGCAGGACGCGTTCTGGCTCCAAGGCCGGATCGACGGACGTCCAAAGGTCCGGTCTGCGACCCACCTCGGCAGCAGCCAGCGTCGCCAGCGCGCGCTGATACTCGGCATAACTGTGCGACCAGGCCGCCCCACCTTGGGTCGCATCGACGAAGGCGTTGATTTCGGCCGCGTAGCCCGGTTCGATCGCCTTCCCGAGTTCGCCGAACTGGTGAACCGACGCAGACTGCCCGGCCCCGTGCAGCACGATTTCACCGCGGTTGATGTCCCACGTCGCCGAGCCGTCGGCGCCGAACGCGCATCCCCTCCGATGGTCTTGCGGACAACCCATGGTCACCGTCAGCTGGCCGGTTCCCCCTCGCTCTAACTGCATGAGCAGACTCCAGGTGTCCTCGAACGCTCCCTCGCGCCGGCTGAATTTTCCGAATCCACCTGCCACTTTCGTCGCGGGCCCGAAAATCCGACCCAACCAGGAAAGTTCAAACGGCACCATTTCCCTCGCCGGCGCCGTGTCACGATGCCGCCCGTAGTATTCGTTGCCCTCGGTCGGATGCCAGCCGGCCATGTCCCCGGCCAGGGCAAATTGGTAACCCAGCAACGGGCCGATCGCCGGCGGCACCAGTTCCTGCAGCGCCCGGAAGATGGGAAAAAAGCTAAACGACAGCGACGGGGCGCACACCAGGTCCGGCGTGCGCGCCACCCGCTCCGCCACACCGTAGCTCCAGATATCCGCCTCAACGAAATGATGGATCTTCCGATTCAACGCCAATTCCACCAACGGCCCCTTGGTGCCGGGCGGAGTCGAGATGACGAGCGCCTCGGGATTCCAGTCGAGGGCGGCCGCGAAGGTTTCGAACGTTTTGACACCGAAGCGCGTCTGCGCCGCTTGCCGGCGATCCGGGCGGGCATCGAAAGCGCGCAACTCAATGCCCGGGCGCCGGGAGAGGTCGCGCAGTCGACGGCTTCCCATCGATCCGCAGCCGAGTTGAAGGATTTTCATGGTGGAATAAATCAGGTCAGACGGGCGAACCCACTATGGGCGATCGGCCCCTGGAGCGCGCTCAGCACGGTGCCGCGATCGAGATGGCTCCGGAGCAGGGCAAACACCTCGTCGACCGCCTGCAGGTACGCCGCCACCGTCTCGGGTTTGTGGGCGTAGGTCGGGTAGAAGCCCCCGGCCGACAAAAACCCGCGCGCCAGCATTTCCTGCGTGTACAAGGTCAGCACGGCGCGGCTGTTGTCGCCCGCGTCGAAACCGAGGATGCAGAGTGCGGGAATTCCGCCCACCTTGACCGGCACGCCGTGGCGCGCGCCGGCTGCCGCCAAGCCTTTTTGGAAGAGCGCGCCAATTTCGACGATGTGGCGCGAGACATTGAGCGCCTCCATCCGATCCAGCGTCGCGAGCGCCGCGGTCGGTCCGATCGCCTCGGTCCAGTAAGTACTGCTGACGAACGTCTGTTGGGCCGCATCCATCACGTCACCCCGGCCGATAATGGCCGACATGGGAAACCCATTGGACAGGGCTTTGGCAAAGACCGCGATATCGGGCGACACGCCCAAGGTGAGATGGATTCCGCCAAAATTTGTCCGCCAGCCCGCCGTGATCTCATCGAAGATCAGGACGGCGCCCGTTTCATCGGCCAGCGCGCGGACTTTTTCCAGGAATCCGTCGCGCGGGAGATCATAGCGCCTCGGTTCGAGCACGATGGCCGCGAGATCGGAGCGGTTGGCCGCCACGATTTTTTCCAGTTCGACAATGTTGTTATAGCGAAACGGCAGCGCACTGCCCCGCAAAGCCCGCGGCACGCCATCCGGATCGAGGCCGGGCAGCAGGTGACCATTGAGCGCATCGGACTCACCCAGATTGGCGGCGAGATACCAATCGCTCCAGCCGTGATAACCGGAGAACGCGACTACACTGCGCCGCTTGAAGGCGCGGGCGATGCGCACCGAGATGGCCATCGCCTCGCCGCCCGTGCGGGCGTAACGAACTTTTTCCGCCCACGGGTGAATCGCGCACAGCCGATCGGCCAGTTCGACCTCGGTCGGACAGTTGAGCGTGCACATGCTTCCGCGCGTCACGCAGCCCGTCACCGCCGCGTTCACCACCGGGTCGGCATAACCAAGCAGGCACGTGCCAATGCCGTTCGAAGTGAAATCCGTGTAGGGCCGGCCATCCATATCCCAGACGGTGCAGCCTTGGGCCCGACTGTAGTAGGCCGGCCAACCGCCGGGCAAATACTGCTCGGGGCGTTTGCCGAGCAATTGCGCGCCACCCGGGATACGGGTTCGCGCCCGGCGATAAAGTTGCTGGCCGGTTCCGGCGTTGGGCGTGGTAGGGAAGGCTGGCTGGGAATTCATGGAACGAGTTAACGGGGAAGCCGCCGCCCGAATCGGCGGACCCGGCCATCAACGTTGACGCGGCAGAACCCGGTTTCAGTCAAACAAAATGCCGGGCGGCAATCGAGGTGAACCAGGCGCCCCGCCGACACCCGAGTGTAACCCGTCGGCCGCCCCAAAGTTGTCAGTTTATTTGTCAGCAGATGGTTTCTTTTTGCAGGGCAAGCCTTGTTCCATGTTGGAACTTAATGAAATCTCTTACTCTCAAGCGGCAAAGTGTCTGGTCAGCCACACCCACTCCGTTCACGGCCGATGGCCGGGTGGATGTAGCCTCCGTGCAACGCATGGTGGCGCATCACGTGGATCTCGGAGTCGCCGGGATTATGCTGGCCGGAACCTGCGGCGAAGGACCGTGGCTGCGGGACCGTGATCGCGAGGTGCTCGCCCGGACCGCGGTGGAGGCGGCCAAAGGAAAGCTCACGGTCGCCATGCAGGTCTCCGACAATTCCTGGGTCCGTGTATTGGATAACGTGGATCGCGCCGCGGCTTGGGGCGTCGAACTCGCCGTCGTGGCCGCACCCTCGTTCTTTATCAATGCGACGCCGAAGCGCATGCTCGCCCACTATGCCGAAGTCGCCCGACGGAGCCCGTTGCCCATGGGCTTGTATGACCGCGGCCCGCATAGCCCCTATGTCGTGCCGGACGCCCTGATGCCGGAGTTGCTGGCGGAAAAGAATATCGTGGTCGTCAAGGACAGCGCGCAGCAGGAGTCCCGGCGCAAGGTTTACCTCGCCGCCCGCGCGGCCCGTCCCGATCTGGTCATCTTCTCCGGCTCCGAGTTTGACTGCGATGAGTACATGGCGGCGGGCTACGACGGCCTGCTGCTCGGCGGGGGCATTTTCAATGCGTCGATCGCCCATGAAATCATCGCCGCCACCCAGGCCAAGGATTTTGCCAAGGCCAAGGCCCTGCAGGCCCGGATGAATGATCTCATGTATCGGGTCTACGGCGGGCCGAAGATCGAGTGCTGGATGACCGGCCTGAAGGAATTGCTCGTGCAACTGGGCGTGTTCTCGAGCAATTATAATTTGCTGGAGTATCCGCTGACGGCCGAGTGCAAGGCGCAGATCCAAGCCGCCATCAGTGGCGCCGATGGTCTGGGCTACCGCAAGGATATGCTCGTGCCGAACCGGAGCTTCACGGCCCTCGTAGCCTGATCCGCCGATGTCGCGCCGCCCCCAGGTCGTCAATGTCGACTGCAACTTCTCCTACGACACGGAGCGCAAGCAGATCGAGGCGGCCGGGGGTGAACTGGTCCTGCGCCTCTCGAAAACCGAGGACGAAATCATCGCCGCGTGCGCCGACGCCGCGGTGGTGATGCTGGAGCACGTCAACACGCCGTTTACCGCCCGCGTCATCTCCGCCCTGCCCGCTTGCCGCGCGATCATCCGCTACGGCGTGGGGATCGAGAGCGTCGACCAGGCGACCGCCACCCGGTGCGGTGTGGTTGTCGCCAACGCCGCGGACTTTTGCACCGAGGAAGTGTCCGACCACGCCGCGGCCCTCCTGCTCGCCAGCGCGCGCCGCGTTTGTTTTTTCGATCGCCGCGTGCACGCGGGCGGCTGGCATGACTTCAAACTGGCCTACCCGATGCGCCGGATGAATTGTCTGACGCTGGGCCTGGTGGGCTGGGGTCGCATCGCGCAGGCCGTGGCGCGCAAGATGCAAAGCTTCGGAGTGCGGATTTTGACCACGGACCCCTTTGTCCGCTCCCTGCCCCCGGGAACTCCGGCCGAACTGGTTTCGCTGGAGCAGCTGCTGCGGGAATCCGACCTGATTTCCGTCCACGTGCCGCTCAGCGCCGAAACGAAACATCTCCTGGGCGAGGCGGCTTTCCGGGCGATGAAGCCCACTGCCTATATTGTGAACACGAGCCGCGGCGGACTCATCGACGAAGCCGCCCTGGTGCGGGCCCTCGAAGAAAAGCGCCTCGCCGGTGCCGCCTTGGACGTCGCGGAGGAGGAACCGCTCCCCGCCAGCAGCCCGTTGCGCGGGATGGAACAGGTCGTCCTGACTCCCCATTACGCCGCGTCGTCACAGGACGCCATGGGACATCTGCAGCGACTGATGGCCGACTCCGCCGAGGCGGTGCTCCGCGGGTTTTGGCCGCCGTTCCCCGTCAACCCCAAGGTGCAACCGCGTCAGGCGCTCCGGCCTTGGTCGGAGTTTCGTCGCGGTGGCTGATTTATCCCCGTCTTTCCATTGAAAAAAATCCGCTTCGGTATTCTCGGCTCCGGCTACATGGGGCGCACCCATGCCGAGGCCATCCTGCAACTCGGCGACCGCGCCGCCTTGACCGCCATCTCGGGCGGCCGCCGCGCGGCCGGGCTCGCGCAACGCTACGGCGTCGCCGAGGAGCCCACGGCCGAGGCCCTCATCCGCCGGTCGGATGTCGATGCCGTGATCGTCACGACGCCCCATCACGTGCACGTGGCCGCCACGGTCCTCGCCTTCCAGGAGGGCAAGCATGTCATGGTCGAGAAACCGCTCGCCACCACCGTGGCGGATTGTGACCGCATGATGGCGGCGGCAGACGCGGCGAAGCGCGTGCTCGCCACCGGCTACCAACAGCGCTTTCGCCGGAACAATACCGAGGCGTGGAGGCTGATGCGCGCCGGCGCGATCGGCCGGGTGGAGACCGTGCAGGTTTCGATGGCCGCCCAACGCGTGGAGGGCGTCTCGAGTTTCGGCAGCGACTGGGCCTGGTGGAATGACCCGGCCAGCGTCGGCCATCTGATCAACGCGCTGCCCCACGCGCTCGACCAGCTGCGGTGGTGGACCGGCGCCGACGTCACCACGGTCTCGGCGGTTTGCCGCACACTGCTCCCCGGGATCAAGGTCGAGGACACGACCATGGCGCTGGCGGAATTTTCCAATGGCATGTTGACCTCGCTCTATTCCAGCCGGGCGCTGCCGCACGCGTCGTTCGCGCCCGAGTCCTTCCGGTTTCGCGTCGTCGGCAGCGACGGGCTGATCGACCTCGATGCCTACGACGAACTGCGCCTCGCCGATGCGAAGGGGTGGCGCGTCATCGCCAAACAGCCGGCGGTGGGTCACACCAGCGCCGACACCGCCTTCCTCGAGTCGCGCATGCAGGCCTACCGCGATCAGATGGCGTCATTCATCTCCGTCATCCGCGGTGAACCTACGCCGGCGAACGAGCCGCGGGTCGGCGATGGCGCCGACGGCCGCGCGGCCGTGGCGGCCTGTTGCGCGATCGTCACCTCGTCGGCCGAACGCCGCTGGGTTGACTTGACGCCCCGGAAATGATCGCGGCCATCGCCGTCCTGTCTGCTCGGCATGGCTTCGGTGGCCTGGATCTCGCCATCGTCGTTTTTTGCGCAGCCCTCCTGCTGGGCGTGGGCCTTTATTTTGCCCGCCGCCAAAAAACGACGGAGGATTTTTTTGTCGCCGGGCGCAATCGCAGTCCAGTGCTGGCCGGCATTTCCCTCTTTGCCGCGCTTTTCACCCTCATCGCCTACATCGGGATCCCGGGGGAAGTGGTGCAAAACGGACCGATGCTGGTCCTCGGCTCGCTCTGCGCCCTGCCCTTCAGCTACTTTGTGATCAGCCGCTATCTGATCCCTTCATTCATGCGGCTGCCGATTACCAGCGGCTACGAGTTGCTGGAAACCCGTCTGGGCCGCTCGGTCCGACTGACCGCCTCCATCACGTTCATCTGCGTTCGCCTGGTCTGGATGGCGCTCGTGGTTTACGCCGCCTCGGTGGTGCTGGTGAACGTCACCGGCTGCGATCGTCGGTGGTTGCCGCTGATCAGTGCCGGGATCGGCGCCATCGCCACCGTCTATACGCTGGCGGGCGGGATCGAGGCGGTGATGACGACCGCGGTGCTGCAATTCGTTTTGCTGCTCCTCGGCGCCGCGCTGACCGTCGGACTCATTACGCTGTATGCCGGCGGCGTGCGGCCCTGGTGGCCGGAGCATGCCCCCGCGCACTGGATGCCCCAGCCGTTTTTCAGCGCCGACCCTTTTGTCCGGCTGACCGCCGTCGGCACTTTCATTTCCTACTTCATTTCGACCGTCTGCGCCGGGGGCTCCGATCAGGTGGCGATTCAGCGGTACCTCACGACCCGCAACGCCGCCGCGGCCCGCCAGGCGGTGATGTTCGGTCACATGACCGTGGGCGTCATCATGCTCAGTCTCGGCGTCGTGGGGACGGCGCTTCTCGGCTATTTTTCCCTCCATCCGGAGTTGCTCCCGCCCGGCACGGTGATGGGGCGCACCGGCGACGGGCTCTTTCCCTATTTCCTCGGACACGGGCTGCCCACGGGCGTCTCCGGGCTCGTCGTCGCGGGTCTGCTTACGTCCGCCGTCTCCGGCGTCGCTCCCGGGATCAATTCGATCATCGCCGTTCTGAATCAGGAAATCATCGAGCCGCTGGTCCGTCGCGGCACCACGGCCGAAGGCTCCAAGGTCCGGATCGCCCGAGTGATGGCGCTCGGCATCGGCGCCATCATCACCTTGGGCAGCCTCGCCATGGGTCTGGTGGCGGGAAACCTGGTCGAGGTTTCGGGCAAGACCGTGAATGTGTTTTTCTATCCGATGTTCAGCTTTTTCTTCCTGGCGCTGTTTGTGCGTTTCGCCACCTCCACCGGCGCCATCCTCGGAGCCATCTACGGACTGACGACGGCCATCGTCGTCGGATATTGGGATGCGCTCACCGGCATGCCGCGGGTGAGCTTCCAATGGATCGGACCCGCCTCGCTGCTCGTCTCGCTAGCGTCGGGTTGTCTCTTCAGTCTCGTGCCCCTCAAAGGCCGATCGCCCGCCGTGGCGTGGACCTTCCGCGTCGGCGCCCTGGCCGCGCTGGCCTTCGCCGTCTCGCGCGTGATGGCACTGCATCCCTAAAACGGATTTCGCGGCCGGAGTATTTAGCGCCGCCTCCGGGAAAATCTTTAAGGTCCGGCCAACGCCGAACTTCGCGCCTCCGCGCCGCGAGCAAAGCGGGCGAGATTAAAGGATGGGGAATGGCCGGATAACTCGCGCAGAGCAAGCGGCATGTCGATGCCGCCGGACGCTGCCGGTGAGCTTGAAGAAGTAGGGACTACGCACCTGGAGTCGATTGGCCTGAAGACCTACCGGAGCGCTGCTGAGGTTGGGACCGAAGAAAAATATTGGGAAGGCAGCATGCGTCGCGTGACCGTGAATGCATACGAGCGAGCCCCTCGCGCCCGTGCGGCATGCGTCGCGCACTACGGCGTCCGATGTTCGGTTTGCGACCCAGACTCTGGCGAATCTACGGCCAGTTTGCCCGAATTGTTATTCGGTGATTCAGAGGCGTTCTCCTCCATTTACGATCGAAGAAATGAAAGAGCTATCTCGCACGAAAAAAGGGGCTAACCAGAGCCACGACCATGGCTATCGCGCCGCGGGCTCATGCAGGAGGAGTCGAATAACCGCCACGAGATCCCAATCCCAAGGCCGCACGCGGCGCACCAACTCCCATCAGGGCTGACCTTCAACGTTGGCCACCACCGGAATATCCGCCGTCTCTTGCCTTCGGACTTAACGGAATTTCGTCGCTTACGGCTGCCCGGACTGCGGGAGAGTCCGACGGCAGTTGGCCGCTCCTGCAGTCGAGGAGTCGAAGCGCGCTCCGCCGCCATGGGGTGAGCCGAAGCGAAGCGAGGTGCCCCGGCAGGCCTATTCCCGGACGCCGCCGTAGAGAATGGTCAGAGCCGCGCCCACCCGGGTATCCGCACCGGGATCATCGAGGAGCGAGGTATAGAGCGGCAGACTGGCCGCGGTGGATTGGGAAAGGAGTCCGTTGCATACTTCGAAGCGGGCATCCATCGACCCTTTGGCCAAAACCTCTTCCAAGGCGGTGCGCCACGCCAACCGGCGCTCCGGGTCGGCATTGAGCGCAAATCCAGCGCTCAGCAAATAGGCCGATGCATCGCTCCCGCGGGGTTCCGCTGCAACCGCCTGCGTCAACCATTGCAACGTGGTCGGGTCCGTCGTGCGCAGCCAGCGCAGGGCGTAAGCCGCGATCAGCCGCATGCTATCCTTGGGCGAACGCAACAGCCCGCCCAGGCGCTCCAACGCCTTGGGTTCGTCGCGCAGCGCGAGTGACCAAAGCGCGAGCGCACTCATGGGTCCCACCGGACCGTCCGCCGTGCGACGCACGAGATCCAACACCGGCCCTTCGACTTTCACGCGCAGCTTGCAGAGGGTCTCGAGCGCCTGCGAGAGATCCGGCGAGGTCGGGTTAAGAAAAATCTTTTCCACCTGCGCGACGCATTCCGCCCGCTCCGCGGCCGTCGCCGAGGTGTTCGCGAGCACCCGCCACACGCCGACGCGGTACGGCAACGCCTCCGCCTTGGGCGCCATTGCCAGGAAGCGCTCGCGGATCGCCACGGCCTCGCCTCCCACGACCAGCGCTTCGGCCGCATGGATCTTTATCCAGTCTTCCTGGTGATCGAAGATATCGTGGAGAACTTTCCGGGACTTCGCCGCCAGAGCGTTTTCCGGCGCGGTCAACCACGGCACGTTGACGCGGCGAATGACCAGTGACTTCGCGGTGGACGGATTGCGGGTGACATCCATGTAGGCCAGCAACACCGCGTCTCCGACAAAGTGGATCGCCGTATAACAATAGTCCCGATCGGCTCCGTTCTCGAGGAGCTTCGCCGTCCGCCAGGTGACCCCACCGTCGGAGGAAAGCGCCGCGACCAGCGGCGTGCGTCCGCCGTAGGTCCCGACGTTGAGCGAAAACGGAAACTGGCCCGAGTGATCGTTGAAGATCGCGAGCAGGTCGCTCGAACCCGGCAGTCGTTTGATGCTCGCCGGTGACGCCGGAGACTTTAGCCGCATCGGCTGGGGCGCGCTCCAGGTCTCGCCGACATCCCGGGAGCGGTTTTCGTACTGCGTGCCAACGTCGGTCCGCGAGAAGGAAAGCAGCGAGCCGTCGGCGAGTTCCACGAGGCCGGGTTCCTGCAGGCCGGTGGTGCCGGCCACGGGAAGGGTCCACCACGTCTTGGCCTCGGTCCACGTCGCGCCTTCGTCGTCCGAGTAATACCAAAGGGCGATCCCCCGCAGATCGATGCTATGGCCTCCTTCGACCCTCCCGGTCACACGGTGAAACGCGACGGGCACGAGCAGTCGGCCGCGCGAAGTCTGGATCACGCGGTCATTGTTCAGGACAAAATAGCCTGGCGCCTGGAGAATGCTGCGCGGAGCCGACCAGGTTACGCCTTCATCATTGGAGATCCGCAAATAAGGCCGGCAATCCGTGGTGCCACGCTTGATCGCCGAAAAAAGCGCAATCTTCCCGCTCGCGAGGCGCACGAGCGAAACGCTCATCTCCAGCGTCCCCGTCTCCGGCGTGAAGAGAACGCGGGGCGCACTCCACGTGCGGCCCTGGTCGTCGGACGACACCAGCGCCAGTTCGCTGGGGCTGAAATCAGACGTACCGCCCGTGAACTGGGAGTAGACAAAAAGGATGCGGCCGCAATGCAGCGTGAGGAACGCGCCTTCCGAATTTCGCGGATGCTCCGGCGTGGCATCGATGGAGAGGGCAAGAACATTGACGGAGTCCGCGGCCGGCAGCCGATCCGTCACGGCTAAGGCTACGAGGAACAACAGAAGACGCGTAATCATGAAGAGGGAAAGGGTTCGGTCGGGTGAGTCAGTTGAGCGTTGAAGGTTGAAAGTCCGGAAGGGCCGGCCGTGGTCTCACCGGGTTGGGATCCTCGGGACAGAACCGCAGGAAGTAACCCGCATACGTACCACGCTCGGCGAAATCATGTGAGCTTTAATCGCTTTCAACTTTCAACGGCATCGGACCCCTCAGCGCTTCGGAATATTCAGCAGCGCCAGCGGCACCCGCCGAATCCGCAACCGGGAAAGATGCCCGAGTTTGTCGTCGCCGGCCACATAAGCGAGCAACACGGCATCGTCCGTGTAATGGATCGCGGTATAGCAGTACCAGCCGGTCAGGTCGTCTTCGATCAATTGCGGCGCACCCCACGTTTTCGCGCCGTCCGTCGAAAACGAGAGCACCAAGGGCGCGCGCTGGTTCGGCTTCTCCGGCGCCGGCACCCGCCCGGAGTGGTCGTTGTAGACCACCATCAGGGTATCGGAGCGCGGCAGTCGCTTGATACTAGCCGGCGAGGTCGGCGAACTGAGGGAACTCTTCGCGGGCGCGCTCCAGGTCAGGCCGTTGTCGAGGGAGCGGAAGTCATATTGGAACCCTTGGTCGGTGCGCACCCAACTGTAGAGCGAACCGTCCGGACATTGCACTAACCCGGGTTCCTGCAGTCCGGAGTTGCTCGCGACCGGCATGCCCCACCAGGACTTGGCTTCCTTCCACGTCGCGCCCTCGTCGTCGGAATAAATCCACATCGCGGTCGCCCGTCCGTCCCACGACGTCTCGTCATCGACCGTGCCGCGGCTGCGATGGTAACCGAGGGGAATGAGGATGCGGCCGCTCGAAGTCTGGATGATCCGATCGTTGTTCAGCACAAAATAACCCGGAGCCGCAAGGACCTGCTTCGGCTCGGACCAGGTGATACCCTCGTCCGCGGAAAGCGACATGACCGGATGGCAGTCGAGCCACTTCGTCCGCTTGACGGCGTGGAAGCGCGCGAGTTTGCCACTGGCAAGGCGCAGGAAAGACACGCTCATGATGTTTTGGTAGCTGCCCGTCGGCACCACCACCCGCGGCTGGCTCCAGGTTTTTCCCTGATCATCAGAATAAATCTCCGCGATCGCCGACGGACTGTGATCGTGCTGGCCACCCGTGAACTGGGAATAGGAAAACAGCACCCGACCCGAGCGGAGCGTGATAAAGGCGCCCTCGGTATTGCGCGGATGCTCGGCCGAAGGGTCGATATCATAGGGCGGCGGCAACGCGGTTGCCGAGCGTCCGGCGCTCATCAGGGCAAGAGCGATCACCAAATTCAGGCCCAGCAACCGGCCCACACGGGGAGAGGAAATCATCCGGGGAAGCTACTCCGCCCCGCCGGCCTCTAAAGGTTCGACAAGTTATCAAAAAAAATGACACGTTCGCGCCCTGTGCTACAAAATCCGGCCGCCCTTTCGGAGTTTCACCGCGCCAGCGTTTCCGACCAGGCAGCCGAGGCGCTGCGCGAATCGATTCGCCAGGGCGCGTGGGGCGAACTCCTGCCGGGCGAGCACGAACTCGCGCGGCGCCTGAGTGTCAGCCGGCCCACCGTCCGCGCCGCGCTGGCGCGCCTGGCCGAAGACGGGATCATCACGATCAAGAAAGGCTGCCGCACCCGCCTGCGCCAGACGCGCCGCAAGAATCTCTTTTCCGCGCCGCCGACGGTTTGTCTCGTCGTGCCCTCCTCGCGCGAATCCCCGCGTTTCAGCGGACATCCCGTGTTGATGGAAATGCGCGCCCGCTTTGCCGAACAAGGCGTGGGCTGGGAAGAAATCTTTGATCGGACCCTGGGCGGCCGCCATCCGGAAGCGCGCCTCGCGAACATGGTCAGCGGCCGGCGCCACGTTTGCTGGTTGCTGCTCGGGGCCTCGGCCACGATCCAGCGCTGGTTCGCGCAGTCCGGCGTCCCCACCCTCGTGCTCGGCTCCTGCCACGCGGGCGTTGAGCTACCTTCGGTCGATGTAAACTACTACGCCATCGGCTGGCACGCCGCCGGTTGCCTGGCCAAGTACGACCATAAACGGGTGGCGTTGGTCATTCCGCACCAACCTCTCGCGGGGGACTTGGCCTGCCTGCGCGGGCTCACGGAATATATTCAACAGCAAAAAAAATCCATCACGGTGGTCGAAATCTCCGCCGGCCCAAGTCGGGCCGGCCTGCTTGCGACACTGGAACACGTGCTGCGCAGCGGCAACCCCGCCACCGCGGTTTTCTGCATCCATGCCGAGCACCTGCTGATGGTCCTGGTGCACCTTTTGAAAACGGGACGTCGCATCCCCGAGGACGTTTCACTGCTTTGCCGGGACACCCGGCCTTCGCTGGATCTGGCCTTGCCGGAAATCACCCGCTACCGCAGTCCGGCCGTAAAGCAGGCGCGCCTGGCCTTCCGCATCGCGCAAAGCATGTTGTCCGGGCACCACGTGACCCAAGAACCGTACTTGATTTTGCCCGCGTTTGTACCGGGCGAAACGCTCGCGCGGGCAAGCGAACCGGTAGGCCGCAAAATCTAGGGGGCTTGCTGCCCTTTGAAAGCGGCGCCAGGTCGCCGAACGCCAAAGCACCGGCCCGCTGACGCCAGCGATCCGGCCGCGTGGTCCTTGAGCGCGGCGATCGATTCGCCGCGGAGAAATTTCGGCATGATGCGCACCGCCTGCTGGGAGACCGGATGGCCCCCGAGGATTTCCAACACCGGGCGCAGGAGGCTGCGCGCCATCTGGTGCGGACTGACTTCGTAACGCGCCGGCAACGGCGCCAGGAAGGAGAGAAACGGGTCGTCGTCGCGGGAGATCACCGAGATGTCCCGAGGGATCGACACCCCGCCCTGCGCCAGGCGGCTGATCGTCGCCAGATAGTAATGAGGATGCAGTATCAGCAGCGCGGTCGGCCGCGGCCGGACCTTCAGCAGCCGACGCACGGCCGAGGTGATACCGGCCACGCTCTCATCGTGATAAATGACAATCGCCTCGGCGTCGTCGTGGGGGGACTGGCGTACGCCCTCGACAAACCCCGCCTCACTCTCGAGGTCGCCGGCGCGGCGGGACTTCAGGGTCAGCATGGCGATCCGGCGATGACCGAGTCCCAGCAGGACCCCGGCGGCGTGCCGGCACATCACCCGGTGGTCAAGATCGCGCGAGGGCAGTTCGATCCCGGCGTAAGTCGACCCAGCCACGATGCAGGGCACGTGGTTTTTGCTGAACCAGTGCTGCACCCTTTCGTCTGACAGCATCAGGATCCAGCAGCCGTGCGGGTTGCGCGTGACGAGCTTCTCGAGCACGGTTCCCGGGTTGGGCCCGAAATAGTGGTGGCCGTGAAAAATCCGCAGCCGGATGCCCCGCTCGCTCAGCAGCGCGCGCATGTCGTCAATCCAGAGACTGTGCATCGGCCGCAACCGCTCGATGGGCTCGGGCAGGAGCAGCGCCACGTGGCCCGTCTGTGGCCCGGCGGCGCGCTTGCCGGGTAGCACGAGGATCTGGTGACCAGCGCCATGCATCGGACGGATCACGCCGTCCGCGGCCAGCTGTACCAGGGCCGCGCGCAGGGTGTTCCGGCTGACCTGCAGCAGGCGGCAGAGCGCCCGCTCGCTCGGCAGCCAGTCCCGCCACTCCCCATTCTCAATCTGGAAATTCAGGAATCCCATGGTCTGCGCCACGAGCGATTGCCGCTCGGGCAGAGCGTACGACGATCTGCGGCCTGCCTCGCCCGCCTCGGCGGGCAGCCGGGCGGTGTTGAATTTCACCGGGTGAGCAAGGGCAATCATGGGGTGCGGCGGGTTAGAGGCTGTCATGAACTTTGCCATTTCGTTGTCGAGTCGACCGGAGGTCGTCCGCTTCGGATAAAGCCGGACAAGTCGGATCGATCGATCCTTCGGTCCCTGCCCTCCCGGGCAGGGCTACGACTAAGAAGTGCATGAAAGCCTCCCGGTTAACTGAACAGCTCCGGTACTTCCGCGCGGGCCACCTCGCCGATCCGCCGACACGTCTCCAGGCTCGCCGCCCGATAGGGCCAGCGCAGCCGCGGATGAAGGCCTGGCAGCCAGCCGCCAGCGACGGCCGTCGCCTTGTCCGCGGCCATGTTGCCCATGCCATCGCGGGTGATGATCGGAGCCACGTTGGCTTCCCAGAACTTGGCGATCCGCTGCCCCAAGGCCCGGGCCGCCGCCGGGTCTTGCACGCACTGCTCGTACCAGCGCTGCGCGCCACTGGGGCTAAGGCAGGCGACATTGGAATAGGCGCCCTGCGCCCCGCGCGCCATGCCCTCCGCGAGCAGATGGCCCGGGATAAAGACCGACCAGCGCTTGAACACCGGCTGCATCGCCGCGTACCACGCGTCATCGCCACCGGGCACCTTGATGCCGGCGAGGCCGGGAATGGACTCGGCGAGCGCCAGCCACTCTGCGGGGACCAGGCGTCGCTTGGCGTGCGGCGGATTATAGACGATGAGCGGGATCGGTCCCGCCTCCGCCACCATGCGCTCCAGAAAGGCGGTGATCTCCGGGGGCGAAAGGGGAAACCAGTCAGGCAGGATGACCTGGAACGCCGAAGGCTGCAGCGCCTTCGTGCGCCGCAGCCGGTCCAACGCGGTCTGCGCGCTCGGGTGACTGAGCCCGATTTGAAACGGCATCTGGGCACGTTCGCATTTTTGCGCCAGCAACAAACTGATCCGGTCAAATTCCTCCTCGCTTTGCGTGTAGAATTCGCCCGCGGTCCCGTTCGAATAAATGCCGTTCACGCGGGCCGCCACGAAGTGATCAATCTCGGCGCCCAGCAGGCCGTAATCGATGGCGTCGTCGGCCTGGATCGGCAGGAGGAGCGTAGCCCAGTTTCCGAGAATTTCCTTGGCGGTGAGCGGTTTCACGGAGAAAGGACGGCGACTTATTGTTTCAAAGTGTCCTTGCCCTCGGTGAGCCATTCCAAATTGAAGTGGGCGAGAACAAGGGCCTTGGTTTCATTGGGACGGGTGCTCCCCTGCTCGAAAAAACAATACATCGTCCCGTCCGGCGCCGTGGTGATGTCGCTATAGCCGGCGTAACCCGGCTCAAGCGCCCGCGCGACCGGCCAGGTGCGACCCTCATCGTAGCTGAGTCGGATCGTAAGATTTTTCCGCAGGAAAAATCGTGAGCGGCTCCGCGGGTCCGACTCCGAGCCGTTGTTGCAATACGAGTAGATCAGGCGGCTCGGGCTGGTCGGCGTGCCGTGGGACAGACGGTCGATTCCGGCCATGCAGACCGCATCCACGAGGTCATTGACGAATTCCGGGCGCGTCCAGTGCGTGGCCGCGTCCGGGCTGTACGTGATGCCGCGACGATGCTGGAGCGATTCCGTCCGCATGCTGAACATGACGCCGCCGCCCTCCAGTTCCACGGCAACGGTTTCGCTGGGATTGACCATCGGGTCATTTTCCTGCGCGGCGATCTCGCCGGCCTTCCAGGAGTGGCCGCCATCATCGCTGAACATTGAAGTGACCACCGAGGGCCGGTGACCGCCCTCGCCCGTGCCCGCCGACAGCCAGACCGGCACGACCAGGCGTCCGCTACTCAGTTGGATGCCGTGATTCGGTCCCGTGCCGATCGCCTCGAAAGTGTAGAGCTTCCGCATGTCCGCGAGTGGCGCCGTAATTTCCTCCGGAGCACTCCAGGTCGCGCCCTCATCCGTGCTGCGCCGCTGAAAGCAGCGCTCATAATTGACACAGTAGACATACAGGATGTCGCCCGTCTTCCGGTCGATCACGAGGGTCTGGTTGTTGAACGGATATTGGTCCGGCGCGCCGAGATTCCGGCCAACCGCTGCGGGGTTCTGCTTGATCTGCAGCCCGGGGTGGTTTCCCCGATAGGCCATGTTGACCGGCGGCTCCCAGGTCTTACCCCGGTCCGTGCTGCGGCGCAGAAACAGATCGATGTCCGACCAATCCGACAACGCGGTGTTCTTGCGCGCGTCGCAGGTGACCAGGATCGTACCCTTCGCCGTGATGGCGATGCCCGGGATGCGGTAGCGCTCGTAGCCGCCGACACCGGCCTCAAACAAAGCTACCTTTTCGAGCTGCGCCGGGCCGGCTCCGACCCGGGTAGAGAGAGCGGACAGCACGGTGGCGGCCAGCAGGCCGAACCGGAGGATCACTGAGTGCGGGGTGTTTGTTTTCATTGGGAAAAACGGAATATTCATTCGGGCGACCCAGCGTCACCGCGCCGGCTGGACGGCCAGACTCTGCCGGATGGCCTGGAACCACACCTCGGCGATTTTATCCATGCCGGCCTGGCTGGGATGGATGCCATCAACGAGCAAATCGTCCGGACTGATGGCTCCGTGCAGGTCGACCAGCGTGACCCGCTGCCCAGCCTGACGCCTCGCGTCCACGCACGCGGGCAACGACTGGTTGTACTTGGCGACATTTTCCCAACCGAGTCGCGGGGCCTTCTGCGGAAGAATCGTGGCGACGAGCAACTGCGCCCGGCTGTGCTCGCCGATGGTGGTAATCAGCCGATCGCGCGCAGCCGCGTCGAAGCCGTTGGCCCCGGACATCAGCAGGATCACGTCCGGTCGGTGTCGCGCGAGCACGTCCGCGATTCCCGGCACGGTGACCTGGTCTACGCCCAGCGACGCCAGCACGTCGGGCGGCGTCGGCACTACGCCGCCGTCAATGATACGCTGGTTGCTGAAGCCGGCCAGGCCGTGGTGGTCGGGATCGAAATTCGGATCAACCACGCCGGCGTTTCCGTAGGCGTCATAGCTCAGGTCGCCGACAAAATCGAACGCGATGCCCGCCTGCCGTAATTTATCCTGCAGCGACCGCCGGTATCCGCCACCCTCCGGCGAGGGCAGTCCTACCGGCTGGCCCGCGTTTGGCCCGCTGTCATAATGCCGCAGGTAGGAGCCACGCGTGATGCTGTCGCCCAGTGGCAGGACGCGCAGCACTCTGGGGGACGGCTCGGGATAGGCCACGATCGCCCGCTTGCCCCCGCCAATCGCCGGATGGTATTGGCCGGCAAAGGTTCCGTTGGGATCGGCCAGATGGCTGGACCAGACCAGCACCATGCCCTCCTTGGTGAACGAGGCCGAGGCATAGATGTTCTGCCGGTCCTTCTTCTCCACGCCGTCGTCGTCGATGATGAACGGCGGCCCCCAGGTCTTACCTCCATCTGGCGAGACGGCGTAGCAGAGCGGCGTGCGGGGGAAGAAGGCGCCTTCGCTCAGGGGGGCGGCGTGATTGTAGAAAACGATCAGTCGCCCGTCCGGCAGCGTCTTCAACGTCAGCGACGAACACGGCGAGCGCAGGGTCGTGGCCTGCGGCTCGGACCAGGTCTCGCCGCCATCGCCCGACCACGACGAATAAAGGAAGCCGCTGCCCGTGCGAGCAAGCATCAGCAGGCGCCCTTCCCCCACTTCGGCCACGGCGGGCTCCGCCATGCCGCGTTTGTCTCCCAGCTTCGCCGGGACCCTGGAACTGGCCCAGGTGCGGCCAGCGTCGTCGCTGAAAAAACAGAGCCCGATTGTCCGGTCGCCCTCGATATACTTCCCGTCGCTTTCCGGCCGGTACGCCACCGGCACCACGAGCCGCCCGCGGCGCAGCTGGATGAGCCGGTCGTTCATCAGGTACCAGACGCCCTCCGGGGCCCCGATGATTTGTGCCGGGGTGAACGTTTCGCCATTATCCTTTGAGAAGGCGATCACCGGCAGGCCGCCGCCGTGTAGCCCCGCGACATGCCGGTGCGTGAGCAAGGCCAGCCGGCCATCCTGCAGGCGCAGAAAGCTGACGCCGCCATCGCTCATCATCCCTGGCAGGGACCACGCCATGGCGATGCGCCCGCTTTCCTGCCACGTCCGGCCGCCGTCCTTGCTGCGATAAAGCATCGGCACCGGGTATTTCGCGGCGAGCTGCTCGAAATCGGTGGGCGGCCGCCCCCACGGCGCCGCCATCAGGATGTCGCCGTTCTCGAGGGCAATTGTGCCCGGGCCGATGAAGCTGCGCTGGGGCGAGTGAGGGACCACCACCGCGGGAGGCACCACAAAGCGGGCCCGGGCCAGGGGCGGAACCGGCCCGGCGGTTTCCTCCGCGTGACCCGTGATCGCGAGGGCGAGCGTGAGCCATCCCAGCCGGGCGATCGTCGTCAAGGTGCGTGTAGGTGTATTCATGTGACAAGGAAGATCGCGGTACCGCAGCGTTTAGCCCGAAAAATTCCCGCCGCGGCCGCGGCAAGCGCAGGTTTATTCGTAGCCCGCCTCGAGAGAGGCGGGACCGAGAACAAAACGAAAATGCTATCAGCCCTGCCCTCTCGGGCAGGGCTACGTCGGGCGAACCACGAACGAACAATCGTCGCGGCGTGAGACGATCCGAACAGACCGTAGAGCGGCCTTTTTTCGAGACTGCGCTCGGAAAACGGGGCTGCGCAGCCGTTGTTGGTCGTTCCGCCTTCAGGCGGTGCTTGAGGCGCATCCGTTCCGCCTAAAGGCGGGACTACGAACAAGACCCGGCCTTTCCTTAGAACCAACCTATTGGTCTCTGCCTTCAGATAGTCAGACATCTGGATCAAGCCAAGGCATGAGTCACAGAGGACACGGAGCCCAGCCACAGAGGCCACAGAGCAAGACAGCTTGTTTGGTTCGGTGAACTCTGGGTCCGAACTCTGTGCGCTCGGTGACAAGAAAATCTTCACGAAAAGTGTGATGGATGAGAGTTAGCGCCAATCCGCCGGTGGAATCTGCGCAGGATCAACCAGGCAGCGGTAGACCGCCTCCTCCCGGAACGCGTACTCGCGCTCAATCTCGGGCGTGAGGCGCACGCCGAGCCCCGGCGTGTCAGGCAGCGTGATCTGCCCGCCAGCGATTTGCCAAGGCTGCACGAGGAGCGCATCGCGCAGTACGTAGGGCTTGATCGGCCATTCCGTGACGGTCCCGCCGCCGGCGAGCGCCGCGTGGTAGTTCGCCATCATGCCGACCGGGCCGCCCCAGCAGTGCACGTAGACCTCAACGCCGTGACGCCGCGCCGTGGAGAAAACCTCCAGCGTGGGCCCGATGCCGCCGATGACCGTCGCGTCGGGTTGGGCCACGTCGTAGCAGCCCTGCTCGATCCGGTGGCAGAGCTCGACGCTGGTCGTGACGATTTCTCCGCCGGCGATGCGCGTGCCTGGGACCCGGGCGCGCAACGTCACGTAATTTTCGATTTCCTGGGGACCGAGCGCCTCCTCCAAGAACACCGGCATAGGGCCGCCGTCGCGCCGCACCTCTTCGAGGTAGCGGAGGATATCGCTGACCGACTGCGAGGGAACGGCGAGATTCTGCGTCATGTCCACCGCCACCGCGATGCCGCGCTCGGCGGCATGGCGCTGGCACCAGCGCGTCTTGTCGGCCTGGTGGTTGCGCGCGCGGATTTTCACGACATCGATGCCGAGCGCCTTGATGCGATCGAGTTCGCCGAGCATGGGCCCGGGGCCAACCGCGTCGCCGCCGCTCGCGTAGAGCTTCAAGGGCCGGTTGGCCTCGGCTCCAAGCAGGCGCCAGACCGGCACGCTGAGGAGCTGAGCCCGGCAGTCCTGCAAAGCGATCTCCACCGCGCTCACGACATGCTGCGCCGCCCCCTGCAGGCTCCAGTAGCCCGTCACGAGGGAGATGTCGCGATAAAGGCGCGCGAGGTCCTGCGGGTCACGACCCAGCAGCACCGGCGCGACCAACTCGACGATTTCCTCAAAGACATGCGGGGCAAACACGGCCAGGTAGCCCTCGCCGAGCCCGACGATCCCGTTGTCCAGCGTGATCTCGACGAGCCCCGTGGTGCGCCAGCCGGCCGGGAGGTGGAGGATGACCTCGAGATCGGTGCGGGCGTCGGAATAAGGCGCACTCAACAACACGGGACGGACCGAGATGATCTTGGGCGAGGACATTGGGAAGCGAGGTTGGGATCAGGAAGGATTCTTCCAGAGCAGCGGCAGCGACTTCAGTAGCCCTGCGAAAGGTTAACGACATGGTGCAGTGGGGCCCCGGCTTCGAAGCGGGCGAAGTTCGCGACGAAGGCACGGGCCTTGGCGGGCAGCTCGCCGTCATAGCCGCCGCCGGTGTGCTGCAGGAGCAGCGTGCGGGGACACGACCACAGCGGATGGTCCGGCGGCACTGGTTCCTCATATGTAACGTCCAACACGGCCCCGCCGATCCGGCGCTGCTGCAGTGTCTCGACCAGAGCGGGCTCGTCCACCACCAAGCCGCGACCGATGTTGACGAACACCGCGCCCGGCGCGAGCAGCGCGAGGCGGCGGCGGTCGAACAAGCCGCGCGTCGCCGGCGTGTTCGGCAGACAGCAGGCCACGATGTCCGCATCCGGAAGGGCGGCGTCCAGCTCCGGAGCGGTCCGCAGCTCCGCGCCGGCCGTGGTGCGGGCGAAGCTCTGCACGCGACACGCAAAGGCCTCCAGCAACTGGCGGAGTTTCCGGCCGATCGACCCATGGCCGAGAATGACCACGCGCCTGCCATGCAGAAGTTGCATCCGCGGGCGCACGTCGAGCGACACCCAGCGGCGCTCCACCTGCGCCGGGACCAGTTCATCGACGCCGCGGTACAGTGCCAGCAGTCCCGCCATCGCGGTTTCCGCGGCAGGCGTGTCGAAGAGGCCCTTGAGATTCGTGGTGACGAGACCCGGCGGCAGGTTCGGCACGTGCTGGTAATACTCAAAACCCACCGACTCGAGCTGCAGCCAGCGCAGGCGTGACGCCTGCGGCAGCCAATCCGCGGGGACATTGCCGAAACAGACGTCGCTCTCCCGGAAGCGGTGCAAGTACTCTTGGTGCGCTGCGCCATCGCGATGCTTGTCGGCAAAGACCACGCGCACTCCCGTCAGGGCCGAGCGGAGCACCCCGCGTCCGGCGTCGTCGAGATGGGCGTAAACGAAGATCGCAGGAGAAGAAGCGCGGGACACGGAACGAAAACGCGGGTCGGCTACTTGACGCTAGCCGTCGCGAAGAAGCCGACCGCCTCAAGGTCGGCCCGCAGCGCCGCGACCTGCGCGGGCTTGAGGGTGACGAGCGGGAGACGAAGGGGTCCGCAATCGAGGTCTATCAATCCCATGATCGCCTTACCCGCGGGCTGACCGCCGTGCTTAATCATGACGGCGATGATTTTTTGCGCGAGCAACTGGTCGCGACGCGCGTCCTCCTGCCGGCCCGCGCGGAATGCCGCCATCATCCGGATGAAAAGGGGCGCCAGGTAGTTGTAGGTGCTACCCACCGCACCCGTCGCCCCGAGCGCGAGCGCACTCAGCAGGATTTCGTCCCGGCCAAACAGAATCGGGCGCGCGCTGCCAGCGGCGGCGAGCGTGAGGCCGTAGTCCATCAGGTTCTCGTGGGTGAACTTGATTCCACCGAAGGTCGGAATCCGCTCGATCGCCCGCGGGAGGAAGTCGGTCATGGCGAAATTCGCCCCGGTCATCGCGGGCATGTGGTAATAGTAAAACGGCAGGGCGGGCGCGGTCGCGGCCACGGCAGCACACCACTCGACCAGGTCGCCCACGGTCGCGGGGCGAAAAAATCCCGGTGCGATCGCCGCGACGGCGTCGGCCCCGATCCCCTCCGCATGGCGCGCCAAGGCCTGGCTGTCGCTGAGGGAATTGTGCCCCACATGCACGATGAGGCGCAGGGCCGCAGGCTTGTCCGCGCGCCAACGCGCGGCGATCTGCTGGCGTTCCTCGACGGTGAGGGAGGCGCCCTCGCCCGTCGTGCCGCAGATGAACGCGGCCCCGACCAGGTTGCGCACGAGGCTGCCGGCGCACGGGCCGATCGCGCCGAGATTGATTGTTCCGTCGGCCTGCAGGGCGGTAAACGGGGCGGCCACGAGGCCGTGGGGGAAAACGGTGGGAGAAGTCGACATGGAATGAAGGAGTTGGATCGCGCGCGCCGCGGGAGGACTGAGGCGCGGATTCGACCGCTGACGCAGTACAAACGCCGGGGCGGCGGCGCCAAGCGCGGCGGAGTGGTCTGTTTTCCATGCCACTCGCGCATTTAGGATTTGCCGAGCACCCGGCACCGCGAAAAAGTGCGCCGTGCATCGCATCCCCCAGCGCGTCTCTCTGATCGTGCAGACCAAGGAAGTCCTCCTCGAGGGCATCCACCGCGGGCGCTGGCAGGGTGAACTGCCGGGCGAGCGCTGGCTCTGCAAGGAACTGCAAGTAAGCCGGTGGACCCTGCGGGGTGCGCTGACCATGCTCGCGCGACAGCAGGTAATCCGCGTCACCCACGGGCAGCCCTGCAAGATTGTGAAAAAGGCGCGCGCCACCGGCGTCCGCAAACGTTCCAGCGGCGACTGGCACGTGGGCTTGATTACGCCCGAGCCGATCTGGCGACTGCGACCCTTCGTCGCCCTCTGGATCGACGCACTCCGCGTCTGGCTGCAAAGTCAGGGCGCGGACCTGCACCAGTATGATGGCAGCCGGTACTACGGCCCGGGGTGTGCCGCCGCGCTCGAGAAGTTGACCCAGCAGGCACCCCATGACTGTTGGGGCCTGCTGCTCAGCACGCATGCCATGCAACGCTGGTTCCGCGACCGCGGGCTGCCGGTGGTGGTCGTCGGCTCAACCTTCGAGGACGTGCCGCTGTCCTCGGTCGACATCGCCTACCGGGCCGTGGGCCGCCATGCGGCCGGGATGCTGCTCGCCCAAGGGCATCGCCACATCGCCTGGATTTCTTCCGACGTGACCCTCGCCGGTGTGCTCGAATGCCAGCGCGGGTTCATCGAGGCGTTCGCCAGTCCACGCTACGCCGACGCTGAGCCCATCGTCTGCCAGCACGGGGGGACGCCCCCCGACATCTGCCGAACGCTGGACCGCCTCCTCCGGCGGTCCGCGCCCCCCACCGCGCTTTTCCTCCAGCAGTCCAACGCGCTCCTGACGACCATCACCTACCTCGCCCAGCAGGGGCTCTCGGTCCCGCGCCACGTCTCGATTGTCGTCGGCGAGGACGAGCCCTACTTCCGCCACCTTGTCCCCGAGATCGCGAAATATTCCAGCGGGTCCGACACCTTTTACCGCAGCGTCTGCCGCGCCCTGAAACGGGCGGCGGAGGGCACGCTGGTGGCCGGCACGCACACGCAGATCATGCCGGACTTCGTGCCCGGCGCCACCATTGCGCGCTTCCCAGCTCCCGCGCGCTGAATTACTGCTCTGGTAAACAGACCAGTGCGCGCGGCTTGGCGATCCGGGAGCCGAACCATAAACCTTTCCTGCGCGTCTGACTGCGCCCCCCCGGGCTGTCAGTCCGAGAACCCGAAAACCTACTATGAAATCCAGAAAACCCGTATTCCCGTTTCGCGTCTTGGTCGGGGCACTCTCCCTGCTCGGGAGCCTCGCCTCAGCTCAGACGCCCCCGCCACGAGCCGGCGCGACCGCGGACGAAACCGTGACGCTGTCGCCCTTCACCGTTTCGGCCAGCAACGACCATGGCTATAACACCACCAACACCGTGGGCGCGACCCGGGTCAACACGGCCATCAAGGACACCCCGATCTCCGTGGTCGTGATGAACCAGGAATTCATCAAGGATTTGGGTGCGTCTGACCCCTACTACGCCGCGCGCTTTGTCTCCGGCGTCTCCGGCGCCGGCTCGCCGAACTCCGGCCAGATGACCCTCCGCGGCCAGAACACCCAGGGTGCCACCTTCCGCGACGGCGTGCCGGATGTCGTCAACCTGCAGGGCGCGACGCTCGTCGACATGGCCCTCACCGAGCGCATCGAACTGATCAAGGGTCCCGCCGGGACGCTCTACGG
>CANJNJ010000042.1 GCA_947474995.1 Opitutaceae bacterium | reverse complement strand
TCGGCCACATAGCGCTGCTTGAACAGATCAAAGCTCGCAGGACTCATCCGGGTCGCGCGCCGCTGCAGGACGTCGAGCGAGCGCCGCAGCGGCTCGAGTCCGGCCCAGTCGAAATCGTCGAACAGCCGCAGCGCCCGCGGCAGGCCCCAGGTGGCGAGGGCGCTGCGCGCGATTTCCGCCCCGAGTCGACAGCGCACCCAGTCGGTTTGGTCGCGGTGGTTCTTCAGGACCATCGCGACGCCGAGCGCAGCGATGAGGCACAGGAACTTGGCCCAAGGCAGGATGGCGAGGTGCAGGCCGAAGGCGATGGTGGCGGCGGCGAGCGTCGTCGCGAGCACATGCAGCCAGACCGTAATCGCGGTCAGCCGCCGGAAATTGGGCCCGTGGTGCGTGGCAATGTAATCGAGCTTGCGCTGGAATTCATACACGCGCGTGCGGCCGGGCATGGTGTCGGGCGCCCCGGCCGGCGCGGGGGCCAGCTGGTTGAAAAATTCGAGGTGGCGGTCACCGGTTTTCAGCCGCTCGAAATTCTCCCGGCGCACCCTGAGCGTTTCCGAATCGATGATGATGATCGGTAGGTCCATCTCCCGGGCATAGGCCACGATTTCCGCGGTACCCCCGCGGCCCCGGGCGGGTTCGCCGTCCCAGACCGCCAGCAAAAGGTCGCAGTGGTTGACCGTATCCATGCCGCAATCGAGGTAGGCGTCGTCGCGCTGCGAACGCTCGCCAATGACGCGCACCTGCTCGGCCTCCGCGAGGAGCGTCTCGACGGTCCGCCATTCCTCGTCGGCGAAATCGTGCCGGAATTCCACGGGCGGCATGGGCAGGATCGCTTCCCACCCGAGGCCGAGCCGGAGCGCGGTGCGGGCGAAGACCATGTCGCTGCCGGCCGCGACGGAGGATAACGCCAGCCATTCCACGCCTTGCTCGGCTCGGAGCCCGGTCAATACCTCGAGGAGGGCCTGTTCCACGCGCGCCCGGTTCTCCAGCTGCCGGTGGCCGGTGAAACCCACCACGTGGAAAATTGGGAGCTGGTCCTCGGCTGCCATGCGCAAAGGGTGTCCGCGCCGCGCGGGCCGGTGTCAACCCGGGATGCGGGGTCAGGCCGGCGCGGCGCGCGGCGCCGCGAACGCTCAGCGCTCAGTTTTTAACTCTAACGCACCATTTCTCGGATTCGTGTGGATTCGCGGTTAAAACTGCCTCGGCCGGGCGCTTGGTTTCCTGGCTTATGAATTAACCCGGGTTTGTTTGAATAAACGCAGGGAAAGAGAACTCTTCGATCGTGGTTTCGGGTGGGAGGGATTGTCGTCTGGACTTAAGCGTTAAGCGTTCGCCGCGTCGCGGCGCCGACTGTCGCCCTTCCGTTATGGCTTGCGAGGCACACCACGCTGAATAAACCAATGGCCGTTACCCCAACCCCAGGCTCGAAATACGGTGGATCGACTTTCGAGGATCGCCCAGGACGGCCTAACGCACTCATCCGTCGTCACAGACGCGCCGCCGCAGTCCGGCGCATTGAAAACTCCAGGAGGAAATCATGCCTACTAACTTCTCGCTAAACGGTAAAATCGTCTCCGCGAAATCCGCGGGGGACACGCCCTTGCTCTGGGTCATCCGCGATGAGCTCGGGCTCAACGGCACCAAGTTCGGCTGCGGCATCGGCCAGTGCGGCGCCTGCACGGTGCACGTGAACGGGGCTCCCGTGCGCTCGTGCCAGACACCGCTCTCCACCGTCGAGGGCAAGAAGGTCGCGACGGTCGAGTCGCTTTCGACTAACAACTCGCACCCGCTGCAGAAGGCGTGGATCGCCCACGAGGTGCCGCAGTGCGGTTACTGCCAGTCGGGCCAGCTGATGAGCGCGGCGGCCCTGCTGACCAGTAAACAGAATCCCACCGACGCCGAAATCCAAGAGGCCATGGACGGCAACCTGTGCCGTTGCGGGACCTACAATCGCATCCGCGCCGCGATCAAGACCGCGGCCACCGAAATGCGCAACCAAGCCTGAGGACCACGCCATGAAACTTTCCCGTCGCGAATTTCTCATCAACACCACCGTCGCCGGCGGCGGCCTCGTCCTCGGCTTCCATGTGCCCGAGCTAATCAAGGCCGTCGAAAAGACGCTGGTCGCGGGCACCGTGCACACGCCGAATGCCTGGGTGCACATTGCCGATGACAATACGGTCACGCTCATCTCCGCCCGCTCCGAGATGGGCCAGGGCGTGTACACCTCGATGCCGATGCTGATCGCCGAGGAACTGAATATCGATCTGGCGAAAATCAAAGTCGTCATCGCTCCACCCGATCCCGTGTACACCAATGCGCTCCTCGGGGCGCAGATCACCGGCGGCTCGACCTCCGTGCGCGACGGCTGGGAAAAGCTGCGAATCGGCGGCGCGCAGGTCCGGACGATGCTGGTGACGGCGGCGGCGAACGAATGGAAGGTCGACGCCTCGCAATGCCGCGCGGAAAACGGCGAGGTCTTCGGCCCCGGTGGGCGGAAGGCGACCTACGGCCACCTCGCGGAGGCCGCGGCCAAGCTGCCGGTGCCGAAGGACGTCGTGCTGAAGGACCCGAAGGATTTTCGGATCGTCGGGAAGCCCGTTCATCGCCTGGACACGCCGTCGAAGGTCAACGGCACCGCGGAGTACGGCATCGATGTGAAATTGCCGGGCATGGTCTTCGCCTCGCTCGAGCAGTGCCCGGTGATCGGCGGCAAGGTGAAGAGTTTCAACGCGGCGAAGGCCCAGGCGATGCCGGGTGTGATCGACGTCGTGGAGATCAGCGACGGCGTGGCCGTCGTGGCATCGAGTTACTGGCAGGCGCGGAAGGCGCGGGAAGTTTTGTCCATCCAATGGGACGAAGGTCCCGGGGCGAAACTCGACACCGCGTCAATGATGGCGGGCATCCACGCGGCCGCCGCGACGGCGAAGGTCATCAGCATCAAGAAAACCGGCGATGCCGCCGCCGTGCTGGCGGGCGCGACGAAAACCGTGAAGGCGGAGTACGAGTTGCCCTACCTGGCGCACGCGACGATGGAGCCGATGAATTTCACGGCCGATTTCCGCGGCGGGAAGTGCCTGTTGATCGGGCCCACGCAATTCCAGCAGGGCGCGCAAGGCGCGGTCGCTGCGGCGCTCGGGATCAAGCCCGAGGACATCACGCTCAAGACGACGTTTCTCGGTGGCGGGTTCGGCCGCCGGCTCGAGTTGGATTTCATCGTACAGGCGGCGCAGATTTCCCGCGCCGTGGGCAAGCCGGTGAAGCTGCTGTGGACGCGCGAGGACGACATGGGGCACGACTACTATCGGCCGATGGCGTTGCACCGGATGGCGGCGGCGCTCGGCGCGGACAACAAGCCGACGGCGCTGACGTTCCAGTTGACGTCGCAGTCGGTGACGCAGCGCGCGTTCGGGCTGGCGAAGGACACGCTCGATCCCTTTATGGCGGAGGCGGCGGTCGCGCCGTACGCGATTCCAAACGCGACCCACGATCTCGTGATTCACGACACCGGTTTGCGCGTCGGCTACTGGCGCTCGGTGAGCCACGCGCTGAACGCGTTCGCGAACGAGAGCTTCATCGACGAACTGGCGGCGGTGGCGAAACAGGATCCGTATGCGTATCGGCTGTCGCTGCTCGGGTCGCAGCCGCGGTTTGCGAACGTGCTGAAGCTGGCCGCGGAGAAAGCGGGCTGGGGCAGCGCGCCGCCGGCAGGCCGGTCCCGCGGCATCGCGCTGATGGAAGGCTACGACACCTACATGGCGCAGGTCGCGGAAATCTCGGTCGAGAAAAACCTGATCAAGGTCCACCGGATTGTGGTGGTGGCGGACCTGGGCCGGATGGTGAACCCCGATACGGTCGAGGCGCAGATTCACTCGAGCGTGGTCTTCGGGCTGTCGGCGACACTGCACGATCAAATCACGCTGAAGAACGGCCGGGTGGAGCAGACGAACTTCCACGATTATCCGGTGCTGCGACTGCACGAGACGCCGCCGATCGACGTCGTGCTGGTGGCCAGCACGGAGAAGCCGGGTGGCATCGGCGAGCCGGCGACGGCGCTGGTCGGTCCGGCGGTGGCGAACGCGGTGTTTGCGGCGACGGGCAAGCGTGTGCGGAAGCTGCCGCTGACGCCGGAGAACATCGCGCGGGCGTAGGAACAATCGAGGAGCCAGGAGTCAGGATTCAGGAGGGGAGGAGCCCGAGCCGGTTGAACCACTGATTCACACTAATTTCTCACTGATCCGGATAAGGCGAAGCAGTCGCCATTAGTGTCTCATTGGGGTGAATGAGTGGTTCAAGCGGCTTTGGCCGGAGCCGTTTCTGCCGTGACGCCGCCGGGTCGGTGGGATTTGCTGCCGCCCATGTTCACGTCCTTTCCGTCGTTTTCGTCCCTGGGTCGCCTTCTTGGCGTCGGGTTATTGGTGGGAATCGCGCCGTGCGCCTTCGCCGTGCTCTCGCCGGAGGAGAAGGCGATCGCCGACTGGTGCAACGCGCGCCAGGAGGAAATGACGGCGATGCTCGAGCGGAGCGTGAAGATCAGCAGCCCAACCGAGGATCATGCGGGCGTGAAGCAAGTCGGAGAACTCTTTGGCGCTGAGCTGGCAGCACTTGGGTTCACGTCGCGGATGATCGCGCAGCCGGCCGAACTGAATCGCGGGGACCATCTTTTCTCCGAGCGCACAGGCAAGAAGGGCAAGCGCCTCCTGCTCATCGGTCATCTCGACACGGTGCTGCCCGGTGGGGAATTCACCCGCAACGGCGACATCGGCCGCGGCTCGGGCGTCGAGGACATCAAGGGCGGCGACGTGGTCATCGTGTACGCCTTGAAGGCGCTTCACGCCGTGCATGCGCTCGACGACACGCAGATCATCGTCGTGATGACGGGCGACGAAGAGATGCCGGGGATTCCGGTCGAGGTTTCGCGGAAGGATTTTGTCGCGGCGGCGAAACGCAGCGACATCGCACTCGCGTTCGAAGGCGGCATTCCCGGGCAGGGGACCATCGCCCGACGCGGCAACGGCACCTGGAATCTCGAGGTGACCGGCCCGACCGGGCATTCCTCGATGGTATTTTCCGCGGCCATGGGAAATGGGGCGATTTATGAGGCGGCGCGCATTCTCGATTTGTTTCAGGCGGAGTTGCGCAAGGAGCCAAACCTGACGGTCAATGCCGCCGCCATTGCGGGTGGCTCAGACCTGAAGATCCTGAATTCAGATCCGCTGAGTGTGACGGTGGACGGCAGGACCAACATCATCCCGCCGCGGGTCCTGGTGCGCGGCGATATGCGGGCGGCCTCGCCCGAATCGCTGGATCGGGCCGAGAAGGTGATGCGCGACATCGTGGCGAAAAACGGACCGCGCACGCAGGCGAAGATTGATTTTGTGCACCGCTATCCGCCAATGCCACCATTGCCGAAGAATGAGGAAGTGCTCCGGGTTTTCGATGCCGTGAGCCGGGATCTGGGGCAGGGGCCGATCGTAGCCACGGATGCACTGATGCGCGGAGCCGGTGACAGTGCCTTTGCCTCGCCCTATGCGGCAGTGCTCGATGGCCTAGGTCCGGTGGGCAAGGGCTCGCACGCCGCCAATGAAACCGTGGAGCTCAAGACGCTGCCCACCCAGGTGGCCCGGGCGGCGGTGCTAATTTATCGGTTAACGCGTTAAGTGGCGGACTTTCCCGCGGATCGCGCGAATCGGCGCTGATGGGCAGGTCGCGAAAACCGTGCTCAATCCAGCATGAGCAAACATTCAATCCGTTGGGCCACAGCTTACACCATCCACCCAAGGTGTCGGTTCGACTAACGCTTGGGCTTGGGCAGCGGGGCGAAATCTCCGGTCGGGAAGAAGGGCGCGAGCCAATCGATGCAAGGTTTCAGGAACGCCGGCTCAGTGCGTGTCACCGTCCAGTGGAGAAGCAGAATTCCGAGTATCAGGAGCATCACGAAACCGACGAGGGCCGGGTTGATGCTCCGGAGAAACCGATAGAAGCTGAGCGTCATCATCACGATCAGCATCCCGCACAAAGGCGTCAGAAAGAGATGCTCGCGGAAGAGCACTTGGAACTGCTTCCACCACGGGGCGAGCGCCTTCCAGAGCGGGGCGAGATCGACGTCGGCAAGTTGCAGCGGGAGATTCACAATACTTAGCCAGCGTGGAACGGAGGTGGAACGCGTCAAAGGGTAGCGCTACGCAGATCACGGGGGATTTACACGCCGCCCAGCACGACTTGATCCACCCTTCAATTTAGCGGAGAAAAGGGAAGAAACGCAGAGCGTGCAACGACCCGGACCTTTGTTCTTGCCGTTGCCTCCAGCGAAACTCCGCGGTTCAGGAAGCCGGAGGATAATATTCAGAAGCCAGGAAACCAGGAGGAGGTTCTTGGCTTCCTGGCTTCTGCATTCGCGACCTGCCTTGGTCTAAGCCGTGTCCATGCAGCCCAGGCCGCAAAGCGACTTTTGCCCGTGACCGGAAGAAAAAGAGGGTTCTCGTAGCCCTGCTCGAGAGAGCAGGGACGTCCTTCGGTCTACCACTGAGTCCCGCCTCCCATTCGGCAGGCTCAGGGCCCCGAGCCTGTCGAGGGGCTTTCGAAGCGGGCTACAACAGGGCTGTTTCCTCGGAGTCGGAGAGGATCCCCTCTCCGGGAACGAATCCACTGAAAGGTGGCACCCGATGTCCTCATCGGGCTTTCGAACTGGGCACTCGCAAGTCAGCCCGTTGGGGACAACGGCCTCCACTTTCCATGGCATCGTTACGGTTAAGCGCGGGTGCGTCCGCCGGACGCCGGTCAGAGAGCGGCGCTACTTTGCCGGCAGCGTGCCAGCCAGGACGGTGACCATATTGTCGGGGTGGAGATATTTTTTGATCGTCCCGTTGACCTCGGCGAGGGTGAGGGCTTGCAGGCGCCGGGGATATTCGTCGACCCACTCGGGGCCGTAGCCGCGCTGGACGGCGTTGAGGATCGTGCCGGCGAGCCCGCCGGTCGTGGCGAGCGCCACCTTGTAAGTGCCGGCGAGTGTGACCTTGAAGTTGGCCAGTTCGTCCGCGGTCAGACCCTCGTTATAGAACCGGCGCAGTTCGCGCACCGTCGAGGCCGTCCCCTTTTCGAGCAGCTCGGGGGCGAACGTGGCGCTGATGGACCAGGCGCCATCCGCATAGGTGTCGGAATGCAGCGACGCCCCGATGCCATAGGTGAGTCCTTCGTGGTTGCGGATGATGTCGAGCAGTCGCGCGGAGAAGAAACCACTGCCCAGGACCGCCGTCGCCAGGTGGAACGCCTGGTAGTCGGGATCGTTATAGCGCAGGCCCGAGGGCTGGCCGATGACGAACGAAACGCTGGTCTTGCCGGGCATCGCCACTTTTTCCGTTTGCGCGGCCGCGAGGGCGGGAGCCTTGGCGGCGGCGGGGATCGCGCGGCCGCCCTGCCAGCCGGTAAAGGTGTCGACCAACGCGGCGTCAATCGCGGTGTCATCGACGTCCCCGACGGCCACGAGGCGGAAGGCGGCCGGGCCGTAGTTCGCCGCGTGAAACGCCTTCAGTTGGTCGAGCGTCGCGGCCTCGATGTCGGCGAGATATTTTTCGTCGGCGGGCGAACGATTCGGATGCCCCGCTGGGTAAATTGCCCGGGCAAAGGCGCCCTCGGCGCGGAAGTCCGTCTCCTCCATCTGGCGCTTGTGACGGCCGACGAGCTGTTTCTTAAGCTTCGCAAATTCCTCGGCGTCGAAGCGCGGCGTCCGGAGCTGTTCGCCGAGCAGGCCGAGCACGAGAGACACGTCCTTGCGCAGGCACTTCCCGCTGAAGTTCAACGTGTGCGAACCCGAGCTGAAGTTGAGCGTCGCGCCGGCGGCCTCGAGCAGTTCGGCGAGCGCGAACTTTTCGTGCTTCACCGTTCCCTTGTCGAGCATGCCGGCCACCAGGTCGGCGATGGCGGAGTTTGCGGACGAGTTGTAGGCATCCCCCGCGCCCAGCACGCCGCGGAGCGTGACGACGTCTTTCATCGACGTGTGCAACGTGAGGACATCGAGACCGGCGAGCTGGCGCCGGTGGATGTTCGGGGCAATGAGCGCCGGGCCCGCGGCGCCTGCGGCGGACGTCGGCGAGGCGGCGGCGGGGAGCGCAGCGGCGCGGGTAAGGTTGGAGGTGTAAGGTGTAAGGCGGGTTTCGGCCTCGGGGTCGCGGTAGTAGTGGGGCCCACTAGCGACCACGGGAGAGCGGCGCGGCGCTTCGCTCCGCGCGTTGGGCGCCGCGGGCGTCGCGCCCGCCGGACCCTCGGTCTGGGGAATGAACCAGCCGGCGGTGCTTTGGTCCTCCAGGAAATAAGCGCGGGCGACGCGCTGCACGTCGGCGACAGTGACCTTCTTGATTTGATCCAGCATCGTCAGGTAATTCGTCCAGTCACCGACGGCGATGGATTCGTTGATTTGGCCGGCGATGGCGAACGAGCCGTCGCGCCCGAAGGCGAGTGCGGCCAGCATCTTGTTGATGGCGCGGGTGACCTCGGCCGGCTCGACGCCGTCCTTCGTCACTTTCGCAATTTCCGCCAGCAGGGTCTTCTCCACCTGATCGTGGGTGATGGTGGGGGCGAGTTCGGCGGTGAAGGTGAAAAGCGTGTGGTCGTGAAAGAAGCCCTTGGAGGCGTCGGCGCCGATCGCGAGATTGGTATTGATGAGTGCGCGATAGAGTCGGCTCGTTTTGCCTTCGCTGAAAATGGCGGCGAGTACTTCGAGCGGTGCGTGGTCGGGGTGAAGGGCGGGCGGCACCTTGTAGGCGATTTGGACCACGCCGACCTCCCCGGGGCGCTTGACCGTGACGCGGCGCGGGCCCGTCTGCGCGGGCTCCTCGGTGTAGAGCTGCGGAATGGGTTTTGGCGAGCGGGTGATGGCGCCGAAATTCTGGCGAATCAGCTGGAGGGCGGTCGCCGGCTTGAAATCGCCGATGACCGTGATCGTCGCGTTGTTCGGCCAGTAGAACGTGTCGTAGAACTCGCGGAGTTTTTCGATCGAGACCTTCTCGATGTCGGAGCGCCAGCCGATCGTCGGGTGGTGATAGGGATGGGCCATGAACGCCGCGGCGTTCATCTCCTTTTCGAGCGCGGAGCCGGGATCGTTTTCGTTCCGCTCGAATTCGTTGCGCACGACGGTCATTTCGGGCTGGCGGTCCGACTCGAGGAGCAACAGTCCGCGCATCCGATCGGCTTCGAGTTGGACGGCCAGTTCGAGGTGATCGCTGGGGAAATTCTCGAAGTAATTGGTACGATCGAGCCAGGTCGTGGCGTTGTTGATGCCGCCGACCCGGTCCAGCATGGTGTCGAAGCCCTTGCCGATGCCGGGATGGAAATTTTTGCTGCCTTTGAACATCAGGTGCTCGAGCAGGTGCGTGGCCCCGGTGGTGCCGGTGACCTCGTTGCGCGAGCCGACGCGGTAGGTCACCATCAGCGTGAGGACCGGAGCCGAGTGATCCTCGAGGAGCAGGACGTTCAGGTCGTTGGCGCGAAGGGTGTATTCAGCGATGCCGCCAGCGGTGCGGATGAAGGTGAAACCGTCGGGGGCGTCGGCGGCGCGGAGGGCGCGCAAAGGGGCGAGCAGGGACAGCGCGGCGGCGAGGAGCAGGGGAGAAATACGCGGGAGCAGATTCTTCATGGCGGTCAACAAGGTTAGGGACACTTGACTGGGCCGCAGCATGCGAGAAGTCGCGAGCGCGCCAAGCCGTTTGCGGTGAATCAAGGCAGGTTTTAATCACCGACTTCGCTGATGGTGGCCGCCGGCCACCTGATACGAAGATCGTCAAAGGTGGGCCGTGCGCTCCGTGCGCGGCCGATCGTTGGGCTTGAACTTACGTTCCAAGGCCGCGCGGCGGAGCGCCCGGCCCACCCGGTACGAAGATCGTGAAAGGTGGGCCGTGCACTCCGTGCGCGGCCGATCGTTGGGCTTGATCTTACGTTCCAGGGCCGCGCGCCCACCAAGGCGGCATTCCAGTGGCGGCGATTGGTGGTTACCCTCAGCATGAGGTGGTGATTCACCGCGCGGGCATTTCGCGGGGCGTGACGGTGAGCGGGAAGAATTCCACGCCGCGCAAGACGCCCAATTCGGCGGCGCGGCCGATCCGGTCGGCGGTGAGCAGGCGATGCAGCGTTTCGACGCGCGCGGTGGCGTCGCCGTCGAGCGAAACGATGATGTCGTCCTCGCGCAGCCCGGCGTTCGCCGCCGGGCTGCCGGGCTCGACGCGGGAGACGAGCACACCGCTGTCCGCTGCCAACCGGTAGGCGAGTACAAGCTTCCGGAGCAGCGGGACGTTCTGTCCGGCGACGCCGATGAAGCTGCGCCGGACGCGTCCCTCCTTGATCAACCAGCCGGCGACCCACTGGACGATGTTGCTGGCGATGGCGAAACAGATGCCCTGCGCCGGGCGGATGATGGCGGTGTTCACGCCGATGACTGCGCCGCGCGTGTCGAGCAACGGTCCGCCGGAATTGCCCGGATTGAGCGCGGCGTCGGTTTGAATGATGTGCTCGATAGACCGGCCGGACCGCGCGCGGAGCGAGCGACCGAGTCCGCTTACGATGCCGGCCGTGACCGTCTGCTGGAAACCCATGGGGCTGCCGATAGCGATGGCGATTTGGCCGGGCCGGACACGATCTGAATCGGCGAGGGGAAGATGGGCGACATCGGTCGCGCCGACGCGCACAACCGCCAGGTCGGTGTCAGGATCGTCGCCGATAAGGACGGCGGGAATCCGTCGGCCGGTCAGTGACTGAGATACCGGTGATGCCAACAGTGCCGGACGCAGAAAGGACGTTTGCGAGCATGGTCCGCACGTAGGCGCAGACCTGAGATTTCGCAAACGACCGGAGTGGACGGATCGTAGTTCCGCCTTTAGGCGGGAGGCTTGAAGCGCCCGGATTCCGCCTGAAGGCGGAACGACGAGCGCCGGATTCCAAGCCCGCTTACTTCGCCACCGGGGTCGCGAGCGGCTTGCCCTTTTCGAGGACGTAGGACGAGACCACTTTGGCGGGAGCGCCGCCGGCATTTTTTGCGGCGTGGATGGCCCCGGCGGGGATGAAAAACGAGTCGCCCGCCTTCAGCGTTTGCGCGGGCTTGCCGTCAATCTCGACCACGACAGTGCCTTCGACCACATAGCCGAATTCCTCGCCGGGATGGGTGTGCCGTCCCACGCCACCAGCGGCGGCGAAGTCGACTTGCGCGACGACGGCGTGGTGGCCCGCCACGGTCAGGTCCTGGTCTTGCAGCACCTTGCGGGTGAAGCCCGGGGGCGCGTCGGCGGCGAACGCCCGCGAAATAAAAAGTCCCGCGGCGACCGCGGCGCAGGCAATGGGGGAGAGAGTGAAGGGCAGGTTTTTCATTTTCGGATCAGGGGGTTGAAGGAGGAACACGCGCGCCTCGATCCACTTGGGTCGCCGGCACGGGCGTGGGCGGTAAGCGAACAGGGGAGTGAATTCATGTCGATCCAAGATCGCCGGGCGGGATCCGGCAGTAACGGGAGGGAGGTGAAAGGTGGACCGGGCGCTCCGCGCACGGTCAGGCCGCGCACGGAGTGCACGGCCCACCCGGGACGGTGCCGCGACAATTTTTTCTCAACGGGTGGCCGTTCCGCCGATCTTCTCCCGCAGGTGCGTGCAGCGCAGCTTCGACTCGCTGTTGCGCACCGCCATCGCATACGCGGCCGGTTCGCCGACGAGAAAGACTTTCTTCTTTCCGCGGGTGATCGCGGTGTAGAGCAGGTTGCGCTGCAGCATCATGAAATGCGCCTTGAGCAGCGGCACGATTACCACGGGATATTCGCTCCCCTGCGACTTGTGGATGCTGATGGCGTAGGCGAGCGCGAGGTCGCCGAATTCACCGCGAGTGAACGCGTGCCGATCGCCGTCGAACTCGGCGTCGAGCGTGCCGGCCGAAGGGTCGACGGAGACGATGGTGCCGATGTCGCCGTTGAAGAGGTTCTTGTCGTAGTTGTTCCGGAGCTGGATGATTTTGTCGCCCGGTCGGAATTCCCCGGCGATGGTCCGGATGGTGGACCCGTCTTCGCCGGGCCGGCGGTGGGCAGGCCGGCCGCCTTCGGGCACGGAGTTCAATGCGCCTTGGAGTTGCACGTTGAGATTGCCCACGCCCGCGATGCCTTTGTGCATCGGCGCGAGCACCTGCACGTCGTCGACGGGATGAAACCACTTCCAATGCTGCGGAATAAATTCCGTGCAGAGCTGGATGATCTTGCGCTGGCAGTCGTCGGCGTCCGTCGCGATGACGAAGGTGAGATCATTCCACGGCTGCGCGTTGGCGACCTCGGGGACGGCGGGCGGCAGCGAGGCATCGCCGGAGTTGATCGCGTGGGCCGTCGTGACAATGCCGCTCTGATCCTTCTGGCGATAGATGACGCTCAGGCGTGTCACGGGGACGGCCACGCCGTGCGGCGCGGGTTTAAGGGGTAAGGGAGAAAGGGTAAGGGTGCTGGCGGCGATGAGGTCTTTGAGGACGTTGCCGGCGCCGACGCTGGGGAGTTGGTCGGTGTCGCCGACGAGCAGCAGGTGGGCCCGGGAAGGAACCGCTTGGAAAAGTGCGGAGGCGAGCCGGGTGTCGAGCATCGAGGCCTCGTCAACGATCAGGAAATCGGTCGCGAGCGGAGAATTTTCGTTGGCGGTGAAGCCGCCCTTGGCTGCGTCGTATTTGAGCAGCCGGTGAATCGTCGAGGCGAAGCCGCCGGTGGTCTCGGCGAGCCGCTGGGCGGCGCGGCCCGTCGGCGCGGCGAGATGCACGCGAACTTTCTTGGCCTTCAGAATTTCGACCAGCGCACGGAGAATCGTTGTTTTTCCGGTGCCGGGGCCGCCCGTAAGAATGGTGAACTTGTGGGAGAGTGCGTTCCGGACGGCGGTGCGTTGCAGCTCATGAAACTCGAAACCGGCCTTGTCCTCGGCCCATTTCACCGCGGCGTCGACCTTGATGGGCGGCAGCGCGCTGGCCACGCGGGCGAGCCGAGTGACGGCGGCGGCGATCTTCTGTTCGAAGCGATCGTTGTGGGGGAGCTGAATGAGGTCGTTCTTGGCCGCGCGGTCGCCCCCGGTCGCCGTGGTCGCTGCGACCGGGGGTGGGCGCGCTCCCGCCGGATGCGTTACGATGGTCTTCGACTCGATCAGCGCCGCGATGCGGGCTTCGACGAGCTTCGAGTCGGTCTCAAGGAGGTTCGCGGTGTGCGCGACCAAATCCTCGTGCGGAAACGCGGTGTGGCCGTCCTCCTGCAGCGTCTCGAGCGCGTAGATGAGCCCGGCGTCGAGCCGCGGCGCGGCGTCGTTGGCGAAGCCGAGATTGATGGCGATGCGATCGGCGGTCTTGAAGCCGATGCCGTCGATTTCGCGCGCGGCCTTGTAGGGCTGGGTGATGAGGATGTGCTTGGCCTCGGGGCCGAAATGCTGGACGAGCTTGACGCACTGGCCGGGGGTAACGCCGTAAGTCTGGAGAAAAATGTAGAGCTCGCGCTCCGTGCGCTTTTCGTCCCATGCCTGCTTGATCGCGGTCGCGCGTTTCTTGCCGATGCCGTCGACATCGCGCAGCCGGGCCGACTCCTCGCTCAGGATCCGAAACGTCTCGGTGCCGAAGGCGTTGACAATCTTGTTCGCATAAACCTTGCCGATGCCGGGCACGAGGCCGCTGCCGAGGTATTTGCGGATGCCGTAGACGCTCGACGGGAGCTCGCTCTTGAAGGCGGCAATCTTGAACTGCGCGCCGTGCTGCGAGTGCTGGGTCCATTCGCCGGTGAGGTGGAGGGTCTCGCCGCATTCGACGCCGGGCAGCGGGCCGACGATGGTGACCGGTTCGGGGCGAGTCTTGGCCTCGGACTTGGCCGCGGCGGCGTCCGGCCGAAACTCGGCGATCGTGTAGTGGTTCTCCTCGTTGAGAAAAATGATGCGCTCGACGACGCCGGTGAGCGTGGCGGGAGCGGAACTGGCAGCAGGAGGACGCACGAGTGTCGCCGAGGTGAGACACGTTTTGTAGCCGATGCAAACCGGTGTTGCACCCCGGGACCGTTCGCCGCCACTCTCCCGCCGTGGCGTCCGAACCATCCGGCCAGTTTCTTCCGCTCATCCAACTCGCGATTACGCCGGTGATCCTGTTGTCGGGGGTGGGGGCGCTGATGCTGACGCTGACCAACCGGCTGGGTCGCGTGGTGGACCGGACGCGCGGTCTTGCCGGGCAGGTGCGCCAGCTGCTGGGACAGGCGGGAGGGCCGGCCACGGACGTGACGGGAGATCGGGCGCACTTGGAAGGTCAGCTGGAAATCCTTTGGTATCGTGCCCGGCTCCTGCGGCTGTCGGTGACGTTTGCCGGGCTCAGCATGCTGCTCGCGTGTCTCCTGGTACTGGCGATCTTCGTTCAGGCGGTACTGCAACGCGAATTTGGGCTGGAGCTGGTCGTGATCTTCGTCGCCGGCATCCTGGCGCTGATCTCGGCGCTGCTGGCTTTTTTGCGGGATATTTGGGTTTCGCTGCGTGCGCTGCACATGGAAGTGAACAAGGCGCAGCAGCGGCCGGACGACGCGCCGTAAGGCTCGGAGAGTAGCGACAAAAAGCCACAACGCGGCCGAGCCGCCACCAACCCCCAATCCATTTACACAGGAGTGCAGCCGCGGCCAGGCGGAGGGATTGATCGCGGATCGATCTTGGGTTGGCCTCCGGTGAATGAAATCTGGCGACTTGCGCTTGGTTGCGGCTCCGCTGCGCGATGCCTCTTTGTAACCATCAGGATGGCTCCGGCTGGGGGCGCGGGACGGCCCAGAGCGTGTTGATGACGCGGAGGAGGACCGCGCCGCTGCCGACGAAGACGGCGACGAGCAGCAGCGCGGTCGTCGTGCGGCCGTAGAGAAAATTGCCGATGGCAAAGAGCGAGGACCAGATCGTGAGGCAGCCGGAGATCCAGCCCACCGTTGCCTTGCCCATATGATCACCGTGCCGGGCCGCTTCGGCTTTGGTCACGCCGGCCGCGGTGCGAATCGCCGTCCAGCCGGGTCCGGTCGGATGGACTTGGCGGTAGAACGCGATCAGGCGATCGCGGCTCGTCGGCGAGCCCACGAAGGCCGTGATGAGCCAGCTGATCGTGGTGAAGGCGACGGAATAGAGCACCGTATGGGCGAACGGCTGCGGATGCCCGGTCTTTTTCAGCACGAAGAAGACCACCGTCACGGCGAACGAACTCACCATCGCGACGACTTCGCACCACGCGCTGATGCGCCACCAGAACCAGCGCAGGAGGTAGAGCAACCCTGTGCCCGCACCGATCGAGATGAGAATTTCGAACGCGTCCTGCGCTGAATCCAACGTCCGGCTGAGCAGGGCGGCCCCGAGGTAGAGGCCCACGGTGCAGACACGGCCGACTTGGACGTAGTGCTTTTCGTCCGCGTCCGGCGCGAAGAAGCGGCGATAAAAATCGTGGACCAAGTAAGAGGAGCCCCAGTTGAGGTGGGTCAGGATCGTCGACGAGTTGGCGGCGATGAGCCCGCCGACCATCAGGCCGACGAAACCCACGGGGAGGAATTTTAGCATCGCGGGGAAGGCGCTGTCGTGACCGATCAACGTCGGATCGGCGGCCGGAAACGCGGCCTGGATGTCCTTCAACTCAGGAAAAATGATGATCGAGCAGAGGGCGGTGAGGATCCACGGCCAGGGGCGGAGGACGTAATGGGCGAGATTGAAGAAGAGCGTGCCGCCGAGGGAGTCCTTCTCGGATTTCGAAGCGAGCATGCGTTGCGCGATGTAGCTGCCGCCACCGGGCTCGGAGCCGGGATACCAGTTCGCCCACCAGCCGACGGCGAGCGGCATGATGAAGATCATCAGGGCGAGTTCGCCCATCGAGAAATTCGGCAGGAGATCGAGCAGCGGCTGGCCGTGGCCGTCGATCGGTGAAAGCACGGGCTGCGCACCGGGCTGATAGTTCACCTGCTGGACGCCGAGCACGTTGACCAATTGCTGCAGGCCGGCGAAGGCGGACTCACCGACCCCGGTGTGGCGCGCGACTTCCTTCAGCGAAAAATAGGCGGCGGCGATGACGGCCGTCATTTTGATGAAGAACTGCACCATATCGATCACGAGCACGCCCCAGAGACCCGCGTGCGCGGCGAAGACCACGTTGAGTACGCCGCAAATCAGAATCGTCTGCCACGGCGGCAGGCCAAAGAGGATGTTGGCGATCTTGCAGGCGGCGAGCGTGACCATCGCCATGATGAAGCAGTTGAAAAACAGGCCAAGGTAGACGGCACGAAAACCGCGTACCACCGAGGCGGCCCGGCCCGAATAACGCAGCTCGTAGAATTCGAGGTCGGTCATGACCCCGGAGCGGCGCCAGAGCCGGGCGAAGAAAAACACCGTGGACACGCCGGTGAGCACGAAGGCCCACCACTGCCAGTTGCCGGCGACGCCGTATTGGCGGACCTGCTGGGTCACCCAGTTTGGCGTGTCGCTACTGAACGTCGTGGCCACCATCGAGAGCCCCGCAAGCCACCACGGTACCGCGCGGCCGGAGGCGAAAAATTCCGAGGTGTTCTGGCCGGCGCGCCGCCCGAAGAACAGGGCCGGTACAAAGCAGATCAATAGCGTGAAGAGAACGATGGCCCAGTCGAGGGGTTGGAGGGTCATGGCGGGGTTCCGGCACGCAGGCGCGAGATCAGGGTGGGGCGAACGTGGCGCGCTCGCTGGGGGAGGGGAAGGTTTTTTGTGGTTCGAAGAGGAACTCGCGTGTTTGTCGTTCCGCCTTAAGGCGGAATCCGAGTCAGCCAATCCCTCCGCCTAAAGGCGGGACTACAAACACGACGCTTCGCCCGAGGCGGCGAGGCTTACAGCGCCGCCTGCAACGCGAACAAGTTGGGGAAAACGGCCTCGGCCTTCGCCGCGTGCAGTTCCTCCTCGCGGTGCGTGCCGGTGGTCACGGCCCAGCAGACGAAGCCGCCGTTGTGCGCCGCCTGCACGTCGAACGGCGAGTCTCCGATCAGCATGGTCGTGGCCGCCGTCGCGCCGACCTGGAGCAGCACGTGGGCGGCGAATTCAGGCTCCGGTTTCAGCCACGGGGTGTCCTTGGCTCCGTAAATGCCACGCAGGAAGGGCGTCACCCCGAGGTGCGCACAGACCCGGCGCGCGTGCTCGCCGCGCTTGTTGGTGAAGACGGCGAGGGCGACCCCGGCGGTGTGTTGGGCCCGCAGCAGCTCCATGCCGCCGGGCATCAGCGTCACGTCCTCGAGCAGGATGGTATCGGAGTACCCGAGATGCAGCTTCACGGCCTCGGCGATGAGCGGTTGGGGTAGAAAATGCCCCATGGCGTTTTCGAGTCCGCCGCCGACCGCTCGCCGGACCGCGGCCGCGGTGGGGGCCGGCCGGCCCAGTTGCGGCAACACGTGGCAATAGCTGCGGTGAATCGTGGTGAAGGCGTCGACGAGCGTGCCGTCGAGGTCGATGAGGATGGTTTGGAACCGGGCCATGCGGAAGGCCCATTCCGCGGGGCGGGACGGCCGGGCGCAAGCGCGGAGCGCGACGGAAACACGTCCCGCGTTTCCCTGAGAATTGATTTGGCGACTTACGGCCCGGCGGATGAAGATAAGGCGATGCCCGCCACGTCGGAAACTGCCAGCGCCCAGGCGATCGCCCAAATGGCGGGCGATGCGCTGGAGGTGACCCTGACCGGAGCGTGGCAAATCACGGCGGAGCGACCGGCGTGGCGACAGGTGCTCGGGGCCGCCCAACCGGGCCGGGTCAGGTTGAAGGCGGAGCGCGTCGAGCGATGGGATACGTCGCTGCTCCTGTTTCTTTTCGAGGTGCAGGAATGGTGCCGCGTGACGGGCGCGTATTGCGATGTCGATGCGCTGCCGGAAAAGATCCGCACGCTGCTGTCGCAGCTCGCGGTGGCACACGAGACGAGCGTGCCCTTCGACCGTTCGGAAAGTTTTTTGACCGCGGTCGGCAACGCGTCGCTCGACACGGTCGTCAAGGCGCGGGCGTATTCGCGGTTTGTCGGCGAATGTGTGCTGGGCGCGGTGCGGCTGATCCGGCGGCCGCAAAAGTTTCGCTGGCGGGATTGCGTGCACGAGATGCAGCAGTGCGGCGCGATGGCGTTGCCGATCGTCAGCCTGATCAGTTTTCTCGTGGGGGTGACGCTCGCGTACACCGGCGCGATTGTCCTCCGCCAATACGGCGGCGACATCTACATCGCCGATCTCATCGGACTCTCGATGGTGCGCGAAATGGGCGCGGTCATGACGGCGGTCGTGATCGCCGGGCGCACGGGCGCGGCCTTTGCGGCCACGATCGGCAACATGAAGGCGAACGAGGAAATCGATGCGCTCGAGTCCCTCGGTATTCCCACGGTGCAGTTCCTGGTTTTTCCCCGGATTGTCGCCCTCGGGATCATGATGCCGTTGCTGACCCTCTATGCCGACGCGCTCGGCATCCTGGGCGGCATGGCCGTGGCGCTGGGTCTGCTGAGAATCCCACCGGCCGCCTATTGGACGGAGATGCTGACCATCGTGGATTTGTCGGACCTCTGGGTGGGGGTGATCAAGGCGACCACGTTCGGACTGATTATCGGGCTCTCCGGCTGTCTCCGCGGCCTGCAGGCGGAACGCAGCGCCGCCGGGGTGGGGCGCGCGGCGACCTCGGCGGTCGTGACGGCGCTGCTCCTGCTGGTCATCGCCGACGCGATCTACGCGGTGCTTTTCAACATTCTCGGTTGGTAAACGCCATGGCCCCGCTCCCATCCGCCGCCGCGCCAGACGCACCCGTCATCGAGGTGGAAAACCTTTCCTGCGCCTACGAGAGTTCCGTCGTTTTGAAGGACGTGACGTTCCAGGTGAGCCGGGGGGAGATATTTTTCGTCATCGGCGGTTCCGGCTGCGGCAAGAGCACGCTGCTGCGCAATCTCGTGGGCCTGCACCATCCGGTGGGCGGCTCGGTCAAGTTTTTCGGCGTGCCCTTTGGGGCCCCCGATTCGGCCGCGCGCCGGGCGCTGCTCCAGACTTTCGGCGTGCTCTTTCAGGGCGGGGCGCTGTGGACCTCGCTGACCCTGCGGCAAAATATTGCGCTGCCGTTGGAGGAGTTCACGGCGCTGTCGCGGCGGGAGATCAACGAGATCGCCGGGCTCAAGCTCGCGCAGGTCGGGCTCGGCGGGTTTGAAGATTATTTTCCGTCGGAAATCAGCGGCGGCATGCGGAAGCGGGCCGGCTTGGCGCGCGCCCTCGCATTGGATCCCGCGGTGGTGTTTTTTGACGAACCCTCCGCCGGGCTGGACCCGGTGACGTCGCGCAAGCTCGACGAACTCATCATGCAGGTGCGCGACACCTTTGGCACCACCATCGTCGTCGTTTCGCACGAACTGGCGTCGATTTTCAGCATTGCGGACCGTGTGATCATGCTGGACCGCGTCCACAAGGGCATCATCGCCGAGGGCCGGCCGCGCGAACTGGCCCTGCAGAGTCGGGATTCGCGGGTGACGGAATTTCTCCGCCGCGGTGACCTCCTCACCACGCCATGAAGGCGAGCGCAACGCCGGTTCCGTTTGCGGGTCGAACAGATTTCAGTTGGATAGTCGGGCCCGCTTGCGCGAGTCTGGCGGCGCCCAGCCACGTTACCCTGTGAAAACCAAGATCAGCCCAGCCATCGTCGGAGCCTTTGTCATCGGCTCGTTTGCGCTCTTGATTGTGGCGCTGCTGTCCTTTGGGGGGATCAATTTCTTTTCCAAACCGCAGCGCTTCGTCGTGTTCTTCGATGAATCGGTCAACGGCCTGGGCCTCGGCTCGCCGGTGAAGCTGCGCGGCGTTCCGGTGGGCCGGGTCGCGGCGTTGAACATCCACTACGATGAGCAACGCGACAAGAAGTCGATGGTCGTGGTCGTCTGTGAATTCAGCAAGGACGTGATGACCGACAATCGCGGGGCGCTCGTCAACGTGTCGGACCGCGCCGAGTTGGAGAAAATGGTGAGCCGCGGCTTGCGGGCGCAACTCGTGCCGCAGGGCCTGGCGACGGGACTGCTGTTCGTCGAACTCGATTTCCTCGATCCGAAGGAATACCCCAGCTCGAATCTGGCGGATCCAAAATATGCCGTGATCCCCGCCGTCCAGTCGACGATCCTGGAATTCCAGACGAGTGCGATCGAGATTCTGGGCAGCCTCCGCAAGATCGACTTTGCCGGCGTCTCGAAGGGCCTGACCGGGTTGATGGCTGATGCCCGGAAGCAGCTCGAGGGCGTGGATCTGAAGGGCATGACGGACCAGTGGCGAAGAACCGGTGCGCGCGTCGAGGAACTGGTGGCGAGCCCGGACTTCAAGCGCACGTTCGACAATCTCAACGCGGCGGCGGACGATCTCCGGAAGACGATCGCGAAACTGGATGCGCAGATTGATCCCGCGGGCAAGGAGCTCACGGCGACGCTTTCCGATGCGCGGAAGACCATCGAATCCTTCAACGACACGGCCACGGTGGCCCGCAATTTCATCAACACGCACGCGGGCTTGGGCGGCGAGATGGTGGAAACGCTCGAACACCTGAATGAGGCGGCGGATGCCATCAAACGGCTGGCGGACTTTCTCGAGCGCAACCCGAATGCCCTGCTCACGGGCAAGAAACGCCCATGACGCGGCAGCCATTCCCTTCTCCCCTGGAGCCTGTCATGAAACTTAACCAAGCCCGAAACGGTCGTCCCGATGGGGACGCGGCGCCCTCGCCGCGTGGCCAGGCGGTAATAGCGCGACGAGGGCGTCGCGGCTCCAGTGCCGGCTGGCCGAAAGGGCCAGAAACCCTCTTGAACGAAAGCACCCGATGAAGCCGCGCGTGAAATCCCTGGTTCTGTTCCTGACAGGTGTCGCCAGTTTTTTGGCGGTGGCCGGTTGTTCGCTGCCGTCCGCCCAGCCGGATCCGACCCGGTTTTACCTGCTCTCGGCCGCGACCGCGGCGACCCAACCCGTCGCCGGCGGAGTCGCGATTCATCTCAACCAAATCGAGGTGGCGAGTTACCTGAAGGCCCGGCCCCTGATTGTGCGCCGGGGGGACAACGAAATCGAATTCCGCGAATATGCCCGCTGGGGCGAGGCGCTGGAACTCGGCGTGGCCCGGGTCCTGCGCGAAGAACTGCTGGCCCGGGGCGTGGCCAGCGCGGTGCTCGCGCCCGGCCTGCGCTCGGCGACGGTGCCCTTTGACTACGAACTGACGGTGCGCGTACTGGCGTGCGAGGGCGGCGCGAACCAGTCGGTGCTTTTTCATGCTGCCTGGGAGTTGGCGACGACCGGTGCGAAGCCGGCGATCGCGGCCCATGGCGACTACGTGGCGGCTGGCCTGCACTGGGACGGCAAGAGCGAAGGCTCCCTCGCCGCGGAGCTCAGTCGGGCGGTGACGGGACTCGCGGGCGACATCGCCGGCGGCGTGGCGAAGAAGTAGGATCGCGTAATCTCGAAAGCGGCCTTTCGAGATGGACCGGGCGCTCCGCGTGCGGCCAACGGCCTTGATGGCTTGTCGTCCGGCCAGTTCCGAACTCTGCGTCTCCGCGCCGCGAGCGAAGCGGACGGGAAAAAAGTTTGTTCAAGGCCGTTTAACTCGCGCGGAGGCGCAGAGCCGCGGAGGATGGAAATTTCAGAATTTCAGAGGGCCGGAGGCGGGCTAAGGATTTGGACTCTTGTTTCGGCCGCTTATCGTCCAACCAGGCCCGGTGTTTTTGCCACAGATTTCACGGATGGGCACAAATGCCAGTGAATCGAATTTGTGCCCATGGGTGCAATTTGTGGCCAAGGGATTGATGGTTTGGATCTGGAGTAGGCGTCGTCAGAGCTCGGCCTCCCAGTTTTTGGGCCGCGCCCTGCGCTACTTCAGCGCCGCGCCGATGCGCGCCAGGGCGGTCTCGACGTTTTCGCGCGAGTTGAACGCACTGATCCGCACGTGGCCTTCGCCGCACTTGCCGAAACCGGCGCCGGGCGTGCAGACCACCTGGGCCTTGTTCAGGAGCAGATCAAAAAATTCCCAGGAGTCGCGACCGGTGTTGACCCAGATGTAGGGCGCGTTGTCGCCCCCGATGCACGTGAAACCCCACTTCGCCACCGCGTCGCGGATGAGCTTGGCGTTGCCGAGATAGAAATCGGTGAGGGCGCGGGTCTGCTTTTGGCCTTCGGGCGTGAAGATCGCGGCGGCGGCCTTTTGGATCGGGTACGCCACGCCGTTGAACTTCGTGCTGTGGCGGCGATTCCAGAGCGCGTGCAGGGGATGCGCGTTGCCGGCGGCATCGTAGGCGACGACCGTCTTCGGCACGACCAGGTAGGCGCAGCGCGTCCCGGTGAAGCCGGCGGTCTTCGAGAAGCTGCGGAACTCGAGCGCCACGTCGCGCGCGCCTTCGATTTCGTAGATGGAGTGGGGGATCTGCGGATCGCGGATGTAGGACTCGTAGGCGGAGTCGAAGAGGATGACGGCCTTGTGCTTCTTGGCGTAGGCGATCCAGGCGGCGAGTTGGGCCTTGGTGGCGACGGCGCCGGTCGGGTTGTTGGGGAAGCAGAGATAGATCAGGTCGGTCGCGACGCTGGGGATCGCCGGCACGTAGCCGTTGGCCGGCGTGCTATCGAGGTAGGTGACGCCCTGGTAGCGGCCGTCGACGTTGGGACCGGTGCGGCCGGCCATGACGTTGGTGTCGATGTAGACCGGGTAGACCGGATCGGGAATCGCGAGCCGGGTGTCGGGGGCGAAGATTTCCTGGATGTTGCCGCAGTCGCACTTCGCGCCGTCGGAGACGAAGATTTCGTCCGCGTCGATCTGGCAGCCGCGGGCGGTGTAGTCATGCTGGGCAATGGCCTCGCGGAGGAACGCATAGCCCTGTTCCGGGCCGTAGCCCTTGAATGTGGCCCGCTTCGCCATCTCGTCGGTCGCGGCATGGAGGGCCTCGATGCACACCGGCGGGAGCGGCTCGGTGACGTCACCAATGCCGAGGCGGATGACCGGCTTGGAGGGATTCGCCGCGACATAGGCGCTGACGCGCTTGGCGATGTCGCTGAAAAGGTAGGACGCCTTGAGCTTGGTGTAGTTTTCGTTGATGCGGATCATGGCAGGTGGAGATAAGGTGGGAAATTTACGCCGCAGGGCAGGCGAAAAACTTGAACAAACGGATGCTGGCGAATAAGTTCAAGCCAGACGTTAACCCATCGTCGCTGCGCTCCATGTATAAAATCGAATCTGTGTCCGAGATGCGGTCCCTGGCGGCCGCCCTCGGGAAAGAAGGTAAGACGGTGGCGCTCGTGGCGACCAACGGCGCGCTGCACGCGGGCCATGCGGCCCTCATCGCGCTGGCCAAAGGGCGGGCCAATGTCGTGGTGGTCAGCGTGTTTCCCAATCCGCTGGCGTTCGGTCCGAGCGATAACTTTGCCGGCTACCCACGCAGTCCGGACGCCGATTGCCGCTTGTGCGCCGACCTGGGCGTCGTCGCCGTGTTCATGCCCAAGGCCGAGGAATTCTATCCGCGTGGTTTCTCCACCTACGTGACCGAGGACACGGTCAGCAAGCCCCTGTGCGGAGTATCGCGCCCGACGCACTTTCGGGGCGTGACGACCGCCGTGGCGAAACTGCTGAATATTGTGCGGCCGACGGTGCTCGTGATGGGCCAGCGCGACGCGCAGCAGGCGGCCGTCGTGAGAAAAATGATCGGGGATCTCGGGTACGAGACGGAAGTGGTGATTGCCCCGACGATCCGCGATGGGGACGGCATCGCGCTCGGGGTGCGCAGCCGCGAGTTTACGGCCACGCAGCGCCAGGAAGCCCGGTCGCTCCACGCCGCGCTGGAACGCGCCGCGGAAATGGTGGCGCAGGGAGTCCGCAGTCCCGACCGCATCGTGGCGGAGGCGACGCACCTGCTCGGGGAGCGCCGCCGGGTGCGGGTCATTTACGTCTCGATGGTTGATCCGAACACGATGGAGCCGATGCGCGAAGTGATTCCGGGGCGCACGCTGCTCGCCATCGCCGTGTGGGTGGATGAGATCCGGTTAATCGACAGCGCGATCGTGTAGAGGCGGAGCGCTGCCCGCTCCACCAAGCCCGCGCCGCCGCGGCGCAGGCAATAAAATGAGATGCGTCCCCTTGCCCTCCGGCGTGAGAATCCGATGGAAATCTGCGGGGCTCGCGTCAATCGTCGCGCCATGCCCGCGGTTTCCACTGCTCCCGACATTCGTACCCAACTGCTCACGCTCTCGCATGAGCTCGGCCGCGAAGACCGCCGGCTGGCGATTCTGGGCGAAGGCAACACCTCGGCGCGGCTGACGGCCGCCACCCTGCTGGTCAAGGCCAGCGGTTCCAACCTCGGGACCCTTTCGCCTCTGGGCCTGACGGAGTGCCGGCGGGCCGATTTGGTCGCGCTGCTGGAGCGATCGCGGATCCCTGACGCCGCGGTTGACGAGGCGTTGTTGGCCTCGCGGATCGACCCGGCCGCGCGGAAGCCGTCGGTCGAGGCGATTTTTCACGCCTACCTGCTGACCCTGCCCGGGGTGAACTTTGTGGGCCACACGCATCCGGTCGCGGTCAACCAGCTGCTCTGTTCCAGGTATGCGCGAACCTTTGCGCGTCGCCGGACATTTCCTGACGAGGTCGTTTGCTGCGGGGTCGAGAGCGTGTTTGTGCCCTACGCCGACCCGGGCCTGCAGCTGGCCCGGTCGATCCGCACGGCGGTGGTCGCTTATATCAAGCGCCTCGCCCGGCCGCCGCGCGTCATCCTGCTGGAAAGCCACGGGTTGATTGCCCTGGGGGCGTCGCCCGAGTCCGTGTTCGCCGCCACGACGATGGCGGTGAAGGCGGCCGAAATCTTTTCCGGTGCCGCCGGCTTCGGCGGTCCGCCGCGCTTGATGACGGCCGCCCAGGTCGCGCGGATTGCCGGCCGGCCGGACGAACATTATCGCCAGAAGGTCCTTGGGCTCTGACCGTCCGGCATAAAAATCCGCGACGGTCTTTGACCCGGTCCGGCCGCTCCGCCTAGCTGCTTTCTTCATCTCTTTCCATGCCTTCCTATAAATTCGTGAATCATCTCTGGGACGACGCCAAGGCCGCGGCCTTGGATCCCGTGGGCCGCCTCGTGTACCGGTCCAATCTGCTCGGCTGCGACCAGCGCGTGACCAATACCGGCGGAGGCAACACGTCGTCGAAAATCCCAGCCCAGGATCCGCTCACCGGCCAACCGGTCGAGGTGCTGTGGGTCAAGGGCTCGGGCGGCGATCTGCGCACGAGCAACCGCGAAAATTTTTCGTCCTTGTACCAGCAGAAGCTGCTCGAGATGCAGCAGCTTTACGGGAGCCGCGCGGACAAGGGCCTGAAGTCGCAGGCCGAAGACGACATGGTCGGCATGCAGGCGCACGCGACCTTCAACCTGAATCCCCGCGCGTCCTCGATCGACACGCCGCTCCACTCGTTTCTGACCGGGAAGCACGTCGATCACATGCATCCGAACGCGATCATCGCGATCGCGGCCTCGGCGCAGTGCGAGAAGCTCACCCAGGAAATTTTTGGCGGCACGATGGCCTATGTGCCCTGGATGCGGCCCGGGTTTGAGCTCGGACTGGCGATGCAGGCCATCGAGCGGAAGAATCCGAAGAATCGCGCGATCATGATGGGCCAGCACGGATTCATCTCGTGGGCCGACGACGACAAGGCGTGCTACACCTACACGCTCGACTGCATTGAAAAGGCGGCCGCCTACATCGAGTCGAAATACGCCGCGAAGGGGGGCGATGCCACGGCCTTTGGCGGCCAGAAATATCAGACCCTCGAGGAGCCGAAGCGCCACGCGACGCTGGCGGGGATTCTGCCCTGGCTCCGCGGACAGGTGTCGAAGGAAAAGCGCTTCATCGGCACGGTGCAGGACGACGCGAAAATCCTGCGCTTCGTGAATTCGAAGGATGCCGCCCGTCTGGCGGAGATCGGCACCTCGTGCCCGGATCATTTTCTGCGCACCAAGATCAAGCCGCTCTACGTCGACTGGAATCCGCAGGCCGAGGATGCCGCGACGCTGAAAAAGAAACTCACGGCCGGGCTCGACGCCTATCGTCAGGACTACGCGGCGTATTACGCGAAGTGCAAACACGCCAATTCGCCGGCGATGCGCGATCCGAATCCCACGGTCGTCCTCATTCCGGGCTTGGGCATGATTGCGTGGGGCAAGGACAAGTCCGAGTCGCGCGTCACGGCTGAGTTCTACAACTGCGCGGTCGAGGTCATGCGCGGCGCCGAGGCGATCGACAAATATATCGCCCTGCCGCAGCAGGAGGCCTTCGACATCGAGTACTGGCTGCTCGAGGAAGCGAAGCTCAAGCGGATGCCGGCGGAGAAGGAACTCGCGCGGCAGATCATCGTGGTCATTGGCGCCGGTTCCGGCATCGGCAAGGAAACGGCGCATCGGCTGGTGAAGGAAGGCGCGCACCTCGTGTGCGTCGACATGAAGGTCGAAACGGCCGCGGCCACGGCGAAAGAGATCACGGATAAGCATGGTCTCGGCATCGGGGTGGCGGGCACGGGAATTTCCAACTGCGGTCCGGCCCTCGGCCTGGCCTGCAACATCACGGACCGGGCCAGCGTGCGGGCGATGCTCAATCAGGTCGCGCTGGCCTACGGTGGCTTCGACTCCATTTGCGTGACGGCGGGCGTCTTCTGGCCGAGCGACACGACCGGGCACATTCCCGACGACAAGTGGGCGTTCACCTTTGGCGTCAACGTGACCGGGAGCTACATCGTCGGCGACGAGGCCGCATCGACATGGCGGGAGCAGGGACTCAAGGGTCAACTCGTTCTCACCACCTCGGCCAACGCCGTGGTGCCGAAGAAAGGTTCGATCGCCTACGACACGTCGAAGGCCGCCGCCAATCATCTGGTGCGCGAGCTCGCGATCGAGCTGGCGCCGCTGGTGCGGGTAAACGGCGTCGCGCCCGCGACGGTCGTCCAGGGTTCGGCGATGTTTCCCCGCGACCGCGTCATCGGTTCGCTGGCGAAGTACACCATTCCCTACACCGAGGACGAGGCGACCGAGTCGCTGGTCAAGAAGCTGGCTCAGTTCTATGCGGATCGGACGCTGACGAAGGCGCCGATCACGCCCGCCGACCAGGCCGAGGCGTATTTCCTCCTCGTGAGCCAGCGTCTGAGCAAGACGACCGGGCAGGTCATCACCGTCGACGGCGGCCTGCACGAGGCGTTTCTGCGGTAGTGAGGCAATGGCCCCTTCGCGCTTGCGCGGGGGGAAATCCCCGCGAAGCGTGGCGTCATGCGTCTGTCAATTTTGACCGCGGTTTCATCCGCGTTGCTGTGCGCCGGGGCGGTTCGTGGGCAGATTGACCCGAAAAATTTCGATTCTGCCGTCAAGCCGCAGACGGACTTCTATCGCTTTGCCAATGGTGGTTGGTTCAAGACCAACACCGTCCCGGCGGACAAGACCTCGTGGGGCCCCTTTGACGAACTCGAGGAACGCAATCGCGCCAACTTGCACGCGATTCTCGAACGCGCCGCGGCGGCCCGGAACCCTGGCTCCGCCGAAAAGCTCGTGGGCGATTTCTATGCGAGCGGCATGGACGAGGCGGCCATTGAGGCCGCGGGGATTACGCCTGTGCGGGCCGCGCTTGAGCGGATGGCGGCGCTCAAGTCGCCGGCCGACGTGCAGGCCGAGCTGGTCCGGCTGCACCGGCGCGGCATTCGGCCCGGATTCTTTTTTTCTTCGGAGCCCGATCCGAAGAACAGTGCGATGGTGATTGCCGGATTAGGGCAGGGCGGGCTGGGTCTGCCGGATCGCGATTACTATTTCCGCGACGACGACAAATCCCAGCAACTCCGCGAACACTACGTCGCGCATATCGCCCGCCTCTTCGTCCTGGCCGGTGACGCGGCGGATGCGGCCCGCGCCGCGGCCACGGCCGTGATGCAACTCGAGACCGCGCTCGCCCAAGGTTCGAAGACGAACGTCGACCTTCGTGATCCCGTGGCGAATTACCACCGAATGGCGGAGGCGGAACTGCAGAAGCTGACGCCGCATTTCGACTGGCGTGCCTATTTTACCGCTCTCGATCTCAGCCAGCCTGGGGATCTTGACGTCGGCCAGCCGGAATTTTTCGCGGCCTTTGATCGGCAGCTGGAGGCGACTCCGGTAACGGCGTGGCGGGACTACCTGCGGTGGAATCTCCTCCATGGCTCGGCGCCCTATCTGAGCCGTGCTTTTGTCGAAGAAAATTTCGCCTTCTATGGCCGGACCCTGACCGGCCAGGAAAAGATGCGCGACCGCTGGAAGCGCGTGCTGCAACGGGTGGACGGCTCCGTGGGCGAAGCGCTCGGCCAACTCTACGTGGCCGCGCATTTTCCGCCCGAGGCCAAGGCCCGGATGCTGGAACTGGTGGGCCATCTGCAGGGCGCGTTGCGGGAGCGCCTGCAAAAACTCGAGTGGATGGATGAACCGACCCGGGCCAAGGCGCTGGAGAAACTCAACGCGTTGACGGTGAAGATCGGGTATCCCGACACGTGGCGGGATTACTCTCCGCTGGTCATCGACCGCGGCGCCTACGTGCTCAATGTGCAGCGCGCGGAAGAGTTCGAAGTCCGGCGCGATCTGGCGAAGGTCGGTCACCCGGTGGACAAGAGCGAGTGGGGCTTCAGCCCACCGACCGTCAATGCCTACTACAACCCGCCGCTCAACGAGATCGTTTTTCCGGCGGGCATCCTGCAGTCGCCCTTCTTCAGCCCGACCGCGGGCGATGCGGCCAATTACGGCAGCATCGGGAGCATCATCGGCCACGAAATCACGCATGGCTTCGATGATTCGGGCCGACAGTTCGACGCGGTGGGCAACCTGGTCGACTGGTGGTCGCCGGCGAGCGCGGCCCGGTTCAAGGAGCGCGCCGCCGGGATCGTGACGCAGTTCAATGGGTACCCGGTGCTCGACGATTTACACGTGAACGGCGAACTCACGCAGGGCGAGAACCTCGCCGACCTGGGGGGATTGAAGATTGCCTTTGCGGCGTTGCAGCGGGTTCTGCGGGAAAAACCGGTGCCGGAAAAAGTTGACGGCTTTACCGTGGCCCAGCGCTTTTTTCTCAGCTACGCTACGGCCTGGCGGACGGTGTTCCGGCCGGAGACACAGCGGATGCTGGTGCAGACGGATCCGCATGCGCCGACGGAGTGGCGGGTGAACGGTCCGCTTTCGAACCTGGAGGAGTTTGCGCACGCCTTCGACGTGCCGGAGGGCGCGCCGATGCGCCGGGCGGCTGCTGAGCGCGTCGAGATTTGGTAGGCAGAGTGCGGCGGGTCGCAGGTAGCGCGGGTCTCCGACCCGCGTTTGGATTGGTGCGATTACCGTGTCCAGGGGTGCTCGGCCCAAGTGCGCACCAAACCGGATTTGACGGGATTGTTGCGAATATAGTCTACACATTTTTCCCACTCCGTGTCGTTGCGCATCCATCGGTCGAACCATTCGCTCTGCCAAACCGCCCCACGTCCACCCAGTTCATTGCGGATGGTGTGGGCGCTGCGGCCTTTAATCCGCTTCATGATCGTGGCGAGCGAGTATTTGCACCCTGCTCCCGGGACAATCATGGCGTGCCAATGGTTTGGGAGCACGGTGTAGTGTGGCACCGCGACATTCCACTCTGACAAGGCCCCGAGTTCGTCCACCAAGATTCGAGCGGCCGGCACCTGGAGCAAAGTGCAGTTGCCGTGATGAGCATCGAGATATTTTTCGAGGGTCATGAAGTGGCGCCGTTGCCACCTCGCATATTGCACCGAGCGTGCGTCTGCGCTTCGAAGCGCGCTTTGTATTTCTGTGAGTTGCTTGAAAACTGCGCGCGGCAGACTTCCCGCGCAACGTACCGTTACGAAGTAGCGTCCGTTTGCCACTTCCCAATGTGGCAGATTTCGGCGGGAGAAACTGACGGTCGCTACGAGGCGCATGCGATTGAGGTAGCGACGGTCTCCGACCGGCGTCATCTGTCTATTTACCCCAATTCTCGGGTCTGCCATCCCCCCGGACGCGGGTCAGAGACCCGCGCTACCTGAAGCAAACGCGCTACTTTGGAGAATACACCGTTTGCTGCAATCCCGCGCCGAGATACCGGCGGAAGGTGGCGAGATCCTTTACTGCGCGGAGGGCGATGAGCTGGCTGGCCAGGTTGCCGACCGCCGTGCCTTCGAGCGCAAACGACACCACGGGCAATCCGGTGGCATTGGCCGTGGCCTGGCAGAGCAAACGGTTTTTCGAACCGCCACCCACGATCAGGACCCGGTGAAATTTTTTGCCCGCCATCCGCTCGAAATTCCGCATCGCGAGGGCATGGCCTTCGCCGAGCGAATCACAAATCAGGCGAACGTAGCCGGCGAGATTCTTGGGCAAGGGGAGTTTTCGCCGTTTCAGCTGGGCGTCGATGGCCCCGCGCATCGAGGGCGGATTGGCAAACGCCGCAAAGGTCAGGTCGATCCGGGCCGGCGGTGGCGGCAATTTTTCCGCCGCCGTGATCAATGCCGCCCACTCGCGATCGTGGGCGGGGCGCGAGGCGAAGTCCTTCAGCGTGCCTTCGAGCATCCACAGGCCGATGACGTTGGTCAGCGGACGATAGCGGCCATCGCCGATGCGTTCATTGGAAATCCGGGCGGCCAGCGCGTCGGCTCCGAGCACGGGCGTGTCACTCTCGAATCCCACGAGCGACCAGGTCCCCGAGGAAATATAGAGATCTCCCCCGTCGGGTGAGGCGGGCATGGCATCGTAGGCACAGGCGGTGTCGTGGCCCGGCACGGCAATGACCTGGGTCTCGGCGAAGGCCGGGGCGGCCAGGCTCGTGCGCGTGGCGGGGCTGAGGCGGCCCAGCCGCGTGCCGGAGAGCACGGGCGGGGTCAGCCATTGGGCCGGAATCCGGAAGTAAGCGAGCGCGGCGCGCGACCACTGGGTCGAGTGCACGTCGAGCAGTTGCGTTGTGCTCGCGATGGTCAGCTCGTTGGCCATCCGGCCCGAGAGCAGGAAATTGAAATAGTCCGGCAAAAACAGGCAGCGCGTCGCCAGATCCCCGATGGCGGGAGCGGTGGCGACCACCTCGGCGAGCTGGAGCGACGAGTTGTAGAAAACATTGGGGATCCCTGTGGCCGCGTAAATGCGGTCGAGTGCCGCGCGCGTGTTGCCCAGCCGCGTGAGGCCGGGTTGCGTGCGGGCATCGCGGTAGGCGTGGACGGGAAAAACCAGGCGGCCGGCATCGTTGACCAGCGCGTAGTCGACGCCCCAGGTATCGACGCCGACGGACGCGAGCTTGGCGCCGCGGGGCAGGGCGGCCGCGGCGTGCCGCAGGCCGGTTTGCACCTCATGCCAGAGCGTGCCGAGGTCCCAGTAGTCGTGCCCGCCCAAAGTATGGAAAGAGTTGGGGAAGCGGTGGACCTCGCGGAGGTTCAGCTTGTTTTTGGCCCACGTGCCGAGAATGACGCGGCCACTGGTGGCTCCGAGATCGACCGCAGCAGTGTGAACAGGGACAGGCATGGCGAAAGGCATAGTCCGCGACGCCGGATTTGCGATTGCAAGCCCCGCCGAGCGCCGCACCGTTTTTTCTCACGGCGCATGACAAAACCCGAGCGAAACCCCATTACTGGCAAACGCGTACAGCTCATGGCGACCTGTCTGTGCGATGCTTTCTACGACGACGTGGCAGTGGCGACCGTCGAGGTGCTGGAGCACCTCGGGCTCGAGGTCGGTTTTTCCGAGGCCCAAACCTGCTGTGGTCAACCGGCCTTCAATGGCGGGGACTGGGACGCGTCGCGCAAGGTCGTTCGACACACCGTGCGCACGTTTGCGGGTGAGGATCCGGTGATCGTGCCCAGCGGTTCGTGCGCCGCGATGCTGTTCCACGGGGCGCCGCTGGAGTTCGAAAAGGAAAGGGACCGCGACGAAGTCGGGCAACTGGGTCGGCGCACGTGGGAGCTCGCGGATTTCATCGTCAATGGGCTCGGGGTGAAGACCTGGCCGGGCCGCTATGAGGCGACGGTGGCGTTTCACTGCTCGTGTCACTCGCGGGGCACGATGAGCGGCGAGGCGGCGCTTGCGCTGCTCACGTCGATTGCCGGCACGCGGATTCTGCCTTTCGGCGAGGGCGAGCAGTGCTGCGGTTTTGGCGGCACGTTTTCGGTCGCGTTTCCCCACGTCTCGGCGGCGATGGGTGAACTGAAACTCGAACACATCCGTGCGGTTTCGCCGGACGTGCTGGTTTCCGCGGACATGAGCTGCCTGATGCACCTGGGCGGGTTGGCGGCCAAGGAGGGCAAGCCGGTCCGCACGCTGCACGTGGCCCAGGTGTTGCGGGACGCGTTGAACTACAAAGGAGCGAGTAGCGGGTAGTGAGTAGACCAAGCCGAACCTTCGACCTTTCCTATTCGCTAAGCCTCTCCCCCATGCGTTTTCAACCCCTCGACCTGTTTGCGACGGCGCTGCCGGCGGACAAGCGCGCGTCGGTTTACCAAAGCACGAAGGCCACGCACGAAAAGCGGACCAAGCTTTTGTTCGAGCAGTTCGCCGATCCGAACCGACTGCGTCAGCGGGCGGGTGAGATCAAGCAGCATGCGATCGAGAATCTCGACGCCTACCTGCCGGCGGTGGAGAAAAAGCTGCAGGCGAATGGCGTGCAGGTGCACTGGGCTTCGACGGCGGAAGTGGCGTGCGAAACCGTGCTGGGCATCATGCGGGCGCGAAAGGCCACGAAGATGGTCAAGGCCAAGACGATGGTGAGCGAGGAGATCGAGCTCGCGGATTTTCTTGGGCGGCACGGCATCGAGGCGCTCGAGACCGATCTCGGCGAATTCATCGTCCAAATCGATCATGACCATCCGAGTCACATCGTCCGGCCGATCATCCACAAGAACCGCCGGGAAATCGCGCAAAGTTTCGAACGCGAGGGTCTCGGGGCTTACGACGACGATCCCCAGGTCATCACGACGCGGGCCCGCCATTTTCTCCGGCAGAAATATCTGCAGGCCGACGTCGGGCTGACGGGCGCCAATTTCATTTCCGCCGAGAGCGGCCGGATGGTGCTCGTGACCAACGAGGGCAACTCGCGCTTCTGCCTGGCGGCGACGAAATGCCACATCGCCCTGATCGGCATCGAAAAAATCGTGCCCCGCGATTCCGACCTCGCGCTGCTCATCAATCTCCTCGGCCGTTCCGGGACGGCGCAGGATCTTACCGTCTACACCGAGTTCATCAGTGGTCCGAAATCTTCCGAGCAACCGGACGGCCCGGAAGAGATGCACGTGATCTTTGTCGATAATGGCCGGACGGAGGTGCTCGCGAGCGATTGCCGTGAAATCCTGCGCTGCATTCGTTGCGGCGCGTGCTTGAACGTGTGTCCGGTTTACCGCCAGGCGAGCGGTCACGCGTATCGCAGTGTCTATCCGGGGCCGGTGGGCGCGGTGCTTTCGCCGATCCTGATGGGAAGCCGATTTGCGGAAAAAGCGGACCTGCCCAAGGCGTCGAGCCTGTGCGGGGCGTGCCACGAGGTGTGCCCGGTCAATATTCCCATTCCCGACTTGCTCCTGCGGCTGCGCCATCGCGCCAAGGAGGAAGGTGTCGCGGCGCCCGGCACGCCGCCGATGGGCGCCTGGGCGTTGCTGGCGTCGCAACCGATGGCGTGGCGCGCGGCGTTGTTTGGCGGTAAGGCGATGGATTATCTGCCGCGGAGTTTGCTGCCGATCCCGGCGCTGCACGCATGGGAGGAAAAGCGCACGCTCCCGGCCTGGCGGGGCGGGGAGTTTCGGAAGTGGCTGAAGAAGCGACCAGGCGTTAAGCCCAGGTAGTCTTGGGCCAAAACGCTTCTGGTTTGGCCGAGGCAGAATTGCCCGGTTTGTAGTTCCGCCTTTAGGCGGAAGGATTGAACCATTCAGATTCCGCCTGAAGGCGGGACGACGAACGCGAACCCCTCTGACTGCTCAAAAATCTCCGGCGCCAGGTGGCCACGCCGAGAACCACCGCGCCCGCCAGGACCGCATAGGCCCCTGGCTCCGGAATCGCCGAGGTTCGAATCAGAAAGGTCGGGCCGTCCAAGCCACCACTCCCGACCGTAATGAACGGATCGATGAACGCGCCGGTCGTGGCGTCGAAGCGCAGCACAGCATCCCGGGCACTCCCGTTGTCGGCACCAAATGAAGTGACGTAGAGTTTCCCGTCGGCGCCCCACGCAATTTCCCGGGCCGTGTCGAGACCACCGCTGCCCGCGGTGACAATGGCCCCGAGCGAAGCACCGGTGGTGCGGTCAAATTTCATGACGTTGTCGCCGCTCCAACTGGGAACGTACAAATGGCCGTCCGGGCCGAAGCGCAGATACTCCGGAGTCGAAAGTCCGCCGCTGTTCGCCGCGACGAAGGTGTCGACAAAGGCTCCGTTCGTTCCGTTGTAACGCAGCACGGAGTTGGTGTTGAAGCCTCCGACGTAAAGTTGGCCGTCCGAGCCGAAAGCCAGGCCATCCGGATAATCCAGTCCGCCGCTGCCGGCGGAAACAAACGTTCCGAGCAAAGCACCGGTGGCGCCGTTGTAGCGGAGAATTTGATTCGTGTAGGAGCTGCTGACGTAAAGATTTCCATCCGCGCCGAACGTCAGGCCCTGGGGTCCGTTCAGGCCCCCGCTGCCTGCGGTGACAAAGGTGCCCTGGAACGCGCCATCGGTTACCCGATAGCGGAGCACTTCGTGCGTGGCGGCGCTGCTGACGTAGAGCAGGCCGTCGGGTCCGAAAATGCCGGCCGTGGGGCCGGTGAGCCCGCCGCTGGAGCTGGCGACGAGCGGGCCGAGAAACGAGCCGTCGGTCTCGCTGTAGCGGAGGACGGAATTCGTCGCGTAGCTTCCCACCAGCCAGTCGGCGCGCATCACCGTTCCGAAGCAGAGCAGGGCGAGGGCCACTGGTAAGGCGGGGAAGGCCAGTGATTTCATCGGGCGGGGCGGACCGGAGACGAACCAATGCCCGTTGCGGCTACAAGCCGGAAGTCGCCTGCGGTGCGCCGAAAAGAAAAATCCCGAGTACTCGAGTGCGAGGCCGCATGGTTGCTCTCAGGAAATGCGGGTTTTGTTCGTAGTCCCGCCTTTAGGCGAAACAAACGCGCACCAAGCACCGCCTGAAGGCGGAACTACTCGCAACGGCTGCGCAGCCCCTTTTTCGATAGCAGTCTCGAAAAGAGCCGTTCTCCAATCCCCGCCGAATCCTGTGTTGTCACCCGCGGGTAGCGCGGCAGCGTCAGACCAGTTACCGACGATTCATGGCCGCCCCTTCCGTTCATTCCAAAGTTGAGCCCTTCATCGCGGCGGAAACGAACATGCTCGAATTCACGGCGCGGGCGGTGATTATTGGCATGATTCTCGGGATGATTTTCGGGGCGTCGTCGCTCTACCTCGTCTTGAAGGTGGGCCTAACCGTCAGCGCGTCGATTCCCGTGGCGGTCATTTCCCTGGCGATGTTTCGCGGGTTGTCGAAGACGGGACTGCGGGACTCCACCATCCTCGAAAACAACATCACGCAGACCGCAGGCTCGGCGGGTGAATCGATCGCTTTTGGCGTCGGTGTCACCATGCCGGCGATTCTCATCCTTGGGTTCGATCTTGAGCTGACGCGCGTGATGCTGGTGGCGCTGCTGGGCGGGTTGCTCGGCATCCTGATGATGATTCCGTTGCGCCGGTCGCTGATCGTCGAGGCGCACCATGTGCTCAAATATCCCGAGGGCACGGCCTGTGCGGCGGTGCTGAAGGCGGGCGCCAACGCCGCGGATCGGGCGGCGGCCTCGCCGTCAGCCCAGGCGGAAATGCGGGCGGCCGCCGCCGCGGGGTTGGGCGCCGCACCGGGCGCGAAGGTCATCTTCACCGGTTTCGGACTGGGGCTGATTTACAAGACGCTCAATGTCGCGTTCAAGGGCTGGAAGGACGTGCCGGAAAAAATATTTGGCGCGCCGTTGAAGGCCGGCTCGATCAGCGCGGAAATTTCGCCGGAGTTGCTGGGCGTCGGCTACATCATCGGGCCGCGCATCGCGTCGATCATGTGCGCGGGCGGCGTGTTGAGCTATCTGCTGCTCATTCCGCTGATCAAATTTTTCGGCGAGTCCCTGACCTCGCCGCTGGCGCCGGGCACGATGCTGATTCGCGCCATGGGGCCGAATCAGATCCGCGGTGCGTACATCCTTTACATCGGCGCCGGCGCGGTGGCGGCGGGAGGAATTTTCAGCCTCATCCAATCGGCGCCCACCATCTGGCATGGCTTGCGGGCCGGCTTGCGGGACCTCGGGCTGGCCCGGCGCGAGGCCGGTGGCCGCGAGGTGCCACGCACGGAGCGCGACCTGCCGATGAAGTTCGTGGCGATCGGGGTGATCGTCCTGGTCGCGGCGATCACGTTTGCGCCGACGCTCGAAATGAACGCCCTCGGCGCGATTCTCATCATCGTGTTTGGCTTTCTGTTTGTCACCGTGTCGTCGCGGCTGACCGGGGAAATCGGTTCTTCGTCCAATCCGATTTCGGGCATGACGGTGGCGACGCTCCTGTTTACGTGCTTGATTTTCCTGCTGGTGGGCTGGACGGGCGGGCGCCACTACGTGACGGCGCTCTCGGTGGGTGCCATCGTGTGCATCGCGGCCTCGAACGGTGGGACGACCTCGCAGGACCTGAAGACGGGGTTTCTCCTCGGGGCGACGCCGAAGTTGCAGCAATGGGCCATTCTCGCCGGCGCGGCGCTGTCGGCCCTGTGCCTCGGTCCGATCCTGCTGAAATTGAATGATGCCGCGACGGTCTACGTGCCGGTGGCACAGGTAGCCCCGGCGGGGTTGCGGGCGGAAGCGGGCTTGCTGACGAAGCATGAATCATTGGTGGGCCCGCAGGCGCGGGATGATGCGAAGAGTTATCTCGTCTGGCAAAAGCTCGACCAAGTCGGCGGGCCGGCGGGCAAATATCTCGTCGATCAGGAGGGACGCGCCGTGTGGCTCGTGGATCCCGGGATCAACGGCACGCACAACACGAGGCCCGACGGCTCGACGGTGCGCAAGTTCGACGCGCCGAAGGCGACGCTGATGTCGTACATCATCAAGGGCATCCTCGATCGCAAATTGCCTTGGGCGCTGGTGCTCCTGGGCGTAGCGATTGCGGTGACGCTCGAAATGTCGTTCGTGCCGGCGCTGGCCTTCGCGGTGGGCGTGTACCTCCCGCTTTCGTCGTCCTCGCCAATCTTCATCGGAGGGTTGATTCGCTGGCTGGTGGATCGACGCACCCGGCGACAGGCGACCCACGCGACGATGAGCGCGGACGAGTTTGCGCGGGAGAGCGACAAGAGCCCGGGCGTCTTGCTCGCGTCCGGCTATATCGCGGGCGGGGCCATCGCGGGCATCATCATCGCATTTCTGGCCGGCGTGCTCGATCGGTTCGATGATGCGCTGACCAAGTGGTCCGCGGCCCATAATCCGTTTTTTGAGGGACCCAACTCCGATTGGCTCTC
>CANJNJ010000041.1 GCA_947474995.1 Opitutaceae bacterium | reverse complement strand
GTTCAAAAGCGCGGCGGGAAAGCCACCCGCTAAATTATCGATAAGTTGGAACTATCGAAAGTTTTAAGGATCTGAAAAAAGTCAATTTCATTCCCCGGCTGCGCGATGAAATCGGCGCGGGTTGCCTATCGCGTGGGTCAGCCGAAGCGGGGTTTGCCGCATTGCGGCCCGGCCGCTTTTCCGGCCGAGCCGAGCCTGCATTGCTCTCAGCGGGAGCGTTTCTTTTTCCCGACCATGGCTTACGAGGAACGCGGCATCCTCGGTGTTCACTCCGCGGTTCTCACGCGACGGGAGTGACGGGGAGAAACGAAGGCAGCCCAATGGTGGCTTCATTCATGGCCGTTAGGGGCTCGCCGTGGATGCTCCGGAGGGTCGGCCGTGCATTCCGCCGAGCGGTCATGGAACGTGAGATCGAGTCCAACGTTTGGCCGCGCCCGGAGCGCCCGGCCCACCCTACGTTTCGCGGTTTCGTTGCCCGTAAGACCTACACGCCGAATTCACTCCGGTAGCCGGCCACAAGTTCTTCCAGGCTGAGTTTGCCATCCTGGTCCTTGTCGAATCGGGCAAACCGCTTGGCTTCCATGTAGGCGGCCTCTTTCTTGTCCAGCAGGCCGTCGTGGTCGAGGTCCAGCTGTTCAAACGCGGCCGTCAGCGAGACCCGCAATTCCGAAACATCCATGCGGCCATTCGCGTTGTGATCGTGCCAGCCGACGGGCTCGAAAACGATGAACAGTTCGTATTCGACGTAGGTCAGGTAGTCATCGTGGTCGAGGTCGGCCAAGGTAAACAGCTGCCGGCGTAGCTCCACGAACTCGTCCACACTGAGCCGGCCGTCGTGGTCCTTGTCGGCCCGCAGGAAGGTGTCCTGCGCGATGGTGCTGCTTTTCAGTTCGTCGCCGTCGATGAAGTCGTTGTTGTTTTTGTCGGCCGCCCGAAAAAGAGCAAACGAGGCGCGTTTCCACTCCGCCGGACTGATGGCGTCGTTCTGGGTCGTGTCCATCAAGCGGAACGCGAGCCCGATTTGGTCGGCTGCGGGCATGGCCCCAGCCAACGGTTGAAAGAAAACCAAGGCGAAGGCCGCGAGCAGCGCTAAACGCCTACGATACATCGCCGATTACGACTTACGATCGTTTTTCCAGAGTTGGTAGGCGCGCTGATCGGCGCTGACCCCGGAATTCTGAGCCGTCAATCCGTTGCTTTTGGCCGAGAGCGCAGGGGCCGGGGTGCTGGTCGCGGCAACGGCGAGGCCGAGACGACCGCCGAGCGGATCCTGGCTGACCGTTTGGAGCGCCGCGACCAGCGCACCGAGTTCCTTGTCGGTCTTCTTGGTCGCAGCCAGCAAGGGCTGGGAGACGACGAGGAGAGCGACTGTGGCGAAAAGGGTGCGGGAGAGATTAGTTTTCATGGGGAACTTTTTAATACGCTTCTAGTGTACACTACCTAGGCGTATTCGGCAATTAGTAGTAACCGACCTGCGATTTCACGCCGATGCGTAGCCTTACCCGCAGAACAAGTGCACGAACTATGTATGTAAGCATCTAAATATTAATATCCTGCGATTGCATGGTCCAATTCTATGCCACCCTGCACTCGCGTGCGGCGCCGCGACGCGAAGAAAGCAGTATCATCCCACGACGCGCTCGGCCTCATATCGGCGGGTGCGTTCGACCTCTTGCTCCATGAAGGGGAAAAACCCGGCCACCACGATTCCACCCGCAATGAGGAAGCCGCAACTCTTTGTGCGCGATGGAGCTATCTGTCTACTTGGACGGAACTGGCGGACGATGCTACCGCAGGGGAAACGGATGGAACTCGGGCTGTTTCAAATCGAACAGGAACGCCCTGCAGGTCGTCCAGCTGGCTCATCCTCGGCAATGCGGAGCAGGCGAATGTTACGGATGGCTATTACGCGATGCCCTACTTCCAGAAGCGCGACGGCCGGACGCTGTTCAATCTGAGAGATTATCGAGCCCTCGATGGAGGGCATCCCGACATCAACGTCCGGGGCCGTCGGCCGTTCAACTCCGGCGCGACCGGGCTTGGTGATTCCGCTGGAAAGCGGAACGGCGAACGGCGCGGTCCGCCTTGGCAGGCGGCTCCGGGTTAGAGGGCGTTTCGCCACGCGGCGGGCAGGGAAGCGCGGAAACGGGCCAAGGTGGCGTCGCTGGTCGTGGTGTAGGGCGGGAGTAGGCGCAGGGGGAAGCTTGGTTCGTGCAGCTTGATAAAAAGTTTGTCGTACGCGCCGTCCATGTGGGCCTCTGCGCCGACCGCCGACTTGAGTTCGTGAAGAATCACGCGGAGTTCGCCGAGCATGCCGGCCAGTTCGGTCCCGCGCGCCGCAAAAAAACGCTTCGCTTGCCCGAGATGCACGGCCGACAGCGCCATGAGAAAGCCGCATTCCTGGGTGTCACGCAGGGCGGCGTAGCCGAAGTCGGTGAAGAAGCACTGGAGCGCGGGAGCCTTGGCCAGGACGTCCGCCATCGCCGCCGTGTCCTCGCCGCCCATCTTGATCGCGACGAGGTTGGGATGGGCCTGGCTCAGGCGGGCGTAGTCGGCGCCGGTCAGCAGGCGCTTGGTGCGGGCCAGATTGTAGTGGAGAAACTGGCAGTCGGGAAAGCGACCGCACGTCTCGCGAAAAAAATGATCGACCTCGCTGTCGGTCAGGGCGCCCCACGCAGGGAGGGAAATCTGGAAAAGGCGGGCGCCGAGGGCGCGGCCGAGCGTGATGCGTTCGATGATCGTCCCAAGCGACAGGCTAATGACCCCGACCATCGGGTAGGTGCCGGCGGGCATCTCGCCGACAAAGGCCCGGGTGATCGCCTCGAACTGCGCGTCGGTGACCGCATAGCCCTCGCCCGCGGTGCCAAAAATGTAGAGGTAGGGGGTCACCTCGGTGCGCCAACGCCGCACGACGGTCCGGAAGAGGGTCTCGTCGAAGGTGTAGGCCTCGGTCCACGGCACGGGACAGGTGGCAAGGATGGCGGAAGGAAAACGCTTGGGCGTCATAGGGAATGGAGCCTTGGTCAAAGTCGCACGATGGCCCCGGGGGTGTCATTCATCGCTGCGCCGCTGCTGACGTCTCGGAATACGTCAGGCCAAAACCCACCGAAGGCATACCGGGTGGGCCGTGCACTCCGTGCGCGGCCATCGCACGTGAGATCGAGGCCAACCCTGACCGCGCGCGGAGCGCACGGTCCACCTTGCGGCGCCTTCGTCACCTGTCTCAGCACGACAGCGAATACAGGAATAAATTGAGAAACGTTCAAACCAGGTTTCCATCCGCCCCGAAATCCATCGGCTTGGCCGGCCCGAGGATTTCCAGCAGCGGACGTTTTTTGATTTCAGGCAGGAGCGTCTCGGAAGCTTCAAAGTGGGCGACGGACAGGGTGTCGGCGATGCGCACGATCGTCGGGGCGCGCCCGTCGGTGATGGCGAGCGAGGCGACGGACTGTTCGACGGCCTCGCGGTCGGTGTCGAAATAGATCGGGATTTTCGCGACCTGCGGCTGCACCGCCGTCAGGGCGTTGATGTACGTGATGCGGTGATCCATGCCGCGGACCAGCCGCGTGGTGGTCATGTCGGCCAGCCCGATGCCGATCGCGTTGCCGTGGGATTCTTCGGTGAGATCGCGGACGAAGATCCGGCGGATGTAGGGCTTGAAAGAGCCTTGGACGCGCAGGCTGCTGGCGTAGCCGTACACGGAGCGGCCGATGACGTTCGGGTCCATGCCGCAGCCGCTGATGTTTTTGCCGATGCGATCGATGATCAGCAGATCGATGTCATCGAACGGCAGCAGCGGCATCAGGTTACGGGCCTCGACCAGCAGTTTGTTTTCGGTGACCTCGATCGTCTCGCGCGGGATCACGACGAGTTGCGCCGTCTCGTGAAATTGGTTCTCGATAATGCCGACGCCGCAGATGACGGGTGCCTTGCCAATAATGACGCGGGCGATGCCGCGGATCGCTTGTTCGTAGCCGATCTGGCTCGCGGCCATGTGCATCGTATTGGCCCCGGTACGCTTGCCGAGGCCGATCACGGCCATCTTGAAAATGCCGCTGCCGAGGTCGCCGCCGAAATCAGTGTGCGGCTTGATGCGGTTGACGATCACGACGCCGTCGGCATCGAGGGCCTCCACGCTGCAGTAGGCCGGGACGCCGTCTTCGGTGAGGCCGATTTGACGCACCTCCATCGAGGCGCGAATCGTTACGCCCATGCTGGCCTCGGTGATGCCATAGGTGCCGAGGACATCGATCTGGCCCTCGGGGGTTGCGCCACCGTGGCTGCCCATGGCGGGAATGATAAAGGGGTTGGCGCCGGCGGCTTTGAGAATCGCGAGAATGGCGGCGATGATTTCCTTGAGATTCGTAATGCCACGGCTGCCGACGCCCACGGCGATGCGCGCACCGGGCTTGATCCGGGAACGCAGCGCCTCGAATTGCGGGCGCAAGACCGCGGGGATGTCCAACGGCGCGGGCTTGGGGTAGTTCTGTTGGACGCGAAGCATCCGGGGGAATGAGCTCATAGCGGTGGCGGATGATTCGCAGCTCGCGGCGCCGTCTCCAGAACAAAATGGAACCAAGGTTTCACGCGGAGCCGCGGAGAATGCGGAGAAAAACCAAACCAAGAATTGATTTTCACGTTGCTTCGCGTCCTCCGCGGCTCCGCGTGAGGCCGGTTTGGCGCAATGGGCAGGAGTCCTGCGCTGTTCGCCGTGACTTCAATCCGCGCGAGAAACTTGATTCGGCAAAGACCGCGCCCCAACGTCGCCGCCGATGAAAACACGGACTTTCGGGCGGACGGGACGGACGGTGGGTGAAGTGGGCCTGGGCACCTGGCAACTCGGCGCGGGCTGGGGCGAGGTCACCGAGGAAACAGCCCTGGCGACGCTCCGCGCGGCTTATGAGGCCGGGACCACGCTGTTCGACACGGCCGACGTCTACGGGATGGGGCGCAGCGAGACCATCATCGGAAAATTCCTGAAGGAAACACGGGCGCCGATCTTCGTGGCGACGAAGCTCGGCCGTTTCAGTCCGCCGGGCTGGCCGGACAACTTTACCCGCGCGGCGATTCGCCAGCATACGGAGGCGTCGCTCAGCCGGCTGGGCGTGGCGGCGCTGGATCTCACCCAGTTTCACTGCATCCCGACCGACGTGTTGAAACAGGGCGAGGTGATCGAGCATTTGCGCGAACTGAAGCGCGAGGGGAAGATTCGCGACTTTGGCATGAGTGTGGAGTCGATGGAACAGGCGGATTTTTGCGTGCGCCAGGAGGGCGTCGCCTCGCTCCAGATTATCTTCAATGTCTTTCGGCGGAAGCCGATCGAGACGCTCTTCGCCGAAGCGAAGAAACGAAACGTGGCCCTGTTGGTGCGGCTGCCGCTGGCGAGCGGTTTGCTCGGAGGCAAGATGTCCAAGACGACCACCTTCCCGGAAAACGACCACCGGAACTTCAATCGCGACGGGAAACGGTTCAACGTGGGCGAGACCTTCGCCGGTTTGCCCTTTGAGAAGGGCGTGGAGCTGGCCGACGCGCTGAAGCCGCTCGTGCCCGCGGGTTACACGATGAGCGAGCTGGCGCTGCGCTGGTGCCTGGATTTCGACGCGGTGAGCGCGATCATCCCGGGCGCGAAGAATCCGGAACAGGCGAAGGCGAATGCGCGCGCATCGGAGCTGCCGATGCTGCGTGCCGAGTTGCACAAGAAGTTGGATGATTTCTACACGAGCGACGTGGCGCCACATATCCGCGGGGTGTATTGAAACAAGGCGGTTGCCGCAAAAAGGCGCAGAAGGCGCAAAACGAGCCCAATCAATCGTCATCCCAAGCGGGGCTTTGGAAATTTTTTCAGCGGTTTCCCGTCTTGGCATTCTTTTTTACGTTTTTTGAGGCTAATGCCTTGGATAATGCCTTAGAATGAATCGGCGGCTTCACCACCCGACCATTGACACTTTTTCGTCAGGTGTGTCCCTCATTGCCTCATGACGTCCCGATTCATCCGTCTGCTCCCTTTGCTTGGACTGACCGCAGTCCCGCTCCTGGCCCAGAACGGCGACAAGGCCGGCGAGACCCAGCCGCCGCGGCCGGCGCATTGGGTTGTGCCGCCGGCGCCGTCACTCACGCCGGAGGAAGAGGCGAAGACGTTCAAGTTGCCGCCCGGCTTTCACGCCGAACTCGTCGCCGCGGATCCGCTGGTGCAGGAGCCGGTGGCAATTGCTTTTGGAGCAGACGGCAAACTTTGGGTGGTGGAAATGACGGGCTATATGCGCGACATCGAAGGCCGCGGGGACAAGGAGCCCATCGGCCGGATTATCACGCTGACGGACACGAATGGCGACGGGCGGATGGACCAGCGCACGGTGTTTCTCGACAAGCTCGTCCTGCCGCGGGCGATTGCGCTCATTGACGGTGGGGTGCTCTTTGCGACACCGCCGAAATTGTTTTTTGCCCGCGATACCAACGGCGATGGCGTCGCTGACACGCAGGTCGAAATCGCGAACGATTACGGTGGCCCGGGTAACGTGGAGCACCTGCCGAACGGCCTCATGTGGGGCCTGGACAACTGGATCTACAGCGCGAATCACACCGTGCGGTTCAAATACGAGGGCGACGGAAAGTTTTCACGGGAAAACACGATCACGCGCGGCCAGTGGGGCATCACGCAGGACGACGTCGGGCGGCTTTTCCACAACAGCAACAGCGACCCGCTGCGGTTCGATGCATTGCCGGCCCCGTACTTGAAGCGAAACCCGGCTTTCACGGCCGACGGCGCCAACGTCCAACTCGTGCCCGCTGATTTGAAAGTCTGGCCCGGTCGGATTACGACCGGCATCAATCGTGGGTACAAGACGCTCGATTCCGAAGGAAAGCTCTATGCGGTCACGGCCGCCAACGGCCCGGTGGTTTATCGCGGCGCGCTGTTTCCGAAGGAGTTCTATGGCGACGCGTTCCTCTCCGAGCCGACCGGACATTTGCTGAAGCGAATCAAGCTGACCGAAAAAGGCGGCGCGGTCGTGGGAGCCAACGCTTATGAGGGCAAGGAGTTCATGACCTCGACCGATGAACGTTTCCGGCCGGTCAATCTCTTCAACGGACCGGACGGCGCGCTTTGGATCGTGGACATGTATCGCGGCGTGATTCAGGATCGGCTCTACGTTACCTCGTACCTGCGCAAAGAAATTCTGGAGCGCAAACTTGAGCAGCCCATCGACTGCGGCCGCATCTGGCGCGTGGTGCCGGACGGTGCGCCCCGGTTGAATCTCAATCTGACGCTGGCCAAGGCGCCGCCGTTGGAGTGGGTCAAGGCGCTCAGCGATTTAAATGGCTGGACGCGCGATATGGCCCAGCGACTGCTCGTCGAGCGCCGAGTGGCCGCGACGAATCCGGCGGTGGCCACCGCGCTGCGCGAGCTGGCGACGAAGGGTCAAAATCCGCTCGGTCGTTTGCACGCGCTGTGGACGCTGGACGGCAGTCGGGCACTGGACGCGGCGACGACGCTGGCGGCGCTGGCGGATGCCGATCCGCGCGTGGTGGTGGGAGGAATCCGGGTGGCGGAAGCCTTTTTTTCCAAACCGGGTGGCGACGAGATTGCCGGGCGCGTCGTGGCCCTGGTGAAGTCGCGGACGGAGTCTGAGGTACGGATCCAGCTGGCGCTTTCGCTCGGTGCGTTAAAGACGCCCGTGGGCGACGAGGCCCTGCGGACACTTGTGGTCGCGGCCGGCCGCCAGCCGTTTTTGGCGGGTGCGGTGGTGAGCGGACTGGCGGGTCGGGAAGCGGCAATGATCGAGGCGCTCGGGCGGGATCCCGCGGCGGCGAACAACAGCAGCGACACTGTGAAGTTTGCGACGAGTGCGGTGCTGAAAGGCGGGCAGGCTGCGTCGATTGACCGCGTGCTCACGCTGGCTGCGGCGGACAACGCGCCGGATTGGGCGCGCACGGCAGTGCTGGCGGGCGTGCGGTACTTTCTGCCCAAGTCAGCCGAGGGGAAGGAATTCGCCGCGTCGCTGCCCGCCGAGCCAAAACCGCTGCTGGCGCTCGCGGCCCGCCAGGACACGCCGTTCGGGGCGGCCGCGCAGCAACTGCTCGGCTCGTTGAAATGGCCGGGCAAAGCGGGATCCGTCATGGCGGTGATGAAGCCCCTGAGCGCCGCGGAGCAGGAACTCTTCGAAAAGGGCAAGACGCAGTTCGCGACCCTGTGCGCGGCCTGTCATCAACCGAACGGCCAGGGTCTCCCGGGTCTCGCGCCGTCATTGGTTTACTCGCGCTGGGTGCTGGGCGATCCGCGGATTCTGTCGCGGATCGTGCTCAACGGAAAAACGCAGCAGAATCTGATCATGCCGCCGTGGAAGGCGATGCTCGACGACACCGCGATCGCGGGTGTCCTCACGTTTGTGCGCCGCTCGTGGGGCCACGATGCAGATCCCGTATCCTTGGCGACCGTCGTCGCCGCCCGTCGCGACACGGCGAAGCGTGACGAGCCGTGGACCGACACCGATCTCGAAGAGCTCGTGCAAACGCTCTCCGCGGCCGCGCACTAGTTGGAACGATCCTGCGCGGCCGGAAAATTCAGACCGCCGAACGTACCGGGTGGGCCGTGCACTCCGTGCGCGGCCAATGGATCGTGAGATCGATCCTAGCCCGGAAAATTCCTAACGTGGCGCGGGGCCGCAACCAAAGGAGCCGCCAAAACATTGACCGGCGGTCCGGAAATGATTCCTCGACCGGGTGGCGCCTCGAAATCGTGGAACGAACCACCCTGGCTAGGCCCAGGAGTTCAATCCGAGGCCGGGCAGAGACCGGAGAAATCGGAATGGCCGGGATCGAGCTCGGCTTGTCCTCGGTTTGGTCTCCGGTGCACTGGTTTGGGGCTTGGAAATCGTCGTAAACCTGAACGATCCGGATCGATATTAGCACACCTGAATCAAACCAAGGCAGGAGTCACAGAGGACACGGAGCCCAGCCACAGAAACCACCGAGTAAGACAGCGGGTTTGGCTCGGTGAACTCGGGGCCCGACCTCGGTGCGCTCTGGGACAAAAACATCTTCGCGAAAAGCGTGAGGGATACGGGCTAGCCTCTGGCCCACCCGGCGGGCGTGGCCGATAGTTGGCCGATACGATCGCCGCTCACTCCGGCAGCGGCCGGCCCTTGGTTTCCGGCGCGAGCCAGATCACGCCCATGCCGACGATGTAAATCAACGTGATCACGGCTCCGGCCTTGGCGTAGCTGCCCCCGAAATGCTGCATCAGGCTGCCCATCTGCACGGCGCCAACAGCGGCGAGAATGCGCCCGGAATTGAAGGACAGCCCCTGACCCGTGGCCCGCACCCGGGTCGGGAAAAGTTCCGGCAGGTACAGGGGCAGCCAGCCATAAAACGCGGCGGAGAATCCCCCAATGACAAAGGTCAGGATGAGGAAGCTCAGGTCGTAGGTGTGGAAGGAGTGGAAGAGCCAGCCGCAACTCAGTAGGGACACGAGGCAAAGGAGGAAATACGCGGGCCGGCGCCCAAAGCGTCCGCCCATCCAGGCCCCGAGCAGGCAGCCGAAAATGGCGCCGACCGCCGAAGCCCCCTGGGTGTAGGCCTTCGCGCGGTTGTCCTTGAGCTCCGTCGCGCGCTTCACGACGGCCGCCTCGGTGACCGGAGCGCTGGCGCTGGAGCGACCGAGCTCGGCTCGCGCCGCAGTGACCGACTGTTCCTGGGCCATTTGATCGGCCCAGAGTGGCAGCCATTGTACGGAACCCCAGGTGCCGATGAGGGCGACGGAGGAAAAAAGAGTCGCGAGCAGGGTGGCCTTGAGCAACGGCGGCCGCAGGACTTCGCGCAGCGGTTTGCCCGGGGAATCCTTTTGGGCTTCCTGCCAGCGTTCGGACTCCGGCACGAAGGCGAGAATCCCAAAGGTCAGGAGCGCAGGCGCGGCGCCTACCAGCGCGACCCAGCGCCAGGAGTCGGTGGTGATCGTGAATCCGACCCCGATGACTGCGATGAGGACATAGCCCACATTCGCTGCGGCGCCGATCACGCCGGCCAGGATCGGGCGGTGTTTCTCGGGCCACACCTCCATCACGAGCGCCACTCCGAGCGACCACTCCCCGCCCATGCCGAAGGCGGCGACAAAGCGGGTGACCAGCAAGTGCCAGGGCTCGGTCGCGAAATAAACCAGTCCGGTGAACAACGAATAACAGAGAATGCTCAGCGCCATCGCCCGGACCCGGCCGATTTTGTCTCCCAGCCAGCCGAACAAGACCCCGCCGCCCGCCGCCCCGAGCAGAAACGCAGCGGTCACGTAGCCCATCCAAAGTCCGACAAACGAGTCGGTGACCACGGCTCCCTGGGTGGCCTGCATATGTTGCAGCGCGGGTCGGGCGATCAGCGGAAACATCCCCATCTCGAGGCCGTCGAACATCCAGCCCAGGGCCGCGGCCGCGAGGACGGCGAACAGGCGTTTGTCAGTCGGGGGTGCGGGCGGGTTGGTCGACATGAGGGAAAGCGGGTGGTCAACCCGAGCAAGCCAGCGCGTTTGATTCGGTGCAAGCTCGCCGCCCTGACCGGCCGGCGATTGCCCGCGAGTTCTTGCCCTACTGCTTTGTAGAGTCGCCGCACGTCACGGGGAATTTCAAAACCACCAGGAGTGGCGAAGGGGCTTTGGCCCAAGCCCCTGGATTCTACAGGAGTACGAACCGAGGTCAGGCGGAGGAATGGGTCTCGGCTCGTTCTCGGGTTGGCCGCCGGTGAAAAAAATCTGGCGACTTGAGTTTGGTTGCGGCGTGCGCCGCGCCAGGCCTTGGTCCGGGACTGCGCTCGGAAAAAGAGGCGGTGCGCCATTCGAGACCGACCCTCTCGGTTGCCGCCGTTATCAGGTGTAAAAATCCGGGTCTTTCTCGGAGAACGACCGTTGGACTAGTTTTTTGTTTGAAGTGCCTTCCTCCTTGGGCCTGTTGGTAGGCTGCCTTGAGCGAGCCGCCCGAAAAGAAGCAGCCATGGGGAAAGTATTTTGCCGAGCAAGGCGGCGCCCGCCCGCCCGCTGGGCCCGCTTCCGCCCAACCGGCTTCCAAGCCAGCCGCGCAAACGCCGAAGGCCGGCTCGGCCGCGTCGGCGTTCTCCGGACGAAAGGCTGGCGCCGCGCCGGCGCCCAAGGGTCCGATTCCGTTTACGCCACCGGCTCCAGCGCGCGAGTCCGCCGTTTCGGACGAGCTGGCGGCGGCGCTGAAGAAGTTGGCGGAGGAATATGCCGCGCCCGCGGTGACCAGCGCGCCGTTCGTCACGGCCATGCAGCGCGCGGCCGTGGCGCGCGAGGAAAAGCGGGAACGCCGCAAACGCTACGCCAAGTTGGCGGGCGTCCTCGCGGTCGCGCTCGTCGCGTTGCATTTTACCGTGACCCTAGTCGTTTACCGCGCGCCCACGCCTGAGGCGCTCGAGGCGCACATTCAAGATCTCCCGGGTGATGTCGTTGCTTTTTATTCGAGTACGCGCCAGCCGCTGCAGACGGACAGCGTGACGTACGAGGAAACCGATCAGATCGACTCCCAGCACATTCGCTATGCCGCGGCGGTGACGCTGACGTTGCGCAAACCCCTCTACATCCCGGCGGTCACCAATGGCACCGCAGCCTACCGGCAGCTGCAGGAGAGCCTGCAACTGGCGCGGCAGCGGGACTTGAAGTTTAACATTTTTCCGCCGGGGCAGGGCCCGCCGCCGCCCGAGTTGCCGCTGCTGCTCCAGGTGTCCCATCGCGAAGGCGAGACGCTGGTAATCCGCTTGCCGTTCGAAGCCAAACGGAGCGGCTGGCAATGGCGCCTGCAGCCACCGCTCACCGCCCTGCGCTCGGCGAATCACCCCTTTGTCGGCGACAGTCTCGATCATTTTCAATCCGCCCCGTATTTTATTTTTGGCGAGGCGAGCGCGATGGCCGAAGTCCGGCAGCTGATGAAGCAGGCGCGGGATTATATTATCGCGGTGGCCAAGGAGGTTCAGAAACGGTCGGGAATGCAGGCCGTGGACGAGACCCCCAAGCCGATCGTCGGTCCTGACGCCGCCGCGGTGCCGGCGGACGGCAAGTCGGTGGGTCCGGATACGCCCGCGAAGAAGGAGGGTGGCCGGCCTTTGTTTGATCCCAACGCGCCGGCCGTCGAACCGAAAGCGCCCGCCCGGGCCGCGAAGAAACCAATTTTCGATCCCTACGCCCCGGCCGTCGAAGCGAAGGCGCCGGCCTTTGATCCGAATGCGCCGGCGATCGTGGTGCCGTCGGTGGTGCCGGCCAAGAAGTGACGTCGGGTTAGCCCGATCCTTCAATTCGGTTAGCCCGAAATTACACAGATGGGCACCAGTACAAACAACTCCCCGGCATCTGTGCCCATCGGTGAAATCTGTGGCCAAAGAACTCCGCTCGCTTTCGGGCGCGGCGTGCACCGCAGTAGGAATTTTCCGGGCTAAGGAGTGATCGAGGCGGCCGCCGATGAGTCTTCATCACCGGTGTGCAGGCCGAACCGGCCGAAGCGCAGGGCCAGGGTCGGCAGCACGAGCAGATTGAGCAGGGTCGAGGTCGACAATCCGCCGAGAATCACGAGGGCCATGGGTCCTTCGATTTCACAGCCCGCCTCGCCACTCTTCAGCGCCAGCGGGAGCAGGCCCAGCGCGGTGACCGTCGCGGTCATCAGGATGGGGACGAGTCTCTCTGACGCGGCACGCGTGGCCGTGGCGAGATTCCACGGTTGCCCGTCCTGGGTGACGAGATGTTCGCAGTGCGACAGCAGCATGATGGCGTTGCGGGTGGTGACGCCGAACAGGGTTACGAACCCGACCAGCGAACCCATCGTCAGCGAATCGGCCCCCTGGACGCCGAGGATTTTTGCGCCGTAGACCACGAGAACTCCACCGGCGAGGGCGAAGGGGAGATTCACCAGAATGATGAGCAGGTTGCGCCCGTGGCCCAGCACGATCGAGAGCAGGAGCAAGATGCCGATGCCGGCGATGGCCGCGTGCAGCAACAGTTCGCGCGTCGCCGCCTTCTCCGCCTCGGCGGCGCCGGCGAATTCGAGGTAGATGCCCTTGGGCAACGGCACCTTTTCGGCGACGATGCGCCGCGCGTCCGCGACGAAAGACTGCACGTCACGCGTGGGATTGCAGGTAATCACCTGCCGGCGCCGCGCGCCGTCGTGCAGGATGGAGAATGGACCTTCGGTCCGGAAGATGTCGGCCACGGCGCGCAACGGCACGCGTCCGCCGCTCGTGGTGGTCAGGAGCAGCGAGCCGATGTCCTCGGGATTGCCCCGGCCCGCCGCATCGAGCGTCACCGCCAAGTCGTTCACTTCGTTGTCGCGATAGATCTGCGCGACGACCGCGCCTTCGTACGCCACCTGGACAGTCTCGAGCACATCGAGCGGTCGCAGGCCGAACGCGGTGACATCCGCCGGACGGAGCCGGACCGCCAGCCGCGGTGCGCCCGGAGGTGCTTTCACTTCGACCTCGGCGGCGCCCGGGACGGTTTCGAGGGCGGCGGCGACGTCGGCGGCCTTGGCATCGAGGTCGTCGAGACTTTCGCCGAAGAGATTCACGACCACCGGCGCGGTCTCGCCGCTGATGCTTTCGCCGATCCGATCGCCGAGGAAGGTCAGGACCTCGAACTGAATGCCGGGCGTGGCCTCGAGGATTTTTCGGATTTCATCCGCGACGGCGGCGTCCTCGGAGCCCGGCATCGGTTTCAGCTCGACGTGGAATTCGCACTTGTGCGGCCCCCATGTGTCCTCGCCAAGTTCGGCGCGGCCCACTTGCTGGGCGACGGTGGCGATGTGGGGATTGCGGAGGAGGGCGGCGGAAATCTGTTGGCCGATCCGGAGGGTCTCCGTGAGCGACGTGCCGGGCGTCATGGATACGCCGAGCACGAAGTGGCCTTCGCGAAACTCGGGGAGGAACTCGCCGCCGAGAAAGGGGAGCCGGGAAATCGCCAAGAGGACAAACAGGACCACGCCGCCCATGACCGGCCACGGATAGCGCGCGACCCAGCGGAGGATTTTTTCGTAACCGCTGCGGAGAATGGATTGGATCCGCGGTGCCTCGATGTCCTTGGCGCTGCGGGCGAAGAACACGAGCGTCAGCGCTGGGGTGACGGTGAGGGCAACCACGAGCGAGGCGAGGATCGCCAGAATGTAAGCCTTCGCCAGCGGCGCGAAAAAACTGCCCTGCAGGCCCGACAACGTGAGGACGGGCAAAAAGACGAGCGCGACGATGAAGGTCGCGTAGACCACGGCGCTGCGGACTTCGAGGGAGGCCTGCAGGATGACCCGCATCAGCGGGCGCGGCGTGGCGAGGCTCCGATTTTCGCGCAACCGCCGGACAATATTCTCCACGTCGATGATGGCGTCGTCCACCACCTCGCCGATCGCGATGGCGAGACCACCGAGCGTGATGGTGTTCAAGGTGACGCCCAGCCGATCCATGACGATGACGGCGGCTAACAGGGAGAGGGGAATAGCGGAGAGCGAAATCAGCGCGATGCGCACGTGACCGAGAAAAACAAAGAGCACGAGGGCAACTAGCGCCGCGCCCAGGAGGAGCGAATGACCGATGTGCGTCAGCGAGGCTTCGATGAACGTGGCCGGCCGGTGCAGGCGGTCGTAGACGGTGATGCCTTCGCGCTCGAGCAGGGGTTTCAGGTCGGCGAGCGCGGCTTCAAGCAATTTGGTCACGTCCATCGTGTTGGCGCCAAACTGGCTCGACAGCGTCAGCAGCACGCCCGGCCGGCCCATGATCAACGCATCGCCGACCTTGGGTTCCGCGCCGTAGGCCACGGTGGCGACGTCCTTCAGCCGGACGGGCGCGCCGCCGGCCGTGGGGACGCACGCGAGTTCGCCGATGGCCTCGGGCGTGAACAATTGGCCGTCGGTCTGCAGCACGAGCCGTTGATTCGCGGTGTCGATGAAGCCGCCGCCGCGCACGCCCGTGGCCGCGCGCGCCGCGGTGAGGACATCGTTCAGGGTCAGGCCCAACGCCGCCAGTCGGTCGGGGTGCACCTGGATCTGCAACTGGCGAACCTCGCCGCCGTAAACGCTGCACTTGGCGACCCCCGGCACGGACAGCAGGCGCGGCTTGAGCGTCCAGTCGGCGAAGGTCCGCAGCTCCATCGGCGACATCTTCTCGTTAATCAGCCCGATTTTCAGCAGGTCCATCGTGGACGACACGAGCGGCGACAGCTTGGGCGGGTGCACCCCGGCCGGGAGCAGACCGGCGGCCTCGCTGAGTTTTTCGCCGAGCATCTGCCGCGCGACCTGGATGTCGGTGCCTTCCTTGAATACCACCGTGATGACCGAGAGCCCCTGAATCGTCTCCGAACGCATCGACTCCTGGCTGCCGAGGCCGTTGATCGCGTTTTCGATGGGGCGGGTGACCAGGGTCTCAACCTGTTCGGGCGCGAGGCCGGGCGCCTCGGTTTGCACCGTCACCTGCGGCGGCACGAATTCGGGAAACACATCGAGCTTCGCCCGCGAGGCCACGAAGAGGCCGTAGCCAATCAGCAGGCACGCGAGGGACACGACAATGCCCCGGAAGCGCAGCGAAAAATGAACGATGGCTTGGAGCATGGCCTAGTCCGCCGGCGCCATGCCGACCTGAAGTTCCGCCGAGAGCAGCTGTTGGGCCCCGGTCGTGACGACCTGATGATCCGGATCCAAGCCCGTGAGCACCGCCACGCCGGCGGGACTGATTCGGCCGAGGCTCACGATCTTGCGCTCGAAAGTATCCTCTTCGCCGAGGACATAAATCCAAGAGCTGCCCTGATGATAGACGACCGCGCTGCGGGGAATAACGAGGACGGATTCGGCGTGGCCGGCGCCCGCGAACGTGGAGCGCAAGGGGGCACCGGCGGGAAGCGGATGCTCGCGCACGAGGACGAGAAAGCTCGTGCCCTGCATCTGCGGATCGACCACCGGCGCGAGGCCGAGCACGTCGGCCGGAAACGGCTCGTCGCTGCCGGCCAGCGCCACCGCGACGGTCTTGGGCGCCTCGGGCGGCGCGTCGCCCGGCATCAGATCGACGCGAGCCAACGCCGCGCCCTTTTCGAGGGCCGCCAGCAGGGATTTGCCATTCGGGCCCGCGACGTCGCGTCCCCACGACGCGGCGAGCCGGCGATGCGCGGAATCGACCGCCACCCGATCGCGGGCTTCGGCGGCCTCGGCCGCTTCGACCGCCTGGGCCGAGACGTTGGTATCGCTGGCAAAAAGTTGTTTGAGTCGGGCCAGTTCCTTTTGCGAAGCGGCCAGGGCGGTGCGCGCCGTCTCCTCCTCGGCCATCAAGGCGATCAACGGCGTCGAATCGAGGACGCGGCCAAAACCCTTTACCTCGGGAGTGAGCGTCGCGGAGGCGGGCCGGGCCAGGACGATGCCGGCGGCGTCGCGCTTCGCGGCGTTGAGTTGGAGGGGGTTTTCCTTCTTGGCTGCGGCTTTCGCCGCTTCGGCCGGCTTTTCCGCCGGGCCGGCTCCGGTCAACAGCCGCATGCCGAGGGCGCCGATCGCGAGGCCGATAATAATTCCGATCAAGGTTTTCTTCATGGCGTCGGGTGGGAACTGTCGGTGTTGCCCTTGGCGAGCAGGGCGAGGTCGGTGAACGGCACCTGCAAGGCGTCTTCCAATTGTCCCGCGGCCTGCGCGGCGGCGGCCTCGGCGTCGGCGAGCAGGGAGTCCGTGGTCGCGAGATCGAGTTGGGCGGACTGCACTTCCACTTGATCGGCGCCGCCGAGTTCGAAGCGACGGCGCGCGACGGCGTTTTGCTTTTCGATTTCCGCCCGCAGTTTTTGCGCGTGCCCGAGTTGCGCGGCGGCGGCTTTGACCGCGGCCAGGGCACTGTCGATTGCCGCCAGCGCCTGGGCTTGCGTCGCCTCGAACTGCGCGGCCGCTTCGGCGCGCCGTGCGATGGCTTCGGCGACGGGCGCCTCGTTGTGGTGAAAAATCGGCAGCTCGAACGTCAGGGCCAGGCTCCATTTGTTCGCGCCCTGATCCCATTGGTAGCCGGGGCCGAGGTGAAAATCCGGCTGCTGCTTGGCGACCGCCAGTTCAACCGCCGCTTGCGCCGCTTGGTATTTCGCGAGGGCGGCCAGGACATCCGCGCGCGTTTGCAGCGAGTGCTGTCGGGCGGTTGCCAGTTCCGCACTCGCGCGAACGGTGCCAGCGGCGGGAGCGGCGAAAGAAATTCCGTCCAGGGCCTCGAGCGGCAGGCCCAACGCGGCGGCAATGCGGGCGCGGGCATTGGCGGATTGGCTGAGCGCATCCGCGGCGGCGGCTTCGGCCCGCAGCAAAGCGGTCCGCGCCAAGGAAACCTCGGTGGGCGCAATGGCACCCGCGGCCCGACGTTGCTCGAGCAGCGCGAGCAGGCGCGCCTGCCCGGAGGCCTGCGTGCGCAGCAGGGCCTCGCGCCGGCTCGCGGCGGTCGCATCGAGCAACGCGGCGCGGAGATCCTTCCGGACTTGCCACACGGCGGTGTAGATGCCCAGTCGCGCGGCCTCGGCGTCCGCGTCCGCGGCGGCGCGCTGCAGGTCAACCTTGCGCGTGCTCTGCAGGAGGAAATCAAAATTCACCGCCGGAAACCACGGCGAAATCCCAGCTTCGCGGGTGGTGTTGTAGCCGGGGGCCAGGGCAATGGTCGGGTTCGGTCGCACGCCCGCCGAGGTTGCGACGGCCCGCGCCGTCGCCCATTGCGCGCGGGCGACGGCGAGCGACGGATGATAATAGAACGCGACCCAGCTCAGCGTTTCCAAATTCCACGTGGCCGGCTCGTGTCCCAGATTGGCGGCGAGAAAACGCCGCAGGCCGGGGTCTTGCAGCGAGCGCGCCGTCAACTGCGCGGCGGTGGCGTCGGGGGGCGAGGCGGGCGCGCTTGTTTGGGTCGTTGCGCAGCCACCGAGAAATAGAGCCGCCAATATGCCGGCCAAGCTGACCGAAGTAGCGCCGGTCTCTGAACGGCGTAGGGAAGTAGGCAACCAACGCCTCGGCCGAATGCCGAAGCAACGCCGGTCGGAGACCGGCGCTACGGCGGAGGCCATTTTCTGCGTGGCTGGTGTTCGCATCGGCGGTTCTCTCGGCCAACGGTCACTTTTCTCCCACCAAAATCACTTCGAAACTGCCCGCGAGGATCGGCGCCTTGGGCGCCGGCCCGCCTTTGACCGGCTTCGGCTTCGGGCCGAACTTCGGCACACAGCTCACGGCGCGGCCGGTTTTTTCGTCGAAGCCAATCGTCTTGCTGCCGATGGGTGTCTTCACCGTTTGTAGCACGGAATATTTGTCCGGCGTCTCCTGCTGCAGAATGGTCATCGTCCCGTCGGCGTTGGGGGAAAAAATCCGCCGCGACTTGGCGTCATAGTAGAGCCCATCGGGATCTTCGCCGATCGCCGGCGTGGCGACCACCTTGCCGGAGTCACTATCGAGCACGATGACCTTGAAATTGGCGCAGGCCGACATCACGCGATGATTCTTGGCGTCGACCGCGAGGCCCGTGCCGCCCTCGCCCGGAGCGAGGGACCACGTGGCTTTCTTCGCCAGCGTCTGGGTGTCGAAAACGTGGATGGCGCTCATCTCTTCATCGTTGACGAAGGCGTGGCCGCGGCCGTCGAAACCGATGCCCTCGAGTTTTTTTCCGCCGAGTTTCACGGTTGCGACGATGTCGCCCGCCGCCGGATCGATGACGGTGACATCGCCCGTGGTGCCATGATTGGCGGCGTAAACCTTCTTGGACTCGGGATCGTACTCGATGGCGTCCGGATTCGAGCCCGAGGACTTGAAACGCTTGAGCTCTTTCTGGGTTTTGAGATCGAACATGACAATGAGATCGTCGATCCCGCTGCTAACGAAGCCGTGGCCGAACTCGGGGGCGAGAGCAATGCCGTGGGCCCGGCTGACCGGGCCAATTTCGCCCAGCTTCTTGCCGGTGTCGGCGTCAAGCACTTCGAAGCGCTTTTCATGCGCCACATAGATCCGGCGGGCCGTCGAATCCACGCAGACATAGTCGTAACCGGACGTATCGCCGCCAATCGGGAAACGAGAGACGATGCTGTATTCGGCGCGGGCGGCGGGGAGCAGGGTCACCAAGGCGAACCATGCGGGCGTGAAGCGGAGGAACGATTTCATGGGGAGGATGGATTCAGAGTGGAATCGCGGCTTCGCTGGTCCGCGCGAGAGATAAACCGACCGGCAAAGGGAATGGCGAGAGGAGGTTATTCTAGGGCACGAGAGATTATGTGAACATTATGGCGTGACGGAACGTTTCGCCCGCCCCAAAGTTCGAAATGGGATCAATCTTTACCGAGGAAAAATCCGTGCTCGGTCCTTCATCATCCCGTAATCTTCGCCCTGCTAGCCTTGACCATAGGATGAAAGCCTCATCGCCACGAAAAATAATCCATCTGCGGTCGGTGGATGGTCGACGGTCACAGGCCGGTTGACGCCCGGGAGCCCGGCTCTTTGCTCCAGCCATGCGCGTGCTCGTGATTGAGGATTCAACCCGCCTGCAGCGTGCGCTGCTGACCGCCTTGCAGAAATCTGGCTATGCCGTCGATGGCGCGGGTGATGGCGAGGAAGGGCTGTGGCTGGCCGACTCGCACGCGTACGATGTCATCGTGCTCGATGTCATGCTGCCGAAACGCGACGGCCTTTCGGTCCTCACGGAGCTGCGGCGGCGGGGCAAGTCCGTGCACGTGCTGCTCCTGACTGCGCGCGACACTGTGGCGGATCGGGTCGCGGGGTTGCGGGCCGGCGCGGACGATTATCTCGTCAAACCCTTTGCTCTCGAGGAACTGCTCGCGCGAGTGGCGGCCCTGTGCCGGCGCGCCTATGGCAACAAGCCGACGCGGTTGACCGTGGCCGATCTCGAAATCGATACGCTGGCGCGCCAGGCTAAACGCGGTGGCCAGATGGTCAGCCTTACAGCCCGCGAATATCTCCTGCTGGAGTATTTGGCCCAGCGGTGGGGCGAGGTGGTTTCGCGCCGCGAAATCGAGGAACACATTTATGACGGCCAGGTAGACCCGATGAGCAACGTGGTCGATTCCGCCGTGTGCAGCGTACGAAAAAAACTTGGGGTTGGCCCCGACGCGGCGCCGCTCATTCACACGCGCCGCGGCCTTGGCTATGTGCTCGAGGCGCCGACGGCACCGGCGCCCGCCCGATGATCTCGATTCGCCGACAACTCACGCGTGACCTGATGTTCGCGCTGCTGGTTCTGCTCGGGGCCGGGCTGATCGCGATTGGGGCGGCGGTCCGGTGGGCCCTGACGGATTCGTTCGACGCGGCGCTGCGGGCGCGGGCGATGACGGTGACCGCGTTGACCGAGATCGAGGCCGGCCAGGTCGCATTCGATTTTTCCGCCGATTTTCTTGCGGCCTACGGAGGAGCCAATCCGCGAAATTATTTCGAACTGTGGGATTCCGCCGGGGTGGCGCAAAAGCGGTCGCCCTCTCTCGGTGGGGCCGATCTGGAGGCAAAGGCCATGGGCACGGCGGAGCATCCGAAATATTGGAACGCGACCCTGCCCAATCACCGGCCCGGCCGGGCGGTGGGGTTCTTGTTTGCCCCGACGCTTTCTGACGGGACCACCGGGCCGTCCGCCACCCGCGAGTTGCGGGTCGTCACGGTGGTCGATCGTCAGGAATTCGATGAAACCTTGGGTGGGCTGCTCATCGGCATCACGGGATGTGGAGCCGTGCTGCTGGTGGCGGTATTTCTGGTGGTGCCCCGCGTGTTGCGTCGCGGCCTCGGGCCGCTCGAGCACCTGGGCGAACAGGCGGCGCAAATCGATGCCGCATCGCTGGCCACACGCTTCGAGGCGGCGGCCTTGCCTGCCGAATTGCAGCCGATCGCGGGCCGATTGAATGATTTGTTGGCGCGGCTCGAGGTCTCGTTCGAGCGTGAGCGTCGGTTTAGTGCCGACCTGGCCCATGAGTTGCGCACGCCGCTGGCCGAGTTGCGCCTCGCGGCCGAGTGCGCGCTCAAATGGCCGGAGTCACGTGACTCCGCCACGGATCGCGAAACCCTCGCGATTACGAAGCACATGGAAACGATCGTCACGCACTTGCTCGCGCTGGCCCGGGGTGAGCAGGGACAACTCGCCGGCCGGGCGGAACCGCTGGCCCTGGAACAACTCGTGGCGGAAGTCTGGCGGCCGTTTGCGGCGCGAGCCGAAGCCCGGAATTTGACGGTGCATTTGGCCGTCAGCCCCGTGCGGGCCGACGCCGATCCCGCGTTGATGCGCTCGATTCTGGTCAACCTCTTCGACAACGCCGTCGCCTATACGCTGACCGGCGGCGAGATTGAGATCATGGTCGAACAAAAGGACGGGCGGGTGTGCGTGCGGGTGGCGAATACGACGGACCAATTGGAACCGACGGACGTCGCGAAACTCTTCGATCGGTTTTGGCGGAAGGAAACGGCCCGGACCGGCGGCGAACACGTCGGTCTCGGTCTTTCGCTGGCGCGGATGATGGCGCTGGCGACGGGTTGGCGCTTGTCGGCCGCGCTGGAGGCGGGAGGCAAACTGGCGTTTAAGCTGCAGCCGGCGTAGCCAGCATCAGGGAATCAAAGGTGGAGCCCGTCGTCCCCAACAGGCTGATGTGAGGGCGCACGGTCCAAAACCCGCTGAGGACATCGGGTTCCACCTTAGCGTCCCACCACGAGAATCGTAAACGAATCGGGCACCATTTGGCCGCGGCCGCCTTTCTTGGTGGGATCGGTTTGCGGCGGTGGGGGCGTCGTTTCTGCCGCGATGAGGAGGATCTTGTTGGTCTGGTCGTCGAGCGTGAGCGTCTTCGCGCCGACTTTGGTCTGCACATTTTGCCTCACTTCGAAGCTCGTCGGGCTGTTCTCCTTGATCACGGTGAGGGTGCCATCGCGCTGCGAACTGAAGGCTTCCATGGTCGCGGGGTTGAAAACGGCTCCGTCGGTGCCGGCCCCAATGGGCAACGTGGCGAGGATTTTGCCATCGTCGGAATTGAGCACCACGCACGTTGCCGGGTTGCGACAGCAGGCGAAGAGCACATGATTCTTCACGTCGAAGGCGAGGCCCGCGGGCGTGCCGCCCTTGCCGTCGAAGGGATAGTTCGCGATGACCTTGAGCGTCTTGGCGTCGACGACGGCCACGTTGTCCTTGTCCTCGATGTCGATGTAGAGACGGCCCGCGCCATCGCTCACGCCCTGCTCGGGGGCGCCGCCGAGATCAATGGTGCCGACGATGGAGCCGTCCTTCGCGTCGATGACCGTCGCGTTGGGCGCGCGATGGCTGAGCACGATGATTCGTTCGGTGTAGGGATCGAACATGATGCCGTCGGGGTTTCCCGCGACCTCGATGGTCTTGATTGTCGCGAGCGTGCGCGTGTCCCACATGACGACCGGCTTGCTGCTGCTGAAGCCATGGTGCGACTTGGGGTCGACGACCGCACCATGGACGTTGGTGGCGTTGGCGATGACCCCCGCCGGTTGGAGCGTGTCGAGGTCGAACACCGTCACGCGATCGCTGCGCGGTATGTAGAGCCGGCGCGCCGCCGAGTCTGCCAACACGTAGTCGAATCCGCCGGTGCCGCCAACCCGGGCGCTGTTGACCACTTTGTAAAGGGAACCGGCGCCGACCGCGGCGAGCGAAACCGCGCTGGTGATAAAACCGGCGGCAAAGACGAAGATAACGGATTTATTCATGGGATTACTGGGGAGTGGCGGCAGAACCTGCCGCCCCGCTTGACGCACCGAAAAACATTAAAGTCCTGCGCCGGCAAATTTCTCGCCGCGGCCGTAATGTTTCCGTCATCTGGCAAGCCTACACTGGCGCCGCTTTTGACTGGAATAGCCGTGCTTTCGCCCGACGCCCGTCAAGTCGCCTCCTGATGCCACCCACCCGCTTCCTCGCGTTCATTTTTTGTTTGGCTGGCAGTCTGGTCGCCCAGACACCGGCGGGCTCGGCTGCGATTTCCGGCGCGGTGGTTAGTCCGGCCGACGGTCGCGGCATCGAGTACGCCACCGTTACACTCAAGAACAAGGCGACGGGCACGACGGTTCGGACCGTGGCGACCGATGCGAAGGGAACGTTCGAGTTGGATAAGATCCCGCCGGGCGAATACCGGCTGATTTACGGCACCCTGGGCGCGGAGGCCGTGGAGACGCCGTCCGTCGTTGTTGACGCGCAACACCGGTCGGTCGATGTGGGCCGGCTGCCGCTGTCTGTTTCGGTCGTGAAAATGGAGCGGATGGAGGTGACGGCTAAGCAGTCGGAGTTTCTCAACAGCATCGATCGCAAGGTCTATAACGTCGGCAAGGAGATCCTCGGCACCACCGGGGCGGCGAGTGACTTGCTGCAAAATATCCCTTCGGTCCAGGTGGACGTCGAGGGCAACGTCAGTTTGCGGGGCAACGACAACGTTTTGATCCTTATCAACGGCAAGACCTCCGCGTTGATGAGCGCGACCAATCGGGCGGACATGCTGGCGCAGATGCCGGCGGACTCGATCGAGAAGATCGAGGTCATCACCAACCCGTCCGCCAAATACAAGCCCGACGGCACCTCGGGGATCATTAACATCACGTTGAAAGGCAAGATGGAGACCGGGTCGTCGGGCGTGCTACGGGCCAGTGTCGGCAACGACAGCCGCTACAATTTCGGGCTCACGGGCAGCCGGCTGAGTGGCAAATATCATGTCTTCGGCATGGCCAGCCTCCGGCAGGACGATCGCGTCGGTCACGGCGAGATCAATCGCAGCCACCTCGATTCCGCCACGAACAGCATGGTCTCGACGCGACAGAGGACGCTCGAATTCATGCGGCCCCTGTCGCGCCTCGCGCAGGCGGGCGCGGATTACACGGTGGACGACGCCAACAAGCTTGGGGTGACGGGGAGCTACAACCTGCGAACCTTTTTTCGCACGTCCACGCTCACCAGCAGCTCGGGCGACGCGCGCGGACAGATGACCGGTGACTATGATCGTCAGCGGACCGATCCCGAGTGGCAAAAGACCCTGTCGTTCAACGCCCATTATCACCACGACTTCGCCGCCGAGGGCCGCGAGCTGAGTTTCGAACTGAAACGCGAGCGCCACTGGGAGCATGAGGACAACCACTATGCGAATGTCTTTCGCACTCCCGGCACCCCGCCGGTCTCGCAGGATTACACGCTGATGATGCCCAATGAAACGGGCACGGAACTCACGGCGGAGTACCTCCAGCCGTTGGCGAAGGACGCCCGCTTTGAAGCCGGTTATGCGCATGAGACGAACACGGAAGACACCGATTTCAGCAGTGGCTTCTTCGAGCCGGCCACGGCCCGCTGGCTCCTAGACACGACCCGGACCAATCGCTTCATCTACCGGGACACGATCGATGCGATTTATCTCACCTTTGGCCGGCCGGTCGGCCATTTTGGTTTCCTTGCCGGGGTGCGGCTCGAGCAGACCGGCATCAATACGAACCAGGTGACGGCGCGCCTGACTGATTCGGACAGCTATTTTCGTTTCTATCCGACGCTGCACCTGACCTACAATCTCACCGATTTCCACCAGCTGCAGCTTAACTACAGCCGGCGCGTTCACCGGCCCGAAGGCGACGCGCTGAACCCTTTTCCGGAATATCAGGATCCTTACAACCTGCGGGCCGGCAACCCGCGGCTCCGGCCGGAGGACACGCACTCCCTTGAGTCCGGTTTCCAGTATCGCAAGAACGACACGACCTATCTCGCTAGCGTTTACTACCGGGACACCTTTCACGGCTTTACGACCGTGACGCGCTATCTGGACGCCACGACGCTGCTGACCACCCGCGAGAACCTGGCGACGAATCGGTCGGGTGGGGTCGAACTGGCCGCCAGCACGGAGATCGGTCTCGCGACGATCAATTTGAGTACGAACCTCTATCGTAACCAAATCGACGCGAGCAATCTGGGCTTCAGTTCTTCCCGGTCGGCCAACGCGTGGAGTGCCAAGCTCAACGTCAACCTGCATGCCTCGAAGGCGACGCTGGTCCAGCTCAACACTAATTACTCCGGGGCTCGGTTGACCCCGCAGGGCGAGCGCAGCCCCATGTTCGTGGCCAACGTCGGGTTGCGCCGCGAACTCAAAGACAAGAAGACCTCGTTCGTGCTGACCGTTTCCGATCTTTTCAACACGCTCCGGGAGCGAAGTGTCATCGACACGCCGACGTTGCACGACGACAGCTCCCGCCGCCGCAGTTCCCGCCTCATCTTCCTCGGGATCGTGAAAAACTTCGGCCAACCGGGCAAGAAACCCAAGGACGACTCGATGAAGTTCGACAACTCCCTATGAGACTCCCGAAGGGCCCAGCGCGTTTCCCATTGGGCCCGTTTGTCATCTAATAGATGACAAACAGGCGTAGGTCGCTGACGCGTGTCGGGCGGGAGTGAGGGGAGGTGGATTTAGCGCTTGGCCACTACCGGGAGGCCGCGGAGGGCGCGCGGTTTGTCGTCGTCGATCCGCTCCTGTTTCTTTGTCAGGCTGGCGAGGTATTCGACGACGTCGCGCAGCTGCGTCTTCGTGAGAATGGTCCCGTAGATTTCGGGCATCGAGGAGGGCGCGCCGTCGCGCTTGGCGATGTCGGACTTCTTGATTTCGACCACCTGACTCTCGGTGTTGCGCAGCGCGATCAGGTCGGCGGTCTCGCGGGCAACGACGCCGGCGGCCGTGCCGCCGGATTTCAGGGTGAGCACAATCGTGTCGAAGCCCGGCGCGATCTTCGCGTTGGGTTTGACGACGGATTCGAGCAGGTACTCGCGGTTGTTCCGCGCGCCGACGTCGGCCAGATTGGGACCCGCGTCACCGCCGGCGTTGCCGGCGCGATGGCAGCGGACGCAGGCGAGCGTGGGCTGGTTGTTGAAGATGCGCTCGCCGCGCTTCGCGTCGCCGCCAGCCAAGGCTACGCGGAACGGGGCGAGCGGATCGGGATTGGCGGCCAGGGCCGCCTCCCGTTTCGCGAGCAGGTCTTTGATCGCCGGGTCGCTGCGCCGTTCGGCGGCGGTGACGAGCTCCAGCTGAATGGCGGGTTCAACCTTGCCGGTGGCGAGCTGGCGGAGTTGTTCCGTCAGCAGGGAGTCGGCCGTGGGGTGCTTGAGATTGCCGAGGGCGCGCAAGGCGTTCTTTTTTTCCTCGGTCGTGCCGCGGGCCACGAGATGGGCGAGAACGGGGGCCGCGGTGTCGGGCGAGAGCCGAGCCGCGATGGGCAGCGCCGCGAGCCGCAGGGTGGAGGACGTCGAGGCCCCGGCGGTCTGGACGGCGTCGGCGAGGCGCGGGTCCTTGATTTTGTCGAGGGCGTTGAGGGCGGCCGCGCGGGTTTCGCCGGACTGGGCGGCGTCCGCGACCATCGTGAAGAGCGTGTTGGCGGCACCCGCGATTTCGAGGTCCTGCAGGACTTTCAGCGCCGCCGTTTCCACCACGGCGGGAGTCGTGCTCGCGAGCAGGCCGGGGAGAACGGCCTCGAGGGCATGGACGGCGATTGCGCGATCGCGGGTTTTGTCGGCGAGCGGGCGGTAAACGCCTACGATCCGATCGCGCTGCGGCGGCGTGGGCCAGAGCGCGAGCTGGGCGATCGCCTCGGCCCGCATTTTGGCGGGGGCGTCGGTCCGCGCGGCGTAACGGGCGAGGGCGGCGGCGTTGGCCGGCTGGCCGAGCCGGAAATGGGCGTTCAGTACGCGGAAGAGAATCGGCTCATCGGTCAGGGGCTGATCGATCATCGCCGCGAGCGCGGGCAGCGCCCCATTGATCGGCGCGTCGTTAATGGCGACGGCGGCTTCGCGGACCAGCAACGGATCCACATCCGTGAGGAATGGGGTGATTTCCGCGCGGCCCAGCCGGCGATAGGCGAGGAGCACGGCCATCCGCTCGGCGCGGGAAGTGGACTTTGCTCCCGTCGCGAGGGCGGCGAGATTGTTGCTGCCCACGAGGCCCATGACGACCGCGTGGCGCACGTAGTTGTCGACGTCGTTGTTCTCCCGCGCCAGCGCCAGCAACGGGCCGGCCGCTTCCGGCCGGCCGAGTTTACCCAGGCTTTGGGCGGCGAAAAAGCGCACCCGCGGAGCGGAATCGCGCAAAGCCACGATCAACGCGTCGGCGTCGCTTGCGGTTGGATGTTCGCCCAAGACTTTGGCCGATTGCGCCCGCACCTCCGGGTCACTGTCGTGCAAGAGGCCGCGCAACGGGGCGAGGGCGTCAACGCTTTTGGCCGCAATTTGGCCGAGCCCCCAGATGGCGTGCAGCCGGGAGTACGTTTGTAGTTCCGGCTTTAGCCGGGGCTTGGCGGAATCGGAACCGGCTGAAGCCGGGACTACCAACCCGGACCCCGCGGCCGCTGCCGCCAGGGTGGAAATGCTCGCGGCGCCGCGCTCGGCGAACGTGTATTGCGCCTCGAGGCGCACGCGCCAGTCGGCGTGGCCGAGGAGCGTCGTGAGTTCGGCGGCGGACTTGGCGGTCCAGTCGGAGGCGATGAGCTGCTTCGTCTCCTTGATGAGGGGGTCGTTGACGTGCTTGGGATCGGAAACGGTGTAGATGCGGCCGCGCTTGGACTTCGGCCAGCCATCGGCCCAGTCGGAGGTGTAGAGCCGGCCATCGGGCCCGAATTTCACGTCGGTCGGCAGTGCGGCGGTCATGAACGGCTTCGCGTCGGCGATGTCGTAGGTCGCCCCCTTGGGTTTAACCTTGTAGGTATAGATGCCGCTCTTGGCGATCGTGCCCTTGAAATGCGTGACGAAGATGCTGCCGGCATAGGTCGGGTTCAGGCCGGTGCCGGGATAGTAGGCGATGCCCGACGGACCATCCTCGATGTTGCAGATGGGAGGAATGATTGCGGCGCTCTGCCCCTCGTGGCGCGGCCACCAGAGTTGCTCGGTATTCCAAGGGCCGGCGCGACCGAGCGGGGCGAACTGATAGCCGATGCGCCAGCCGCTGTCGCCGCCCTCGACCACGTGAACCAGCCGCTCTTCGTCGCCGTGGTCGCAGTCGTTGTCGCCCGTGATGAGGTCGCCGTTTTCCGTGAAGAGCAGCGACTGGGGATTGCGGAGGCCCCAGGCGAACATTTCCAGTTGTGTGCCGTCGGGGTTGCAGCGGAACACCGCGCCCATGTCGGGGGCGTTGAGCACGCCGCCTTCCTTGGTGGGCACGGACGAGCCACGATCGCCGCAGCTGAAATAGAGTTTGCCGTCGGGGCCGAAGATGAGGCCGTGGAGATCGTGGCCGGTGAAGTTGAAGCGAACGCCGTACCCGCGGCTGAGCTCGGTGCGGACGGCGGCGCGGTCGTCACCGGCGAACATCCAAAGGCTGGGAATGTTGGTGAACCAGACCTTGCCGCGGCGGGCGAGGACGCCGGAGGCGATGCCGTCGAGCGGGCCGTTGAAACCGCCGGCGTAGACCACGGATTTGTCCGCAACGCCGGTGCCCTGGGAATCTTCGAGGAGGCGGACCTGTTCGCTTTCGATCGAAAGCTCCTTGAGGCCCTCTTCGCCGAAGCGGCGGCGCAACGTGGACATCCAGTCGGCCTCGTTGCGGTTGGCGAGCTCGTCCTCGAGCATCCACATGTAGTCGCGGATATCGAGGACACTGGAGCGATAGCGATAGGTCTCGGCCACGAAGATGCGGCCGCGTTCGTCGAAATTGAACGCGACCGGATTCGCGAGCATCGGCTCGGCGGCCCAGAGCTTGAGTTCGAGGCCGGCCGGGACGGTCATCCGCTGGATGGCCTGCTGGCCCTCGTTGGAGGCCGGGCTGACGCTGGGCGTCGCGTCCCGCGTGCCGGGATTCAGAATTTTTCCCATCGGGGCCGGCTTTTCGTCCTCGTCGTCGGGCTCGGCGGCCCGGCTGGACAGGGCGGTGAAGGCAAGCGCCGCGCACATGACGGCAGAACGAAGGATGCGACGATTCATGGGGAGAGGTGGTGAGCGTAGAAAACCCGGTGGTCGAAGCAAGACGCGGTGGGATGCTTCACTCTACGATTTGAGTCGGGTTTGTCGTTCCGCCTTCAGGCGGAAGGTTTGGCTGCGGATATAGACGGACCGGATTCCGCCTAAAGGAGGGACTACAAGCAAAGGCCGCAGCGACCGACCGACGCATGCCCGCACTCAGCGCGGTGCCGTCCGCCGCAGGTTGTCGCACACGATGGCGGCGGCGACGGCGGCATTGAGCGACTCGGCTCCGCCGAAACGCGGAATGGTCACGCGGCGCGTCACGCGGGCGGCGACGGCCGCCGACAAGCCGCGGCCCTCGCTGCCGATGACGATGACGGCGTCGCGCAGCGGCGGCAGAGTATGGACATCGTCACCTTTGAGCTCACAGCCCAGCACGGGAACGGTTGACGCAATCGTCGCCAGCGCCGCCGCGAGCTCCACGGTGTGAACCGGCACACGCGCGAAGGAACCCTTGCTGGCATCGATGACTTTCTGATGAAAAAGATCGGCGCAGTCGGGCGACAGCAAAACGCGATCGCAGGCGAACCAGTCGGCGATGCGCAGGAGCGTGCCGACGTTTCCGGGATCCTGCACGCCATCGAGTGCGAGCGTGAGCCCGTGAGAGAGGGCACCGGGGGGAAGCGGGGTGCGGGTGATTTGGCCCACCGCCAGCACGCTCGAGGGTGCGGGCAGATGGGTAACCCGGGCCATCTCCTGCTCGGAGAGGCGGACGACGTTTGCGCGCTGGCTTTCGGGCCACGCCGCCGTCGCGTAGATTTCCACCAGCGGAAAATTCATCGCGAGCAGTTCGCCGACGACCTTCTCGCCCTCGACGACGAACCGGCCGAGCTCTTCGCGGATTTTTTTTTCGCGCAGCGAGCGCAGACGCTGCAGATCGGCCTTGGTCAACACGCGGGGATGCTCGGTGAGCTCAGGGCTTGGTGGCAAGCGGCACCGCCGGCGCCTGGCCCGGGGCCAGCAAAACCCGGCTCGCCGTCATCATGACCTCGGCGACGCCCCGATGCACGATCATCACGCCCACGGTGAAGTCCTCGGCCGGCAACTGGTCCCGGAAGAGGACGGCGCGAAAGCCGCCGAGTTTCCACCTGGGCTCGTTGTAGTACTTGGCGATGTCCGAGCGGGGCAGGGTGAGCGTGCTGAAGATGTAGCGTGAGTTTTTGCCGTCGAGGACAACGAACACCTCGCCGCGGCGCGCGCGCTCCCCGGGGAGCATGGCCCAGCCGCCAAGGGTGACGGCGCGGTCGTTGACGACCAACTCGTCGAGGGCCGCGACCATCCGCGTGCTTGGCTCGGCCGCGGGAAATTCCCTGGCGCGCGAGACGCGGGGCAGGGCATAGATTCCGCGCTCCGCCGCCGGCGTCAGCAGCCGTTCCGCGTGGCCGGGCGACGGATGAAGGCGGAGGTTCAGGAGGCCGCGGCCATCCTCCCCGTATTGCATGAAGCTCGTGGCGGCGCGGTCCCGCATTTCGTTGAAATCCTGAATGGTCGGCAGGAATTTGACGTCCGCCGCGAGATTGAAGGCCACGAGCGCCGGCAGCAGCCAGAGGAGCTCGCGATACGGCCGCAGCGGATCCGTGTGCGCCTCAATCAGCATGTACAACAACAACGCCCAGGCGAGGTCGCCAATCACGAGGTAACGCGAGGTGATTTGCGGGCCGGCCAGCTCCGAGCGACCGAAAGCGACCAGGGCGAGGGCGCCGAGGGCATACAGGGCGGTGAAAAACGGGATCGTTTCGCGCTTCGCCGCGCCGCGGCGAAAAACATAGCCGAGCCCGCCGAGCAAAACGAGGCCCAGCCACGGCGCGAATTTCGCCGCGCCGAGCGTGAGCGGCCCGCCGAGCAGCGTGAGCCAATAGATTAAAATCCGGGCGGCATGACCGAAAGACACCGTGGAGAGATGGTGGCCGGGGTTGAACGCGAACCCATAGAAGAAAATCGCCAGCGCGACGATCGTTACGCCTCCCCAGGCCCCGAGCCAGGCCCAGCGCCGCTGTTGCCAGAGCATGAGGGCACCGACGGGCCAGACCACGGCGCCGTGGGCTAGGGTAAAGGTGGCCCAGACGCCGCAGGCGGCGCCGAGCACCCAGGCCGGCCGCGTGCCGCGCGCGAGCGCGGCCACGGCGGCCACGGCAAAGGTGAGCACTTGAAAGTGATCGATCGAGGCGCCGGCCCAGATGAAGCCCTCGAAGTTTTCCAGCTGGAATAATCCAAAGGCCAGGAGCACACCGAGACGGACGCGGCGCTCGGTGGTGGCGGCGGTCGCGACGAGGATGGCCGCGGCGCCCACCAGGAAGAGGTTTCCAATCGCGCTGATGACGTGAAAATTGATGCCGCCCGTCAGCCAGTAGCTGACGGCAAAGATCAAGCGGCTCGCGACCGTGCGATGCTCATTGCTGAGCGCGAAGAGACGCTGGAGCAGTTCGCGCCAATCGAGGCCCGCATTGATGCGCAGCAGAAGTTCGAGGGCGGTTTCGAACTCGTCGTAGTAAACGATGTTGCGGCTTCCGCTGACGGCCGTCGTCGCGACAAAAAGGATCGGCATCGCGGCGGCGGCCGCCCAAAGCCATGGCAACCGGCGCTGGAACCAAAGCGAAGTGCGGGAGGAGGAAAGCATGGAGCGATTCGCGCGGGTTTTGGACCGCGGGCCGGCCGAAAAAACGGTCAGGCTGGTCGCGGCCAGCAGCAAGGTTGATTTTGGCCACGTGGCCGAAATTGAATCGGGCCGGCGGGAGGCGGGAGCCCCGTGGTACCCACTGGGCGACACTTTCGGCCGACGTTCACTGGGGCCGCGACGCCCTCGTCGCGGCTCCAGCAAGCTCGCCGTTTCGGGACCGGCTAAAGTTCAAGAAGGCCTGCTGCGTCGCATCGTTGTGCTTCCCCTGAAGCCGTAATTTACGCAAGTTAGCGGAATGAAACGGCTGCTTCCGCTGTTCGCTCTCACCTTTGCGCTCGGCGTCCTATTCGCGCCTTTTGCCTTTGCGGCGGGTGCCGCCCCGGCAGCGCCCGCGCCTGCGCCCAAGGCGCCGGTCGACCATTCGCCGGCGGCGCCCGTGGCCACGGCCATCTCGAGCGTCACGGGCATGGCGATTTCGCCCCTGCTCGGGACCAGCGCCTACGGGGCCTATCAATGGTTCAGCGCCAAGGATGAGAAGGCGCGGGCGGATTTGCCCTGGTATGCGCAGTGGACGTTTTTTGTCCCCGCCCTGCTGATCGTGGGTGCCTGTGCGGCCAAGGACGCCTGCGGCACGCTTTTGCCGCCCGGCCTGAAGAAACCCTTCGACATGCTCGAGACGATCGAGAACAAGGCGACGGGATTGGTCGCCGCGGGAGCAGTGGTCCCGCTGACGATGGGCGCGCTTTCGAAATGGGTGGTCGGGAGCAAGGTCGCCGAGAGCCACCCGTTCGTGACCGACGGGTTGGCGATGATCCATCTCGCGAACGTGGATCTGTCATGGCTGCTCAACGTCCTGACGATCCCGTTTGGCATCGCCATGTTTGCGGTCGTGTGGATGGCCTCGCACGCGATCAACGTCCTCATCCTGCTCAGCCCGTGGGGCGCGATCGATGCGGCGCTGAAGGGCGCCCGGACCACGCTGCTCGGCGTGCTGACCCTATCGGCGACCATCAACCCGTGGGTCGGAGCCTTGCTTTCGATCGTCGTCATCCTCGTGGCGTGGCTGGTGGCGGGCTGGGCGTTTCGCCTGACAATTTTCGGTTCTGTGTTTTGCTGGGATTTCTTCTCGCGCCGGACCAACCGCTTCACGCCGAAGGAAAACGACAACTGGATGTTTGCCGGGGGCAATCTGCCCGGCGTGCCGGTGCGGACTTATGGGCGGCTGGTGCAGCGGACGCAGGGCGGGCTGGAATTTATGTACCGCCCCTGGCTGTGGCTGGCGCCGCGTGCCGCCGTGTTGCCGGCAGCGCCCGCGTCGATGGCGATCGGTCAGGGGCTGTTTTTTTCCACAATCCTTTCGGAAAAGTCCGACACGCTGTTCCTCTTGCCGCCGCGCTATCGCGGCCATGAGGAAACGCTGGCGCGAGCCTACCTGATCGGCGGAGGCGTGCGGCCCGCGGGTTTGCGCAAGGCCTGGCACTCGCTCAAGGAACTTTTCGGCGGCGCTGCGGCGAAGACGCCGGTGGCGTGAAGCGCGCGCGGCTGATCGCGCGCTGGGTGCTCGCGCTCTTTTTCGTGGTGGCGGGAGCGAATCACTTTCGCGCGCCGGAAATTTATCTGGGCATGATGCCGTCATGGCTGCCGTGGCCGTCGGCGATGAACCTCATCAGCGGGGCCGCCGAGACTCTCGGGGGCGTGGGGCTGCTGGTTCCGGCGATGCGGCGGCGGGCGGGTTGGGGTTTGCTCGCGCTTTTGGTCGCGATCTTCCCGGCCAACCTGCACGTCGCCTTGCAGGGCCATATGCCCGGCACGACGTTAACCTCGCTTCAGCTCTGGTGGCGGCTGCCGTTTCAAGCTGTGTTTCTCGCGTGGGTTTGGTGGGTGGCGTTGGGGTGTGAAACCAAGAATCACTGAATTTGGCGTGCCCGGGCCATGTTCGTAGTTCCGCCTTCAGGCGGAAGGCCTGGTTCATTCAGATTCCGCCTGAAGGCGGAACTACGAACATTGGTGGTTCTGATCAGAGGCCAAGTGCCGTCGATCACCGCAGCAGCGCATTCAGTCCCCGCACGAGCCGATCGAGCCCCTCCGTCGCGGTGGCTTTCGGCAAGGCGGCGTAGGCGACGCGCAGTTGGCAGCCTTCCGTAATCCCAAACGCGTTGCCCGGAATGACGGCGACGCCGTGCTCCCGCACCAGGCGCTCGGCCATTTCCATCGGGTGGCGCTTGGTCGCCAGGCGCAGCAGGAAATAAAACGCGCCCTTCGCCGGCGGCACGAGGCAGCCCTCGACCTGCGCGAGCCGGGCCTGCGCGGTGGCCCGCACCTCGGCGATGTCGCGCAGTTTTTCCTGCGCATAGGCGCGGCCGGCCTGCAGCGCGCCGATGGCGGCGAATTGCGAGACCACCGGCGAACAAATCATGATCGTGTCCTGGATTTTTCGCATCGCGGCCTCGAGCGGCGTGGGAAAGACCATCCAGCCGATCCGCCAGCTCGCAAAGCCGTAGGCCTTCGAAAGCGAATAGAGCGAAATCGTGTGCGCCGCGCTGCCGGGCAATGACGCGGCGGAGAAATGCTCCGCGCCGTCGTAGGTGAAATACTCGTAGGCCTCGTCGCTGATGTGATAGATCCCGCGTTCCGCGCAAAGCCGATTCACCTCGCGCAACGCCGCGGCGGAATACACGGCCCCGGTGGGATTATTGGGCGAGACCGTCACGACCGCCCGCGTTCGCGCGGTGATCGCCGCGCGAATCGCGTCGGGCTGCAGCTGGTAGTTCTCGTCCGTCGGCACGAGCACCGGCCGGCAGTTCGCCATCGTGACCGCCATTTCGTGATTAAAGTAGTAGGGCGTCGGCAGGATGATCTCGTCGCCGGGATCCGCGATCGCGAGCACCGCGTTGAGGAAGGCGTTGTTGCCGCCGGCCGTCACCATCACGCGATTTTCCGGGCCGACGCGCAGGCCGTTTTCCGCCGCGAGCTTGGACTCGATGGCCGCGAGCAGGGCCGGCAGGCCGGCGACGGACTGGTACTTGTGATTCGCCGGATCGGCGAGAAACCGGCTCATCTGCTCGAGGGCTGACGGCGGCGGACCGTAGTTAACGACGCCCTGGCCAAGGGAAATCGTGCCCGGGCAGCTGCGAATCAAATCCGCGATGACAGGAATGATGGGCGACTGAACGGCGCGCAGGCGTTGCGATTCTTGCATGAGGGCGGCCGCGAGTGTTCGCGGCCGCAAGCCGGCGGGGCAAGTTTAACCGCTAATCTTCGCTAGAGGCTGTCATGCACTTTGCCAGATGGTTTCCGATTCGACCGAAAGTAGCCCGCTTCGAGAGAAGCGGGACAGATCGGTTCAATCGAACTTTCCAGCCCTGCCCTCTCGGGGAGGACTACGACGAGGAAGTGCATGATAGCCTCTAGTGGCCAGCGGGGCCATGGCCCCGCGAAAGCCGTTGGCGGTGAGTGCTCATCGCCGCAGCCATTGCGGAGGCGAAACATCAGCGAAAATTAGCGGTTAAACTCCGGGCCTTGCTTCGCGCTGCGCCCGCCGCCGCACCACGAGCCAGTTCACCGCGGCGACGACCGTGATCGTGAGGATGATCTTCGCATGCTCGGCGTTCATCCGAAAGATCATCGCCAAGCAAAAAACCATTCCAAGCACCGCGAAGAGCGTGCCTGCCGGCAGCCGGAACGCGTCGGCCGTTGGTCGCAGGTGGCGGAAACGAATCAAGGCCGCGCAGCCAATCGAGTACGTCAGCAGTCGGCCCGCCGCCGACAAAATCGCGTTCCAGATAAAACTTCCGTAGATCGCCAGTCCGATCACCACGACCGCCCAGAGGACGATGGATAGGTAAGGGGTCCGGAACCGCGGATGCACCGCCGCCAAAGCGGGGGGCAGGTCGCCGTTTTGCGCCATCGCGTAAGTGAGCCGCGGGGTGGAAACGAGCTGGGCGCTGAGGTGACCGTAGGTCGAAAGCATGGCGCCGAGGGCAATGAGCCCGGCGCCGGCCGGGCCGATGATCCCTCGCGCGGCATCCGCGAGCGGCCGCGTCCGCCCCGCGAGATCGGGCACCGACCACATGGTGATGATCTGAATCAGGGCGTAAACGGTCGTCACGATCGCGAGCCCGGTGAACAAGGCGAACGGGGCATCGCGGCGCGGGTTTTTCGCCTCGGCCATCGGGATGAGCGCCATCTCGAAGCCGCCGAACGCAAAAATCAGGGCCATGACGGCATTCGACCAGCTGGCGAGGCTGGGGTCCGCCGCGGCGGCGATGCTGGCCGGGCGGTGGACAAAGAGCAACCCGGCGACAATGAGTGCTCCCAGCGGCACGAGTTTGGCCGCCGTCAGCAGATTGGAAATCCGGGCTCCGCCGCGGACCCCGCGGATATTCACGACGGCGAGGCCGCCAATCAGGCCGATCAGCAGCAAGGCGCGCGGCCACGGTGACGTGGCGTTGCGCCAGAACTCGCCAAAATAGATGACGAACAGATTCGCGTTGGCCGCGCCGGACGTCACGCGGACGAGCCAGGCGAACCAGCCCATTTGAATTCCGCAAAGCCGGCCGAAGGCCTCGCGCGCATAGAGGTAGGGGCCGCCGGCGTCGCTGAATTGCGAGGCCAGTTCCGCGTGGACGGCCATGATGATGCCAATGCCCACGGCGGCGATGAGGTAGGCCCAGGGCGCGGCCGGCCCGAGGAGTTTTGCGATATCGCCAGGCAGGCCGAAGATGCCGCTGCCGATGATGCTGTTGACCACCAGGGCGACGAGCGACCAGCGGCCGATCGCCCGGATGAGGCTCGGGGGCGAAGAATCGTTCGGCATCACGGGGTGGGGAAGATGATTCAGCGGATCGGGCGATCCAGCTGCGGCGAAGGGAGTCAGCAGATGGCGCCCCTAGCCAGAGGAATTTGCCGATGATATCTGCGGTCGAGGTCCGGCGATGGAAGGCCGAGCTCCGTCGAGGCCGCCAACCCGGAAAATTCGCCCCGCGGCTCAGGGCCGCAGCCCGCCAGAGGCGGGCAAGCCAAAGGAGCAGCCAAAACATTGAACGGCGGACCGGAAACGACTCCTCGACCGGGTGGCGCCTCGCAATCGTTGAACGAGCCACCCAGACCTTGCACAGGAGTTCAATCCGAGGCCGGGCAGAGACCGGAGAAATCGGAATGGCCGGGATCGAGCTCGGATTGTCCTCGGTTTGGTCTCCTGTGCACTGGTTTGGGGCTTGGAAATCGTCGCAAACAGGAACGAGCCGGATCGATATGGGCACACTTGGATCAACCCAACGCATGAGTCACAGAGGACACGGAGCCCAGCCACCGAGGCCACGGAGCAAGACAGCCTGTTCGGCTCGGTGAACTCTGGGTGCGAACTCTGTGCGCTCTGTGACAAAAATATCTTCACAAAAAGCGTGATGGATGGGGGCTAAACGGAGGCCGAACGCACGCGGCATTGAAACCTGAACGGCAATCGATTCCGTCTCTGCCATGCGCGTGCCTCTCTGGTGGCTGATCCCCCCGGCTGTTTTCCTTGCCCTGGCCACTCCCTCGCGGGCGCAGCCCGCGAGGCCAAACATCGTCTTCATCCTGGCCGACGACCTCGGTTACGGTGAACTCGGCTGCTACGGGCAGAAGTTGATCGAGACGCCGAACATCGATCGCTTCGCGGCCGAAGGGATGCGGTTCACGCAATTCTATGCCGGTAACACCGTGTGTGCGCCTTCCCGCAGCGTGTTACTGACCGGCCTGCATATGGGGCATACGCGCGTGCGCGGGAACGCCGGGGCGGGCAACAGCGCGGCGCAGACGCTGCGCACGGGAGATGTGACGGTCGCCCGCGTCCTGCAACAGGCCGGCTACGCGACGGGCCTCGTGGGCAAATGGGGCCTCGGGCTGGTCGACGAGGAAGGTGAGCCGCGGCGGCAGGGTTTTGATTACTACTACGGATTCCTGAACCAAACCCACGCGCACAATTACTACCCGAATTTTCTCTGGCGAAATGGCGAACGGGTGCCGTTGCCCAATGTGGTGACGCCGGTCGGCCCCGTCGAAGGCACGGGCTATGCGACGAAGCGCGTGGCCTATGCCGGCGATCTCTTCGCCGCCGAGGCGCAGGACTTTGTCGAACGGAACAAGAGCC
>CANJNJ010000040.1 GCA_947474995.1 Opitutaceae bacterium | reverse complement strand
TCCGCTGAATTCCTGCGGATCAGGCCCGCACGGTAAACAACTCGATTTTCTTTGCCCGCGCCATCGAAGCTCCGATTTCGATCATCGCGCCGGACAGCCGAACATCTTCAGTGGCGACTTCAAACCGCCGGGGCATCCCATCAAGAAACCGCTCGACGACCGGTTTTACCTCCCGACCCAACACGCTCGCGTAGGGCCCGGTCATCCCCACGTCACAGATAAACGCGGTTCCCTTCGGCAGCAGGCACGCGTCGGCGGTCGGAACATGGGTATGGGTGCCAAGTACCGCCGTCACGCGTCCGTCGAGGTGCCAGCCGAGGGCCTGCTTCTCGGACGTGGCTTCGGCATGGACTTCCACGATGATCGCGTCGCACTGGGGACGCAGTTGCGCAATCATCCGATCGGCACAGAGGAAGGGACAGTCCGCCTTCATGTTCATGAAGGTGCGTCCAAGCACCGTAAAGACCGCCACGCGAAAGCCCCGGGCTTCGAGGATCAAGTGATCCCATCCAGGATTTGACTTGGGCAAATTTGCCGGCCGGCACACGCGTTCCATTTGGGTGATTTCGTTCTCCCAGCCGCGCTGGTCCCAAACATGGTCGCCCAACGTGATGGCGTCGACCCCGCACCCGAGAATCGACTTGGCAATTGTTTCGGTAATACCCGCGCCGGCCGCCGCATTCTCGGCATTGGCGATGACGAAATCGAGGGCGTGCTCCTGGCGAATTCTCGCGAGCCGCTCCGCCACAATATCCCGGCCGGGCCGACCCACGATATCGCCAATAAAGAGCAGCTTGAGCATGGCGGCAACGTGTGGGGACGATTGCAATTCGCCAGCCTTTTTACGCCAGTGCCCGCGCCGAAGCGCCAAGGTGCCGAGAAACGGCCATCCGGATCTCGCACTCAAAAGCACCGGCCCGGCGGAGGGTGATCCGAAGGGCTCACCATACTGACTTGCCCGATAGACGGGACACCGCGGATCTCGGATTTCGGGCGGAGAATTCGTGTGAGGAGTGGTCCGGCTAGTCAGGAACCTTGGATTGACTCCTGGGCAAATCTCGCCGCCGTTGCGCCTAAGCGCAGGTAACCTGCCTTGCTCCAAACCAAATCTTTCGCCCGCCGCATTTCTGGCCGCCCATTGGCAAATGGACACAAGTGGATGAAATAGAAGGCGGAAATTGCCTTAATTCCAATCTGGCCGACGGGGAAAAACCCAGTTTGGCAGGCCAACCGTCCACACCGGGCTTGCGTCGTCGCCAGCCAATGGTTTTTGCTAGCGGGCTTTTTAATCGAAGCCTAGACATGAAAAAAGACACCACCTCTCCCGCAGCGTTTCCTCAGGCCGAGATCGGCCGCGAAATGAAGGGTGCCGACTGCGTCGTCGAGTGCCTGATCCGCGAGGGCGTCGATGTCATTTTCGCCTATCCCGGCGGCGCCTCGCAGGAACTGCATCAGGCGCTGGCCCGGACCGACAAGATCCGCACCATCCTACCCCGCCACGAACAAGGTGGTTCGTTTGCGGCTGAAGGCTTTGCCCGCGCCACCGGCAAAGTCGGCGTGTGCATGGCGACTAGCGGTCCGGGCGCGACCAATTTGGTCTCGGCGATTGCCGACGCCTACATGGATTCCATCCCACTGGTGGCCATTACCGGGCAGGTGTTATCAAAGTACATCGGCAAGATGGCCTTTCAGGAGACCGATTTCTACGGGATGACGCTGCCGATCGTGAAGCATTCGTATCTCGTCATCGACGTGAACGAGCTGCCGCGCATCTTCAAGGAAGCGTTCCACCTCGCCCGCAGCGGCCGACCCGGTCCCGTGGTCATCGATATCCCGAAGGACATCCAGCAGGCCAAGTTCCAGCCCGTGTTTCCGGCCACCGTGGAATTTCGCAGCAGCTACGCCACCGCCACCCAGCATGCCACGGACGACCAGCTCAAGCAACTCCTCGCGCTGATCGCGGAAGCCAAGCGCCCCGTTCTCTATACCGGCGGGGGCATCATCTCCGCCGAAGCGCACAAGGAACTGAAGGCGTTCGCCGAGACGACCAATATTCCCGTGGCCACCACGCTCATGGGTCTCGGTGGTTTTCCGGAGTCGCACCGTCTCTCCATGCAATGGTTCGGCATGCACGGTGCCGCCTATGGCAACTGGGCCGTCGACCAGTGCGACCTCTTGCTTTGTTTCGGCGCGCGCTTTGACGACCGGATCACCGGCGACACGACCAAGTTTGCGGCGCAGGCGAAGATCGTCCACATCGACATCGACACATCCGAGCACAACAAGAACAAGCGCGTCCTGCTCGCCATCACGAGCGACATCAAGCACGCGCTGACCCGCCTCACCGCGCTCGCCGCCGCCCAAAAGTTCGCCCCGCCCGACACGAAGGCGTGGCACGCGCAAATCGCGACGTGGAAAAAGGAGCAGCCGTTCCGCTTCGAGCAGAGCAAGCACATCGTCCCCCAGGAGGCCGTCGCGGCGCTCTACGAACTGACCAAGGGCGACGCGATTATCACAACGGGCGTGGGCCAGCACCAGATGTGGGCCGCGCAATTCTACCGCTTTGACGAGCCCCGCCGGTACATCAGCTCACTCGGTCTCGGCGCGATGGGCTTCGGCTATCCCGCGGCCCTTGGGGCCAAGGTCGCGTTTCCCGACAAACAGGTCATCGACATCGACGGCGACGGTTCATTCGTGATGAACATCCAGGAACTCGCGACCGCGCACATCGAGAAGATCGGGGCGAAGGCGATGATCCTGAACAATCAGCACCTCGGTATGGTCGTGCAGTGGGAAGACCGCTTCTATGGCAGCGTCCGCGGCAACACGATCCTCGGTGACGAATCGAACGTCGGCAGCCCGGACAATCCCGACGCGCTTTATCCCGACTTCGTGAAGATCGCCGAGGGTTTCGGCGTGAAGGGTCGCCGCGTCATTAAGAAGAGCGAGCTAAAGGCCGCCATCCAAGAGATGCTGGATCACGACGGCCCTTACGTTCTCGACGTCATCGTGCCCTACACCGAGCACGTGCTGCCGATGATCCCGGCGGGCAAGTCAGTGAAGGAAATGCTGCTGAAGTAGGTTTTCGCCCGGCGAAAACCTTGGGCTCCCGGGTCGCAGTCTTACCTTCTAACGGACCCCGTTGGGCCGCGGCGGCTTCTTTTTAACCGGGCCATGATGCCTTCATTCCCGTGGGGCTTGGCGTGGGGCCTCGTCGCGGCCCTGGCGCCGGCCACATGGGGAGTTGGCGGCGATTCACTCCCGCCCCAAGCTTTCCATTCGCTGGCGGAACTACGCCCGGGTCTCGAAGCCTATGTCAGTTCGCCTCGATTCGCCGGCGCCAGCTGGAGCGTTAAGATTGCCTCGCTCGATCGAGGCACGGTTTGGTTCGAACACCACGCGGACCGCCGCCTGAGCCCAGCGTCCAACACTAAACTCTACACAGCCGCCCTGGCCCTCTCCCAACTCGGCGGCGATTATCGCATCGTCACCCCGATAGTTGCCACGGCCGCCGTGAATGGGGCCGGCGAACTCAAGGGTGACGTCATCGTGTGCGGGCGGGGCGATCCCAGTTGGAACGGTCGCCGCGATCGGCGGGACTTCTGGGCGCTGTTCGAGCCGTTCGTGGCCGTGTTCGAGCGGGCCGGAGTCCGCCACATCACCGGCGAGCTCGTGGCGGACGCGACCTATTTCCATGCTCCACCTTACGGCGCCGGCTGGACCGCGGACGACCTGAGCGACGATTATGGCGCGGAAATCTCCGCGATCAGTCTGGAGGACAACTACGCCGACCTCCGGATCGCTCCGGGCCGGGAGGCCGGCACACCGTGCACGATCGAACTCCTGCAACCGTCCACCGGCCTCGTCATTGACAACCGCCTCACCACCGGCAGCACGAGCGTCACGCCGCAGATTCGCGTGCTGCGCTTGTCCGGCGAAAATCAGGTGCGGGTCTGGGGCGAATTGCCCGCCGGTGGCAAAGTCGTGGCCACGGAGGCGACCGTGCCCCGCCCCGCCGATTGGTTTGCCCGGGCGCTGCGCGAAGCGCTGGCCCGCAGGGGCATCCGAATTGACGGTCAGGCGCGCGGCCTGCGCTGGCCGGAAGCGCCGGCCGCCCGGGCCGTCGCACTCCCGCTGGGTGAAGTGACCTCGGCCCCCTTGCGAGAATTGATCGGGACAGTACTGCGTTCATCGCAGAATTTGGAGTCCGATTTAATTTTCTCCCATCTCGGCGAACTCCAACGTACGGAAAAAACTCCGGCGTGGCAGCGGGCGGACGAACTAGCCGTCACAGCGCTGGACGACTTCCTGCGGGCGAATGCGCTGCGCCCGGACGAAGTTTTTTTCGAGGAAGGCTCGGGTCTTTCCCGCAATAATCTCACGACCGCCGCAGCCCTTGTACGGCTATTGGAGTTCATGGCCGCGCATCGCGAAAAGGATGCGTTCATCAGTTCCCTCCCGGTGGCCGCCACCACGGGCACACTTGCTCGACGCATGAAAGGCACCCCGGCCGAGGGAAATCTTCGCGCCAAAACCGGCACACTGCGCTGGGCCAATGCGCTTTCCGGTTATGTCACGACGGCGGCGGGCGAACGGCTCGTGTTTAGTCTATTGCTAAACCGCAATGTGCCTCCCCCCGGTCAGAACTCTCGCGACGAACTCGATGAGATTGCGCTGATGTTGGCCAGGTACGACGGGCGTGACTGACAACCACCCCATCGCTCGCTCTTGGCGCCCGCGCCAAGAGCGGGTCGAAAAACCAATGTTTGTCACTCTAAGGCGTTAGTGAAAAATCCACCCCGTCGGGACCACGTATTCTTTGCTTCGCTGCTGATGACGTCTCGGAAATACGTCATGCCAAAGCCCATCGAAGGCGTACCGGGTGGGCCGTGCACTCCGTGCGCGGCCATCGAACGTGAGATCGAGCCCAACGCTGACCGCGCGCGGAGCGCCCCGGTCCACCTTGCACGCGCTTCGTGACGAGTCTCAGAATGACAAGCAGGGAGCGTTTCCGACAACCTCCCGGTAGAAAGTCCTTGGACCGGGCATATGGCCCGTCTTAGTCATGTACCTCGCCATGTCCGTCCCAGCCTCGATCACTGCGCTGACCGCGCGCACACCAGAACTTGGCGCGTTGCTGGAACGCTGGGCCGCGATCAACTCCGGCTCCGGTCACGCCGCCGGCCTCGAACGGATGCGCACGTCGCTGCGCAACGACTGGGTGCGCGCATTTCCAGCTGCGATGGTCGAAGAAATCCCGGCGAACGCGCCCGGCTACAATCCGGCCGGCGTGTGCTCGCTGAGCCTGCGCCTGCGGCCCAACGCTCCGTGTCGGGTGTTGCTCTGCGGTCACTACGACACGGTCTACGAAGCCGACGACGCGTTTCAAACCTGCCGTTGGCTGGACGCGCAAACGGTGAACGGCCCGGGAACGGCCGACATGAAAGGCGGCCTCGTCACCATGCTCGCGGCACTGCAGGCCTTCGAGCAGACGCCGCACGCCGCGCAGGTCGGGTGGGAAGTCCTGCTCACCCCCGACGAGGAGACTGGCTCCCATGGTTCGGTCGAACTCCTGCGCGCCGCCGCCCGCCGCAGCGACTTCGGTTTCGTCTTCGAGCCGGGACGCCCTTCGGGTGATATCGTCCAGTCGCGCAAGGGCACCGGCACGGTTATGGCCATTTGCCACGGTCGTGCCGCGCACGCCGCGAAAGTGCCCAATGATGGCCGGAGTGCCCTGCTCGCGCTGGCCGGGTTCGTGCTCGAGGCCGCCAAGATTCCGGCGGAAATGCCCGGCGTGCTCGTCAACATCGGCAATTTCCACGGCGGCACGGCGGCCACGAACGTCGTCCCCCATTGGGCGAAGGCGGAAATCGATGTGCGCGTTACGACGCCGGCGAATCGCGAGCCACTCCTAGCGCGTTTCCGGGAGCTGGCGGACCGGGTCAACGCGATCGACGGACTAAAGCTCGAGTTGCAGGGCGGCTTCAATCGCCCACCGAAGGAATGCGTGCCCGCCGAGATTCGCGCTTTTGCGGAATGGCAGCGCGCCGCCCGCGACGTCGGGGTCGCCCCTTTCAACTGGGTGCACACCGCCGGAGCTTCGGACGGAAACTTTCTCAGCGAGGCCGGGCTGCCCAACCTCGACGCGCTCGGGCCCCTCGGCGACCACCTGCACAGCGACCGGGAGTTCTGCCGCGTCGAGACGATCGCGCCACGCGCGCAGATCGTCGCGCTCTTCCTCCATCGCGTCGCCGCCGGGGAAACCACGCTGCCCTCGCGGCGCTAACGGCAAAGCGCCGCGCGACGCACAGCCGGGCGGAAATCCCCACCCGCCTGGGGTCCCGGATGGCCAGGCGGGGCGCCACGGCGCCAAACGGGTTCACCGAAACTCGTAGTCCAGCCGCAAAGTAAACGACCGGCCGCGCGGGTCGGCCACGCGCGGCTCCCAGCTGCTGCCCGCACCCGTGTTGGTATCGTAGGCCGCGGAGAACGGGGGATCGGTATTAAACAGGTTCTTCACCCCGGCGACGACCGTCATATTTTTCAACCCGCGGTACGTCAGGCTGAAGCTGTAGATATCGTAGGCTTTGACGTTCGGTTGCCAGTTGACCGGTTTGACCGTGCCATTGGCCACGCCGGGCAACACAGCGTCGACATAGCCGCCGCGGTACATTTCGTTGAGCATTACCATCCAATTGCCCCGGCGGTAACTGACATTGGCCGTGTGTTTCCACCGAATGCCCAGGTCACTGGACCGCGTAAACTGGCCGACTTCGCTGACGCCAAAGGGTGCGCTGGGGAGCAGTTTCGATTTCTTTTCGAGCAGGCACGAGACATCGAAGCCGGCGGAGAGCTTGCCGCCGCGGACATCGGCGCCGCCCTTCAGGCCGACCTCGATGCCACGGGTGACCACCGTGCCCGTGTTGACCCAGCGGGTGTCGACGCCGGTGAGCGTGCCGGCGCTGTCGCGAATGAAGTTGTCCTTGAACACCGCGTAGTTCCTGGCGAGTTCCGTGAGGCCGAACGTCTGGATCTGGCCGTTGCGCTCGACCGACCACCAGTCCACGTTCCCGCTGAAGCGGCCGTTGGGCGCAATGACGAAGCCGGCCGAGTACATCTTGGCCGTCTCGGGCTGCAGGTCGGGTTTGCCGCCGCCGTAAATGTCGGGTTTGACGGCCGGCGCGCTGGCCGTGACCACGCCGTTGGTGCCGCGCGCCGGATCGGCCAGATCGTTGCCTGCGTAGGTCGTGAGCGTGGTGGGATCAAACATCTGCTTGAAGGTGGGCACGCGGAAGCCGGTGCTGTAGGTGCTGCGGACGAGGAATTGTTCGGTGGGTGCGAAACGCAGGGTGACCTTCGGGTTGGTGGTGCGGCCAAAGCCGGCGTACTGGTCGACGCGCACGGCCGGATTCAGATCGAGGCCCTTGACGACGGGCACCTGCAATTCGGCGAACGCGGCCTTGATCGTGCGCTTGAGCGTGCCGGCCGTGGCGAGCGCGTTGTCGAACGGCGCGTTGAAGATGAGCGCCTCGACCGTGTTCGCGTTGGGGCGCTGGTCGCCGGCAAAGAAATATCTCTCCTCGCGCCAGTCGAGCCCGGCGGCGGCCATCACCTGCCCGGCGGGCAGCTTGAACAACGGGCCGGAGGCGGTGAAGTCGGCCTGGTCCGTCGTGTAGGTGCCGCCGTAGAGCTTGACGCCATTGGCCCGCACCTTGTCGAGCGCGGCGAGCGCCTCGGGGGTCTGCGTATAGGAAAAGGGATTCAGGATGCCCTTGTTGAGCAGATCCGCGAACGGCTGCTGGTAAACGTAGCCGTTGTTCAGCGTCGAACTGCCCTTGCTCTCGGCCTGGGAGACGCCGACGCGGTAATCCCACTGCGAGAGGAAGCCGAGCGGGCCCTCCATTCCGACCAGGAAGCGCGTGGTGTCGCTCCGGGTCGCATATTCGCGATTGCCCGTCGGCAGCGCGCGCCAGCGGAAAAAGAGGGGCTGTCCCCGATTGGGCAGGATCTCCGGGAGGAAGGCCGCGAGGGCATTAAACACCCGGTTGTAATCGGGCGCCGTGCTCGGGTAACCGAGATTGCGGAAAGGATTCGGAATCGCCGTGCCGTTGGGCAGCGTGCTGTTGCTAGTCGCGCTCGCCGTCGAGATTTGGTTGGGCGAGAAACTCTTGGTCGATTCCGAGCGGCCGACCACGGCCTCCGTGATCAGCCGGTGCTGACCGAGCTTGAACGTGCCCCGCGCCACGAGATTGGTGTTGCGCACGGGTTGCTGCAGTACCGCCGCGCGCCCGGTGTCCCAGGCGGAGGCGTACTTGGACCCCGGCGCGGACCACAGCAAATCGTCATAAGGACCCATGCCATCCAGTCCCGCGTAGCCCGGGCCGCCGGGTAGATCGACGATGTTGACGCGGTTCAGGCGCACCGCCGGGTTGGCCGGGTCGGCGGGGCCGGTGGAGCGGCCGGTGGCGTCGAGGTTGTCGCGGCTGAGCGCATTGTAGAACGAACCGGTGCCCGTGCCCGGGTTCGGCCAGACGGTCGCGATCGGGGCGCCGGTCGTATCGGGCGACAAGCCGCGGTCGGGCTGGAACGTGTTGACGAACTTGCGCTGGTCGCCGCGCAGCACCTTGTTCTCCTGCACGGAGAGCGAGGCCATGATATTGTACTTGTCGCGGTTGAGATCGCCGACGCCGGCCAGCACCGACGCGCGGTGGATGGCGCCGCCGCCATCCTGCGTGACGTCGGTGGCGACGCTGGCGGACAGGCCCTGGTAATTCGACTTGAGGATGAAGTTGATGACCCCACCGACGGCGTCGGTGCCATAGATGGCCGACGCGCCGTCCTTGAGGACTTCCACGCGCTCGATCGCCGCAAACGGGATCGAGTTGAGATCAACGACCGAGCCGCTCAGTCCATGGGAGGCAACGCGGCGGCCGTTGAGCAGCACCAGGGTGGCGCCGGACCCCTGGCCGCGCAGGTTGGCTGCAGTCGCGCCGTTGTTTCCCCGCTGTGCTCCTGCGACGACATCGGCGTTGCCGGCCAGGTTGTCCAGACCATTGCCGTTGATGTTGAGCGCCATGACCAGTTGCTCGGCGCTGCCGATGCCCTGCTGTTCGATATCCTGAATTGAGATGGATTGCACCGGCAAGGCACCCTCGTTGGCGATGCGCTTAATCAACGAGCCGGTCACAAAGAATTTATCCAGCTTGATGGCCTCCTCGGGTTTGGACTGTGCCACGGAGGCGACGGCCTGCGCCATGGCCACTGACGTCGCACTGGCCGCGGTCACGATCAACAACCAAGCCGCCGTCTTCCAATTATAGGGTTTGTTCATAGGTGTTGGGCTGCATGATAATTGCCAACTCACCGTGCCGGCAGCCAGCCTTGCAACGATAGTGAACTATTTTAAGGGCCTGGTTCACGCAAGGAGATTGCCGCTGAAAGACCGCGGACCACCGGACCTCGGTCCCACCCGATACTGTTTCAGGTGCGTTTAACTATCCCGATCCCCGGGCGATTGGGCAGGGATATCTTACCCTCAATGATCCTCGCGCCGTCGAAGAGGTCATTCTTGATGAGCAGCGCACCGTCGAGGTCCGCCCAATCGACGAGCGGCGAAAGCTGCGCCGCCGCCGAGATCGCGCACGAGGTCTCCGTCATGCAGCCGAGCATGACCTTCAATCCGAGCGCGCGGGCCAGGAGAATCATCTGGTGCGCCTCGCGGAGGCCCGTGCATTTCATGAGCTTGATGCTGATCCCGTCGAAGACTCCGCGGAGCGCGGCGACGTCAGTCAGCCGCTGGCAACTTTCATCGGCGATCAGCGGCAACGGACTGCGCTCCCGCAACCACGCGGTATCGGCGCGCTGCGCCCGCGGCATCGGTTGCTCGACGAAAAGCACGCCGCGGACGGCGAGCCATTCGATCATCCGCAACGCCTCGTCGCGCTGGGTCCAACCCTGGTTCGCGTCGACCGTAATGGGTTTGTCCGTCACGTCGCGAATCGCCGCGATCATGGCCCGGTCATTTTCACGTCCGAGCTTCACTTTGATAATTTTGTAGGCCTCCGCCTCGCGCGTCTTCTGGCGCACGACGTCCGGCAGATCGATGCCGATGGTGAAGGACGTGACCGGCGCCTTCGTCGCATCGAGTCCCCACAGGCGGAACCAGGGCGCCCCGCACTTCTTCCCCACCCAGTCGTGCAGAGCGATGTCGATCGCGGCTTTGGCGGCGGGATGGCCCGGGGCGAGCGCGTCGATGGCCGGCAGGATTTCCTCGAGCTGAAACGGATCCGGTAATTTGTCCCAATCCACCTTCGACAGAAACGCCGCCGCCGTCTCCTGACTCTCGCCGAGATACGGCGGCATCGCGGCTTCCCCGTAGCCGATCACTCCGTCGCGTTCCACCTCCACCATCATGGCCGGAGTCGACGTGCGTGAACTCGTCGCAAGGGTGAAGGCGTGCCGCAGTTCGAGCGTGTACGGATAGAAGCGAAGTTTCATGTCTGGCCCGACCACCGCCGCGGACTAGACGACGGCGCCCTCGAGCATGGTGAGCGTGGCCGCGTCGGCGTCGATCTCCACCTGCACGCCCAGCGGCAGCGTGAATTGCCGGCTCACATGGCCGATCATCGCGCCCGAGTACACCGGCACGCCGAGCGACTTCAAGTGATCGTCCAGGATGTCTGAAATCGTCAGCGATCCGAACCCGGCGCCGGGCGCACATTTTTCGCAGGTCCCCCAGACCACACCCCTCGCCTGGCCAAGGATGCCGGCGAGTTTGAGTTGGGTGAACATGCGATCGAGGCGGTAGGGTTCCTCGTCGACGTCCTCCAGAAACAGGATGCAGTCCTTGAAATCCGGCAGGTAGCCCGAGCCAATAATCGTGGTCAGAACGGTGAGATTACCCCCGAGCAACCGGCCGCGGGCCTTGCCCGGCACAATCGTCCGCGTGCGATTCTTCACTGGAACCAGGGTGTCGGTCGTTTCCTTGAGATTGGCAAACGTGGCGGCCTCGCCGTTCCAGAGGACGCGCCTCATCCAGTCCACGTTGAAGCTGTTCCACTGCGAGTTTCCATTCGGGCCATGAAACGTGATTAACCCCGTCTTTGCGTACAGCGAGAGCAGCAAGGCGGTGATGTCACTGTATCCCACGACAATTTTCGGTGATTTGGCGATCGCCGCCCAATCGAGCAGCGGCAGCAAGCGCGCGGCGCCCCACCCTCCGCGAACGCAGTGAATGGCCGTGACCTCCGGATCCGCAAACATCGCATTCACATCAGAGGCCCGGTCCTCGTCGCGACCGGCCAGGTAGCCTCGTCGATCGGACACGTGTTTGCCCAGTTTGCTCTTGAGCCCGAGGGCCGTCAGCGAATCGAGCAGGATGTCGATCGCGGTTGGGTCCCACTCCACACTCGATGGCAGGACGAGACCAACCGTGTCTCCTCGCTTCAGGCGACGCGGTTTGACGGGACGGCCAACCGCCGACGATGCGTTTTGACTGCCGCCTGCCTCCGCCGCGCCAACCGAGCGCGAGCCGGCCAGCAGCGCCCCGAACAGAGCCAGACTGGCGGACCTAAGCAATTCGCGACGGGTTGGCATGCGCGCACGCTACGCCGCCGAAAGAATCGTTGTAAAGAACAGCCACCCCCTGAGAAGGCGTCGAAAAAGGGTCGCTCGATTGTCATTCTGCGCGTTAGCGAAGAATGAAAAAAGGCGAAAAGTTCATGGTGACGACCCACGCAGCGGTCCCCCGCTGGTATCCCCACCCAGAATGACACGCCTTTTTAGACGTCTGCTGAGCGAGATAACACACCGCTTAAACCGGACAAAAAAAGGCGTCGCCTTGGCAGGCGACGCCGTGAAGAAAAGGACTCGAATCGTCTTCGCTTAGACCTTCACCGTCTGGATCGTCTTGATGATCCGGCCCGCGACCAAATACGGGTCGGCGGCAGAGTTCGGACGACGATCCTCGAGGTAACCCTTGTAGCCATCCTTGATGAAGTTGACCGGCATGCGCACCGAGGCGCCGCGATCGGACAGGCCGTAGGTGAACTTGTCGATGGACTGCGTCTCGTGCAGCCCTGTGAGACGGAGGTGATTGTCCGGACCGTAAACGGCGATATGCTCGTCGCGGTACTTGTTGAAGGCCGCCATGAGTTTTTCGAAGTACTCCTTGCCGCCCTTTTCCCGCAGAAACTTGGTCGAGAAGTTCGTGTGCATGCCGGAGCCATTCCAGTCGAGCGGTTGGTTGAAGGGAGCCCGAACCGGTTTGCACTGCCACTCGACATCAATGCCATATGGCTCGCACAGACGCGACAGGAGGTAGCGGGCCACCCACATTTGATCGGCGGCCGTCTTCGAGCCCTTGCCGAAAATCTGGAATTCCCACTGCCCCTTGGCGACTTCGGCGTTGATGCCCTCGATGTTGATGCCGGCGGCGATGCACAAATCAATGTGCTCCTCGACCAGCTTGCGCGCGATCGGACCGACATTCTTGTAGCCAACGCCAGTGTAATACGGACCCTGCGGGGACGGATAGCCGCCCTCGGGAAAACCGAGCGGCGCGCCGTCCTGCCAGAAGAAATATTCCTGCTCGAAACCGAACCACGTGTTCGCATCGTCGGCGATGGTCGCGCGTGAGTTCGAGGGGTGAGCCTCGCCCGTGTGCAGGTAGGTCTCGTTCATCACGAGAAATGCATTCTTCCGGGTGACATCGGGATAAAGCGCCACCGGCTTCAGAATAATATCCGAGCTCTTGCCCTCGGCCTGCTGGGTCGAGCTGCCGTCGAAACCCCATGCCGGGAGGTCCGCCAGCTTCAGCTTGGCAGGATCACCGTCGATGATCTTGGTTTTTGAACGCAGGTTCGCCAACGGGGTGTACCCGTCGAGCCAGATGTATTCCAGTTTGATTTTGGCCATAATGTGGTGGTTTGGGCAATGCGCGGTCGTTTTTCAGTGGCTGTGTAGCGTGAAATTTCGGCTGAAATCCAGCCGGAATCATTGGGTTGAAATCAGCAGCTCACGTGCCAGAGGCAATCAGAAGTTTCGTTCATGACACTTTTCTGAAGAATAAATGCCTTACATGCCTGAATTTTCCATTCGGCTACGCTTGCCAGCGGGAATAACGCCGCAAACTGTCGTTTTGCCCCCGCCACCATGCGCGAAATGAAAGACACTGCCCGGTCCAGCGTGCGCATCGGCTACGATGGGAAGGTGCACAAGATCTTCCGGGGCCATCAGGCGAAAGAGCGCTTCGAACACGAAGTTCTGGTCTTGCGCTATTTGGCAGGTCGCGGCTGCACGTTCGTGCCCAAGCTCATGGAAGTGGAGGCCGAGAACCTAAAAATCGTCACGACCAACTGCGGTTCGCGCGTCGATCAGCTCAATGCCGAGCGCCGGACCGAGGTCTTCGCCGAGCTCGAAACCTTTGGCGTGCGTCACGAGGACAGGGAGTTGCGCAACATTACTTACCGCACATCGGACGGTCGGTTCTGCGTCATCGACTTTGAATTTGCCACCATCCTCGATGACGGCACCGGTAAATCTATCTCCCTGAAGCCGTCGGGCTAATCCATGGCCTCCAATCCACCATTTTCACCGCCATCGATTCCCGCCGCGCCCTTGGATATTCAATGGTCGGGCCTGACGCACGTCGGCCGGGTGCGAAAAAACAACGAAGATACCTTTCTCGCGCTCACCGGCGATGCCCATGAGATTCGCTTTCTGGGCAAAATCGGCCGCTCCTCCCTCGCCAAAGCCGATTTCGTGTTTGCGGTCAGCGATGGCATGGGCGGGGCCAAGTCCGGCGAATTCGCGAGCCGCATTGCCGTCGACCGCATCACCCGGCTTTTTCCGCGCGCCTTTCGACGCTCGCCGGAAGGGCAGCACGCCAGTTTCACCGATCTCTTCGGCGAACTCTTCGCCGCGATCCACGGGGATTTGCTAAAACTGGGGTTCTCCTACGAGGAGTGCGCCGGCATGGGGGCGACGCTGACGCTCTGCTGGTTCACCCGGGAACGAATGTACTTTGGTCACGTCGGCGACAGCCGGCTCTACCGACTGCCGGCAGCGGGCGACCTCGTCCAACTCACTCACGACGACAGCCACGTTGGCTGGCTCCGGCGCCAGGGCACCCTCACCGAACGCGAAGCCCGTTCCCATCCGCGGCGCAATGCGCTGCAACAAGCGTTGGGCGCGGGTCACCAGTTTGTCGACCCCCACCTGGGCGTCGTCGAATTTCACGCCGGGGACCAATTCCTGATTTGCTCGGATGGCTTGGTCGATGGCTTGTGGGATCGGCAGCTGGACGAAATCCTGCGGACCCCGCCGCCGCCCGACTCCACCGCGAGTCCGGCCCAACGCCTCGTGGAACAGGCGGTGGAAAATTCCGGCCGCGATAATACGACCGCGGTCGTGGTCGAACTCCTCGCGCCCTGAGCGCACCGTCGAGCCATGGCCTTGATTTTTGTCTACGGCACCCTCAAGCGCGGGGACAAGAACCATCACTTTCTCGCCGGGCAGAAATTTGTCGGCGAGGCCCGCACCACCCCGGGCTTTCGGCTCTTCGAAGTCGGTGGCTATCCCGGGATGGTCCCGCACGCCGGCGATCGTGACGGCGTCGCCGGCGAGGTCTGGTCGGTCGATGCGGAGTGTCTGGCGCGGCTCGACGAACTGGAAGGACTGGCCGAAGGGCTCTACCAGCGAAGGGGCGTGTCACTGCTCCCTCCTTTCGCGGATCAAGAGCTGGAAGCGTATTTTTACCTGCGCAGTGTCGCCGGCCGGACCGACCTCGGGGCGGTCTGGACGAAATAGTCCGTGTCGCGGCTCAAGTCGGCTTGGCGGGCGAGTGGGCCAGCGCCTGCTTTGAAATTCGCCGGACGCTGACAAATTTCACGCGAAAGAGATCATCCAGCATCTCGCGCACGTCGGCGGGAATCCGCGGAACCAGATCGTCGAGCGCCGGCAGCGGGCTCGACTCCACTTCCACGGCCACGGTCACGGCGGCCGGCGGCTTCACGGTTTCGCCGGTCGCCTGCGCCGACGCCAGGAACTCCGCCTCGGCGGTGGCTTCAGGCCAAGCGTTGATACTTTCGCTCTCGCCCACGTCCTTGGTCGCGGGGCTTCCGCCGGGCACCTCGGGCGGCGTCGGCTTCAGGGCTTCGGCGGGCAAAGATTCGCTTGGCTCCGAAACGGCGACGGGCCGCGCCGCTCTCAGCCGCGACTCCAGGCGATCAATCAGCCCTTTTTTTTTTCACCGTCGCCGGCGGCTGGGCCAGTCGCCGGAACTTCATCGGCCAGGGCCGCCAGTTCCTTGATCAAGCTGTCAATCGCGCGCGCGCGACTTGCCTCGACGGCCTTTAACAAGGTCACTTCGAAGTTAATCTTTTCCGCCAGTCCGAGCTTAACGTTGCCTTCGCCTTCCCGCAGTCCATCGAGAAGGCGGGTCAACTGCTCGGTCGTCATCGCATTGGCTCCAGCACCCTTGCCGGCTGGTCCACTCAAGGCCTCGCTCTGGCCGCCGAGGGCAATCGCATCGAGCAACGCCGACCGCACCAAGGCCTGCAAATCGATCAGCAACCGCACCAGATCGCGGCCCGCGGCGTCACATTCGTCGACCAGGGCGACAATTTGCCGGTGGTCGCCCGCGGCGAGGGCTGCGGCCAGCGCGGCAATCTTGTCCGCCGCCACCAACCCGTAGACATCCAATACGTCCGGCTCGGCGATTTCGTTGCCGCAAAACGAAATCATCTGGTCAAAGAAGGATTGGGCGTCGCGCATGCCGCCATCCGCCAGCCGCGCGATGCAGGCCAGCGCGCCGTCGGTGATTTTGATTTTCTCTGCCACCGCGATTTTCTGCAGCCGGGCGATGATCAGCTCATTCGGGATGGGCTTCAGATCAAAGCGCTGGCAGCGCGAGATGACGGTCAGGGGCAGCTTCTGCGGATCGGTCGTCGCGAAAACAAATTTCACGTGCGGCGGCGGTTCCTCCAGGGTCTTCAGCAGCGCGTTGAACGAGCCGGCCGAAAGCATGTGCACTTCGTCGATGATGTAGATTTTGAACTTCGCCGACGCGGGGGCATAGGCGACCGAATCGAGGATCGCCTCGCGAATCTTGTCCACCTGCGTGTTCGACGCCGCGTCGAACTCAATGACATCGAGGTGCGAGCCGTTCGCGATCGTCTGGCACACCGGATCGTTGACGTCGAAATCCGCCTTGGGTCCACCCGTGCAGTTGAGCGCTTTCGCAAAAATCCGGGCCGTGGAGGTCTTGCCCGTACCGCGTGGTCCGACCAACAGGTAGGCATGGGCAATCCGGCCTCGCGCAATCGCATTCTTCAGGGTCCGCACGACATGATCCTGCCCCACGACATCGTCGAAGGTCTGGGGCCGCCACTTGCGGGCAATTACCTGGTAGAGGGAAGACAAGCGGATAGCTGAGCGTTTAAAGTTTAAGGAGTAAAGGTTAAGGCCACGGCCGACTTTTCTCCCCGACGTCCCCTAGCGAGCGCAGCGGCTTTCAACTTTCAACCCCCAACTTCAATTCTGCCCGCGGGGGTCACGGCCGAAGCGAATGCCCAAGGCTGTTTTTGCCACAAACTACACCGGTGGGCACAACGGCTGAACACGTGTCGCGAATTTTATTTCACCCCTATCGGGGCAATTTGTGGCCAACCACATCGGAAAATTGTCGTGCGGGAGTTCGCGCCCGTCCTCGAAAAATTTTGGTCAAAGGGCGTTCCTCCACCCCTCCAGCAAGCGAAAGACGATTGGGTCCCGCCTCCGCGTATTGACCTTATGACCGCCTGGCAGGCCGGGGTAGAATTGCCACGCCATCTCATAAATTTGGCCCGAAATGCCGCCGGCGACGCCTGCGGGAGCCTGCGCAGGGCTGGCCAAGTTTCGCCGCCCAGCCCGTTGAGCAGTTGGCCGCGCTCGGCCGGCGCTTCGGCCGGCGTCACACCCACGAGTTCGGTTTTCGTAAATCGCGCTGGTCAAAGCTCGCCTAAAAATTGGCAACCCGGGCGCAGCATCTCCTGACACCGAGGCGTACCTTTCCGTGTCACAGCAGCAGCGATAGATTGAACCTCCACCCATATGAAAAATCGAACTGAGCCCACCGCCCAGACACCTGAGGAACTGCTGAACGAACTACGCACGTTGGTCGGCGAAGCTGAAAAGATGCTGGCCGATTCCGTCACCGAACATTCAGCCGATGCCCTGACCGCCCTCAAGGCGCGATTTACCGCCGCGCAGGAACGCGCGGCCGACCTGTATGCGGCCGCCAAAAAGAAGGTGGTCGCTGGGGCGAAAGCCACCGACACGACAATTCGCGAGCACCCGTGTCAATCGACCGCGGCCGTCCTCGGAGCCGGTCTCCTGATTGGCCTCCTGGTTGGACGTCGCACGAAGTAACGCGATTGCTCGCCGTCAGGGAACCCGCTCCTGCACCTCCGACCGGCTTCGTCGCCGCGCTGCGGGCGCTGGCCGACGGGTTGCTGGCGAGCCTGCAGGAACGGGTGGAATTACTTGGCCTCGAACTGCAGGAGGAGAAACTCCGGTTGATCCAGTTATTCGCCTGGATCCGTGTCATCGTTTTTACGGGCATAATAGCACTGACGTTCGCCAGCCTGGCGCTGGTATATTATTTTTGGGAAAGCGCCCGACTGGCCGTCCTCGCGCTCCTCGCCGGAGCCTATGCGGTTGCGTTCGTGGCCGGCCTCTTCGCCTTTCGATGTTTCGTGGCCCGCCAGCCGCAGCCGTTCGAAGGCACCGTGCAGGAACTCACGGCCGACCGCACATGCATCCGGAACGGGAACTAGCGCTTATCGCCCAACGCAAGAGTGTCCTGCAGTTGCGGATCGCCTTGCGGCGGACGGAGTGCGCGCACGCGGCGACCACCGTGCTGCGGCCGCTCACCTGGCTCGACCGCGCGATCGCCTTGGGGCGTCAAATCTCGCCGTACGTGGACCTGGCGGCTGGCCCCCTTGCCTCCATTTTTACCCGCACCGAGTCGAACGCCGGCCGGAAATTCGGATGGCTGTTCCGGTTCGCCCGTCTCCTCGTGCACGCCTTCCGCCGCTCTCCCACGCGCCCCACAAGCCCGTAGCCCCCCCCCCCCTGCCGTCACGTCCGCGACCGGCCTGTTTGTCATCTAATAGATGACAAACCCGGATCGGGTTTCCCCGGTGCAGCAGAGGAGACCGGGGCGGGTCAGCGGGCGATGACGCGGCGCATGCCGCCGGTGACGATGGCCAGCGTGAGGAGGGAATTGGCCGGCATCAGTGCGGCCGCCACCAGCGGATTCATCCGCCCAGCCAGCGCGAGACCGACCGCGGCCACGTTGTAGGCCACCGAGAAAACGAGGATGAGGAGGTGGGTGCGACGGCGCAGAGCGTCGATTTCGAAAAGGGCGCGGAGACCGCCGATGCCACGTCCGAGATAATAAAAATCGGCTTTGCGCTCCAGCCCCCCCCGGTGAATCACCGGCGTGCCGCGGCAGAGCGCGCGATCGAAGGCAAGGCTGTCGTTGGCCCCGTCGCCCAGCATCAGCGTCGACCCGGCGCCGTGACTTTCCAGCCAGTCGGCCTTGGCCTGCGGCGAGAGTTCACCCAAAGCGTGCGCTGGCGGCAGACCCAATTCGGCCGCGAGTTTTTCCACCTTTTCGCGCCGGTCGCCGCTCAAAATGAATATCGCCAATCCCCGTCGGGCCATCGCCCCGACCTCAACGCGCGCGTCGGACCTCGCCGTGTCCGTAAAGTGAAACCGGGCCAGCACCCGTCCGCCGCAGGCAAAAACCGCGTCACCCACATCGGTGGCCGCAGCAACCGCCGCATTTTTTTCACTTGCAGGGAACCCGCGCCAACCCGGCCGGCCCAGCGACCAGGGGCCCAGTTCGACGCCAGCGCCAATGGATTCAATGATCTCACCCGCCAGCGCCTCGGCCGGACCGTCGGCGAGAAGCGACTCCAGGACGGACTGGCTGATCGGATGGGCACTGTCACGAACCAGTGCGAACAGCGCCGAGCGGGCGGTGGGGTCGAGGGCGTGCACCGCCTCCGGATTTTGCAACGTGGGCGTTTCGAGGGTCAGCGTGCCGGTCTTGTCGAAAACAAGTTGGCGCACGCGAACCAGGTTCGACCACAAGTCACCGTCGCGCACGAAGACACCGCGGCGCCGCAAGGCGACGGTGGCAATTTCATCCGCCAAGGGGAACGCGAGGCCCACCGCACACGGACACGACACCACCAGGACGGCCGTCACGACCGCCCAGGTTCGAACCGCATCGTGGGTGCCCAACCACCAACCCGCGCCCGCCAGGGCGGCCACGGCCAGAATGCCGATCAAATAGCCACGCACGATGCGCTCGAGCAGGCCTTGCCGGTCGCCCGGCCGAGTCACGGGTTGCAACAACTGCGCCAAAAGCGAATCAGCCCAAACCTGCAGCGTCACGAGTCGAAGCTCGCCGCGGCCGACGTTGATCGCGCCCGCCGGCACACGTTGTCCGGCGGAAAAATTTCTCGGCTCCGCTTCCCCGTTGATGGACGCGAGCGAGAAGATCGCCGCCGCGGATTCGAGCCGGGACTCGACCGCGAGCGTTTCTCCCGCCGCGAGCACCACCGTGGCGCCGAGGCGCAGTTCCCCCACTTCGACCGCGGAGCCATCGGCCAGACGAATCCGGGGCAACCGGGTCTGCTGCCGCAGCAACCGGCGCCGGTTGCCCTCGACGGCCACGACCTGCGCCCAGCGCCCCACCAACATCAGCAGGATAAACGCGGAAACAAAATCGAAGTAAACGAACCGCTCCTGGCCAGCCATCCAGCCGTAGAGCGAACCGGCGTAGGCGGCGACAATGCCGAGGGCGATCGGCAGATCGATGTGCATCGCCCCCTCGCGCAACGCCCGCACGGCTCGTCCGACAAAATACGTCCCCCCGACGAGAAAGCTCAGGGTGCCAAAGGCCAGCGAAAGAACGCCAAATAAACCCGCGTACTGAAAAGTGGGTTCCATCCCGAAGTACACGGGCCACGCGAACAACATGACGTTCAGGGCAAACGCGGCACACAGCCCGAGGCGTTTCACCAACGCGCGGCTTTCGGGCTCCGCGCTGGCCGCGCCGGCCGGGCCGACCGCATAGCCGAATGATTGCAACCGTCGAGCGAAGTCCACGGCGGAGAATTCGCCGGGTATCCAGCGCAGACGCATCGCGCCGTACTGGGCGTTGACGAAAATATCCCGCGCGCCCGCACCCTGCTGAAACACCCGCTCAATCAACCAAACACAGCCGGCGCACGAGATGCCCTGGACGTCGAGCGTGAGTTCGGGAATACGCGAGCGGGCCTCCGTCCCACCCGCCACCTCCCCGGCCTCGCGTTGGGCGACCTCCAGCCAGGCGTAATCGCGCGGCTGGAATACGGCGGCGTCGGCCGGAGTCGTGACCTCGTCCTTGATGCGATAGTAGCCACCCAGACCGCTTTCCTGCACCAACCGGTAAACATACGCGCAGCCGGCGCAACAAAAGCCGCGCTCCACCATTCGCGCGTCGATCAACGCCGACCCGCAGTGCCGGCAGACCGGCTGGCCTTTCCGCGTGGCGGGACCTTCACCCCGAATCGGTTCGACGGGAAGTTCGGTCGGCTGGCCGGAAGCAAGGGAGACGGCATTCATCTCAGAAGCAAAAGAGCGCCGACGGATCGGGACCGGCGAACCCCAGCGTGCCGCGCAACCGCCAACCGATCAGGGCGGCGACAGAAAGCGCCAGCGCTACCCGCACGCGACCAAGCCAAAGCGGCGACAAGCGCTGACGAATCCAGTGAAATTGCGATTGGGCAAACCACAGGAGCGGGATGGTGCCCAGTCCGAAGGCCAGCATGACCTCGACCCCGCGCAACGCCGAACCGGCCAGCAACGCGAGCATGGCCATGAAATAGAGCGGGCCGCACGGCAGCAACGGCGTCGCGAGGCCCAGCGCCGCCGCCGCCTGAACCCGGGAACGACCGCGCATCCAACCCTGCAACTGCCAGGTGATTCGGGTCAGCGCCATCAACTTTGGCAGATAACGATCCCAGCGCAGGGCCAGCGCGACAAAGAACAGCACCATGATCCACGGCAGCCAGCGCAGCGCGGAATGCGAGAGCCACGCGAGGGGCGCCTGCCCGAGGGCGCCGGCCAGCGCCCCCAGCGCCGCATAGCCGATCAGGCGGGCGACATGATAGACGGAACTCACGATCTGCGGATCCTCGCCGGGCTGGCCCGAAGCGTGGCGCACCGGCAGCAGCACACACGCCAGCGGTCCGCACATCCCGACGCAGTGCAGGCTCGTCACCAGGCCGGCAAGGAACGCGGCGGTCGGAGAGTTAACGGCAGCGTAGTCCATGGGTCACGGGTCGGGGGTTTTCTTCCCGCGGTCCGCCGCCGGGGCCGAAACCCGCGGGGCCAGCGGGACTTCCTGAACCTGGTGCTGCGACGCGATCACGAACCAGGCGATCCAAGCCGCCCATTGAAACGCGAAGACGGCGACAAACCAAAGCCACACGCGTGACGGCGGCGGCGCGGCGGGGCCTTCCGCCTCGGTCCGCGGCAGGGCCAGTGGGATGCGACCAAGATCACTTGTGTCCACGTTTTTCCTCCTCGTGCTCGCGCGAGGCTCCGTGCTCGCGCTTTTCCTCTTCCTCTTCGCGTAGCAGCCGCGCCTCGGGTCCGAGGAAATCGACGGCGCGGCCCAGCGTGAATTTGCCCGCCGCGTCTCCCACTTTGACCGTGAAATGAAACGGGCCGGTGTAACTGGCCCGCGGTTGCTGCAAAATCAGCGGTCGCACCATTTCGCCGAGCGGGCCGACTTCGATCGCGCCCTCGAAACCCGTCCGCCGCAGGTTCGCCGGTGCGTCGGTCACGTTCAGCACAAATTGGACCGGCGTATTCCGCTTGTTGACAATGCGAACGAGGAATTGGTTTCGAATCGACGCCGGCTCGATGATGTAAGGCGAGCCCGTCATCCGCGTGACCCCGAAGTTCGCCGGCTTGACGGTCGAGAGAGCCCAGAAGGCGACGCTGGCCCCGATCAACAAAAGCACAAAGTAGAGGATCGTGCGCGGCCGGAGCCAGCGCGTGCGGCTGCCCTGAAAGGCTTTCTGCGAATCGTAGCGAATCAGACCACGCGGCCGGTGCAGCCGCGTCATGACGTCGTCACAGGCGTCGATGCAGGCCGTGCAACCCACGCATTCCATCTGCAGCCCTTGGCGAATGTCGATACCGGTGGGACAGACCTGGACGCAGCGATGGCAGTCGACACAGGCCCCCGCGTCGACCGTGCCGGCCTTGCCCCGGGGTTCACCGCGGTCGGAGTCGTAGGCGATCACCAGCGAATGATCGTCGATCAGGGCGGACTGGATGCGACCGTAAGGGCAGATGACAATGCAGAGCTGTTCGCGAAACCAGGCAAAATTGAAATAGAGCGCCCCGGTGGCGACCACGATGAAACCGAAGGCGCTCCAGTGCTCGACCGGCGCGTCGCTGATCATCACCCAGACTTCCCGCAACGACACGAAATACGCGAGGGCGAGATGAGTGATAATCGCCGAAACCAAAAGGTACAATCCATGCTTGGCGAACCGCCGGCCAAATTTTGCTGCGGTGAGCGGGGCAGCCGCCAGCGCCCGGCGCGTCAGGGCGTCCCCATCAATCCAGCGTTCAATCCGCCGATAGACCTGATCCAGGAATACGGTATGCGGGCAGGCCCAGCCGCACCAAACCCGTCCCAGCAGCGCGGTGATGAAGAAGAGCGAGAACCCGAGGCCCGTGATCAGGAAGAACAGCAGCCAAAGATCCTGCGCCGCGAGCGTGATACCGAAGAGATGAAAGTGCCGTTCGGCGACATCGAGGAAGACGGCCGGGTAACCGTTGATCTTGATCCACGGCAGCGACAGGTAGAACGCGATCAGCGCCCAGGCCGAAATCTCCCGCGCCCGCGTGAAGCGTCCCTGCGTGTCGGCGGGAAACAGGAATACGCGCGAGCCGTCGGCGCGGATGGTCGTAACCGAATTCCGGTCCGGTGGGCGCGGTGCGGATGGGCGCACCGCAGCCGATGCAACGCCGGTCGCACGCTGCGGGGCGGCGGCCGGGCGGTTTGCGATCGGAGTTGGGTTTTCATCCGGCATCAGCAATGGGTTACTTGGGCGGCACGTCCGCGGGAATGATGGGCTCCCCCTCCTGATGCTTGCTCATCACATAAGCGCAAACTTCCGTGATTTTTTTCGCCCCGAGCACGGGGCCCCAGGTGGGCATGCCCTTCAAGAGGATTCCCTTGGTAATCGTATTATAAACTTCCGTCGGCCGGCCGCCGTTCAGCCAAGTCGTATCGGTGAGATCGGAACCGATCGCCGCCGGACTCTCCCCCTTGCCCCGCATGCTGGCGAGATGGCACGCAATACAGTTGGAATTGAACACGACCTTGCCCGCCTCTACGAACACGGGGTTCTGACTCATTTTCCAGAGGCTGGCGTCGTCGATCGTGGTGACGGAGGCGAGTCGCGCCGCCTCGATTTTGGCCATCCCCTGCTCGACCTTTTGCGGTCCGTTTAGCCCGATTCCGAACCATTCGAAGTAGCCCCAATAGCCCACCCAGAACACGATGGTAATGTAGAGCGTGTAAAGCCACCAGTTGGGCAGCCGTTTGTCGTATTCCTGGATACCGTCGAAGACGTGCGGACGCAGGGAGTCCTCGGACGAGGGAGGCGGCGGGACGGGAGCGTTGGGTGGCATCGTAGGCATGTCGGGAAAATCAGCCGGTATTTACTCCCGGGCGCCGGACTTGGGCGGCGTGCCCCCGGCGGCGGGCGTGGCGATCGCAAACGGGAGATTTTCGAAGCGCTCGAGTTGCGGACGCTTCATCCGCAGCGCGCGCCAGGCAATGGCGACGTAGATCGAGGCCGCGGTGACAAACGCCGTGATGGTGAAAAGTGCGGCCGAGCCGTCGAGAAGGAGGCGCCGGAACATGGGGCGTGGTGAGTGAAGGGTTGAAGGATGAGAGTTGAGCGAGGCCGCAATCGGGCGCCGAGTGATCAACCCTTGGGCGCAGGCGTGGCGGCGAGGGTGGCGGGAGGCGTGGGGTTGCCGACCCGGCCGAGTTGCTGGAGGTAGGCGATGAGCGCGATGATTTCCTTCTCGGGGGCAACGTAGGCGCCGGCCGCGCGCAGATCCGCGGAGATACCCTTCGCCTGTTCGTTGACCCGCGTGGCGATTTGCGCGGGGGTCCAATTCGGATAGGGTACTCCGAGCACCCGCTGCACCGCGACTTTGGCGGGGAGGATGCCCGCATCGAGGTTGTTGGCGAGGAGCCAGGGATACGGCGGCATGTTGGAACCCACCGAAATGGACCGCGGGTCCTCCATGTGACGCAGATGCCACACGTTCGGATATTTGATGCCCACGCGGGCCAAATCCGGACCATTGCGCTTCGAACCCCACTGGAACGGGTGGTCGTAGATTGATTCGCCCAGCCGCGAGTAATCGCCATAGCGGAGCACATCGGGCACCAGCGTGCGGATCATCTGCGAATGGCAGGTAAAGCAGCCCTCGCGCACGTAGAGGTCGCGCCCGGCCAGTTCCAGCGGCGTATACGGCGTCTGCAGGCGGTCTTCCGAGTTGGCCGTGTGATCCGCCAGGACCGTGGGAATAATTTGAATCAACCCGCCGGCCACGACAGCGAAAAAGGTAAGAATCGTAAACGGCGCCGTGTTCACGAGCAGTCGTTCGTACCATCCGGCCCAAGCTTTGCCCTTGGACTGAAAATGCGCGATGGCGACCGCCACGCAGAACAACAGTCCGACCAAGCCGATGATGCTCAGCGCCTCGCGCCCAAACATCCAGGCACAGGAAAATCCGACGGCCAGCACGGAGAAAACCACCGGCGGATTCAAGACGGACGCCACCAACCCGAGGTGCTCTGCATCCGGCCGTTCGTCATCGGCGAAGACCTCGATAGTGCCGTTGACCGGCTGCGCCCCGCGAACGGTCTGCCAGACATTGTAGGCGAGGAGAACGAAACCGAGCAGGTAGAGCCCGCCGCCGATTACCCGCATCAGCATCAGCGGGCGAATCGTGTTCAGCGTATCGAGGAAATTCGGATACGCGAGGACGGTGCCGTTGTCGGTCGTGGCATTCAGCATCACACCCTGCGTGATCCCGCTGGTCCACATCGCCGAGACGTAAAGCAGGATGCCCACCGTCCCGAGCCAGAAGTGCAAATTCGCCAGCGGGACAGAATGCAACGGCTTGTTCCACAGGCGGGGCAGCAGCCAATAAATCATGCCGGCGGCCATGAAACCGTTCCAGCCCAGCGCGCCCGCATGAACGTGCCCGATGATCCAGTCCGTGTAGTGGGCCAGCGCGTTAACCGACTTGATCGACAGGAGGGGTCCTTCGAAGGTGGCCATGCCGTAAAACGTCACGGCGGCGGCCATGAACTTGAGCACGGGATCCGTCCGCAACTTGTGCCAGGCACCGCGGAGCGTGAGCAAGCCGTTGAGCATGCCGCCCCACGAGGGCGCCCACAACATGAGGGAGAACGTCATGCCCAGCGTCTGCAGCCAGCCCGGCAGGGACGTGTTCAGCAAGTGGTGCGGCCCGGCCCAGATGTAGACAAAAACGAGCGACCAAAAATGTATTACCGAAAGGCGGTAGGAGTAGACTGGCCGCTCCGCCGCCTTCGGGATGAAATAATACATGATACCGAGGATCGGCGTGGTCAGGAAGAACGCCACGGCGTTGTGCCCATACCACCACTGCACCAGCGCATCCTGCACGCCGCCAAACACCGGATAGCTGTGGGTGAAACTCGTCGGCAGCGACAGGTGATTGACGATGTACAGCATCGCCACGGTGATGATCGTCGCGATGTAGAACCAGATGGCGACGTAGAGACTCGGCTCCCGCCGCCGAGCGAGCGTCCAGAAGAAATTCACGCCGAACACGACCCAGATGAGCGCCACGGCGATATTAATCGGCCAGATGAGTTCGGCATACTCCTTGCCGCGGGTGAGCCCGAGCGGAAGCGTCACGGCGGCCGCCACGATAATCGCCTGCCAGCCCCAAAAATGCAGCGACGAGAGGAAGTCGCTCGCGAGGCGGGCCTTCACGAGCCGCTGCGTCGAATAATAGACCCCGGCAAACATCATGTTGCCGACAAACGCGAAGATGACGGCGTTCGTGTGCAGCGGCCGCAGCCGGCCGAAGGTCAGCCACGCCGTCTGGAAGTTGAGCTGCCAGAAATTCAGCTGCGAGGCGACGAGGACACCGACCAGCATGCCGACGATGCCCCAGACGACCGTGGCCAGGACGAACTGGCGGACGATTTGGTCGTTGAATTCGAGGGTGAGCCCGGGCCGGGTACGGGAGCCGGGAGTGGAGGGAGGAATAGGTTGCACGTGCGTTAAAGATCGCGCCGGAGTCAGCGGAGGCAGGGCGTAACGTCGCTTGCAGGGCGACGGCAGTCGTGACCGGCCGAATCGAGGGGGGCGCGCGCACGCGCAAGCCGGGAGGTTTCCTCTGTCAGCGGCAGGAGCGAGTCTCGCTCGGCGCTGGTTAAACGCCCGCGGGCGTGTTCGCAGAGGAAGAAGAGGATGAAGGTGAACGCGAGGCAGAGACTAATCGCGAGGGTGAGAGGTACGACGGCCATGAGGGAGGGGATTAAACTTGGTGCAGGTGGGTAGGCACGCGCCACCGGATCGCTCAGGCCGCAGCCTTCTTGACCCGGCCGCGGGCAGGAGGCCGCGCGGCGTGCGGGCCCCGCGTGGGTTCAAGCGTCCGGCCGTGGTGGTGAGCCATAAGCTCCTTTGCGACCAGCCAGTGCGCCAGATCGCGACCCTCGGGCCGACCCTCATCGATCCAGAGCAGGTACGCGGCATGCTGGATTTCAGCTTCGGTCGGGTCGTGCGGAGGAATGTATTTTTTGTTCATATGGCGGCCAGATACCTCTGGCCTTTGACTTTACCGAAGTGACCGCTCCCGCGCTCCGCAGCCTTTGCGGTTGGCTATGCATATATTGCCGATACGATTAGGGGGCGGCGCCGCGTGACGGCACCGTCAAAAACCGACGGGTGAACGCCAAATAATGCCGAGCGAGTGGCGCCACGGCGGATTACCGTGGCCCGTAATCAGGTCACGCACTCAAACGCACTCCATTCGGTTTAAAACAAACCCGGCCATGCTCAAAAAATATTCCGTCGAATACAGGCTCCAGTTCCGCAAACACTCGCCGCCGGAACACCACATGTTCTACACGGACGACCCGCTCACGTGCGAAGGTTTTGTCCAAGAGTTGTTGGATAAAAACATGGGCATTCATGCGATTCTCCACGATGGCGTCGCCCTGCCGACCCACGAGTTTGACCGCCTTGTCAAGGTCGCCGCCGGCGCCCTCGCCTCGCAGCGCATCTGCGCTTCGCTCCATATCAAGCCCGAGGAAGAACGCCATCGCTTTGGCTTTGCCGCTTAGCCGAGACCAAATTCACTAGGCGCCGGCCGGTCCGGCCAGGCGTCAGGCGTCGTACAACGCGCCCATTTCGGCGTCCGTGTGTCGCAATCGCAACGCGAGCGCCCGCGCGAGGCGGGCAAAGACTTTGACCCCGACGAGCGCCTGCGTCCGGCACACCTCGTCGAATCGCCCCCGGGAAATCACGAACAGGTCCGTCGCCGTGACCGCAAAGGCGTCAGCCGAGCGTGTGCCGCGATCCAGGAAGGCCATTTCGCCAAAGAAGTTACCGCGACCAAAGAACGCGAGATTGTGGTAGCTGCCGTCCGTGAGTGGCAGCGCGACCCGCACGATGCCGCGACGCACCAGAAAGAGTTCGTCACCGGCCTCGCCGGTGGAGAACGCCCGTCCGCCCGCGGCCAGGGAGCGTTCGACAACGCAGGAAGCCAGCGCCGACAAGGTCTGGTCACTCTCAAACTCGCGGAAGAGCTCGAGTTCGGCGAGCGCGAGCGGTACATCCGCCGCCGCCGCGCGGGGCAATTCCTCCGCGAGGATGCGATCCTCCACCCATTGCAGCGCGTCATCGAGCGTCTCATATCTTCGCACATTTTTCTTCGCCTTCATCACTCCCACCTGGGCGAAGTAGGACTGGAGGTTGTGGCCCGACGGCAGGGTCGCCGGCAACCGGCTGAAGAGCAGAAAGCCCCCGCGCTCGGCGAGCCGCGCCTCGAATTGCTCGAGCAAATGCGCCGCGCTAAAATCGACCGAACGCACGCGCCGCATATCGAGGATGAGGTAACGGCACGTCTTGAGATCGATTTCGAGTTCGGAAAAGAGCTGATCGGTCGTGCCGAAAAACAGGCTGCCCTGTAGTTCACAAATGGTGGTCTGCGCCCCGTGCCGGGCCAGCACCGCCTGCTCCTCCGGCAGTCGGTGTTGTTTGGAGGAAAGCTGCGCGCCCGAAATCTTGCGCCGCACCACGGAACCGCGGATCTGCTCGCGGATGAAAAGCAGGATGGCGAGACTCAGGCCCGCGCCGGCCGCGGCGATCAGGTTGGCGGCGACGGCGACGATCACCACGGCCGCGATTACGCTGAAATCCAGCATCGTCGACTTTTGGCGCAGGAGCTGAAAGTTGCCCCAGTCGAACATCCGGCAGGCCACCACGATCAGGATCCCCGCGAGCGCGGCCAGCGGCACCCAGGCCACCAGGCGACCAAAAATCAACAGCGCCGCGAGCACGAACACGCCTTCGAGTACCCCCGAGGCTCGCGTCTTGCCGCCGCTTTCCACGTTGACCAGCGTCGCCCCCATCGTGCCGGCTCCCGGCAGGCCCCCGATGAACGCCGAGGCGAGGTTGCCAATTCCCTGGCCAATCAATTCCCGGTTCGAATTGTGCCGGGTGCGCGTCAGGGCGTCGACCACCACGCAAGTCTTCAGCGTGTCGATGGACAACAGGACGGACAAGGTGAGCGCGGGCATCAGCAACGCCCGGACGTCGGCCCAGCCGACGCCGATGAAAACCGCCAGACGTTCACCGACGGACGGCAGCAAACTACCCGAGCCGCCGCCCAGGGTCCCGATGACAAAGTGATTTTGCGCGAGCTCGCGCAATTCCGGGCGAAAGTACGCGAGGCCAAAGTACGCCAGCACGCCCGCCAGCAAACCGAGGATCGTGGCCGGCACCGCCTTGGTCAGCTTCGGCGCGAAGACAACCCCCGCGATCGTCACGCTTCCGACCACGAGCGAAGGGACCTGCCAGAGTGGCGCTGAATTCAATGCCTTCCACAACCCCGTGCCCTTGGCCAGACCGAGAAAATTCGGGACCTGGCTGAGGAAAATCAACACCCCGACACCGCTCAGGTAGCCCGACACCACCGGAAACGGGATATACTTGATCAACCGGCCCCCGCCGGCCGCCCCGTAGAGGAACTGCAAGGCGCCCGATAGCAGGGCCACCAGCGCAAGCAGGGCCACCACCCGCTCGGGGCCAGCCACCCCCGCCGCACCGCGGGTCCCCGCCAGCAATTCACCCGCCAGCGCCGCCATCACCGCCGCCGCCGGCGCACACGGCGCGGAGATCAATCGCGGCGCGCCGCCGAGGAGTGGAGTGACGATGCCGATCGCGATCGCACCGAGGATTCCGGCGCGCACCCCTTGCCCCACATAGTCCGCGCCGAGCATCGCGTACATCGCCACCCCGTAGGCAATCGCCGACGGCAACGCGACCAGCATGGCCGCCAATCCGCCCCAGACATCGCCCGCGCGATCGGTTCGGCGCGGTTGGGTCGGGCTGAGCGTTTCGGCGGTCATGACAGGAGGAACCAGGATGAGGCCGCGCTGGAAGCCAGGGCGCGGCGACTACAGCGCCGCTTCCAGTCGCTTCACGACGGTCTCCACAATCTGCACCCGGGCGAATTTCTTGTCGTTGCCCGCGACCAGAGTCCACGGCGCCACATCCGTGCTGCAGCGGGCCACCAGGTCATCGACCGCGGCCTGATAAGGCCGCCACTTCGCGCGATTCCGCCAATCCTCCTCGGTAATCTTGTACTGCTTGTAGGCGACGCCCTGGCGTTCCTTGAAGCGCCGGAGTTGCTCGTCCTCGCTGATGTGCACCCAGAATTTGTTAATCACGATGCCATGCGCGCCGAGCTGTTCCTCGAAATCATTGATTTCGTGATACGCCCGCTGCCAGTCCGCCTCGGGCGCAAAGCCCTCGACCCGCTCGACCAGCACCCGGCCATACCAGGACCGATCGAAAATGGTGGTGAGTCCCGCCCGCGGCAAATGCCGCCAGAAACGCCACAGGTAATGTTGCGCCCGTTCCTCATCGGTGGGCGCGGCAATTCCGACCACCCGGTAAAGCCGCGGGTCCATCGCCTGCGTCACGCGGCGAATCGCACTGCCCTTGCCCGCGGCGTCCCAACCCTCGAACACCATCACCATGGAGACTTGTTTCTCGCGCGCCACCCAGGCGAGTTTGCTGAGTTTGCTTTGGGCCGCCTCGAGCTTCTTGGCGTACTCGGCGTCGGTGAGCCGCTGCTTGAGGTTAACGTGCGCCAGAATGGATGAACCGGCGCGGCGTTGGCGCGGGGCCACTTTGGCCGGCGCGGCCGCAGCCTTGGCGACGGGTGGTTTCGCGGCGACCGCCTTGGCCGCCACCGCCTTGAGCCGCTGCTCGATCGCGTTGAGCAGGAGCGTGCCCGCGGTGAATTCGCGATACCGCCGGTCCGCGGCCTCGATGACCTTCCACGGCGCGGCGTCGGTATCGGTGTGCCGCAGGGCGTGCTCGGAAATTCTCGTGAACTTCTCGTAACGCTTGAAGTGCTTCCAATCATCGGGCCCCAGCCGGCCGGCGGCTTCCAGTTTCTTCAGCCGCTTCTTCTGCTCCTTGCGGGACAGGTGCAGCCAGAATTTTAGAATCACGGCACCGTCGTCCGCGAGCATCTGCTCAAAGACAGTGATCCGGTGCAGCGCCCCGTCGAATTCCCCGTCGCGGATTTCGCCAAAAACCCGGCGGATAATGGGCGCGGTGTACCACGAGCCGAAAAAGATACCGATTCGCCCGCGACCCGGCATGGCGCGCCAGAACCGCCAGTTGGGCGGCCGTTCCCTCTCTTCGTCGCTTTGTTCCCAGAAGGCGTGGGTCTCGACCCCGCGGGGATCGAGCCACTCGTTCAACCGGTGCACCAGCTCGCCTTTGCCCGCTCCGTCGGCGCCCGATACGATGATGATCACCGGAAATTTCCGGGAACGCAGCGCAAGGTGGGCAGCCAGCAACCGGCTGCGGAGCTTGGCCAACCCGGCCTCATAGCGTTGCGGCGAAAGTGTCTGACCCAATTCAGCAGCTTCAAACATGGCGGGCGTGGGTTTTAAGGGGTGGCGGTTTCGAGCAGAGAGAAAGTTTCGGGCCGCTTGATGACTCGCTGCACGGTGGCCAGGCACCGAGCCGAGATTTCCCCGACGTCGCCTTCCCCGGCAATCTCGTGAAGCAATCCCGCACTCCGATAGTAGGCGATGAGCGGCTCGGTTTGCCGGTGAAAGGTCACGAGGCGCGCGCCCACGGTCTCGGGCGCATCGTCGGTCCGCGTATAAAGTTCGCCGCCGCAGTGGTCGCATTTCCCCTCCTCGCGGGGCGCGTTGTAACGTCGGTGGAAGGGCGCCTGACAACGACGGCAAATCAAGCGGCCGGCGAGTCGCTCGATAATGGCCGCGTCGGAAACCTTGATATAAATGACTCCGGCCAAACGGCGGTGCAGTCGCATCATGATTTCGACCAGGGCTTCGGCCTGGCCCAGCGTGCGCGGGAAGCCGTCGAGGATAAAACCATCGCGGGCGTCCACCCGGGCGATGCGTTCCTCGACCATCGCGTCCGTCACGTCATCCGGCACCAGTTCACCCCGGTCCATATAGGTCTTGGCGAGCTGGCCGAGCGCGGTGACTTGGCGGAGATTATCGCGGAAGAGATCGCCCGTGGCCACATGCGGAACTTTCAGCGCCGCACGCAATCGCTCCGCCTGCGTCCCTTTGCCGGAGCCTGGGCCACCCAGTAGCACCAGGTCGAGTGACGCGCTCCCGGCGGGCAGGGCTAGGCGGGGCGGCGTGAAACCGGCCACCTCGTCGGAAGCGGCAAAGCGTACCGTACCATTTTCCACCGCAGTGAAAGCCTCGGCCAACGCCGCCTCGACCGCCGCGACGGTGCCGTGGCCCGGAACGACCACGAGTTTGCGGTCGGTTGCATAATGAACCAACACCGGTTCGGTCACGCGGTGAAAAATCCGCAAGCGCGCCTGGCCCAAGGCGGTCGTGTCGTCCGGGCGCGCGTACAAGGTGCCGCCGCATTCATCGCAGCGCCCCGGTTGCGCCGGCGGATTGAACTGCGTATGATACGGCGCCTGACAGGCCCGACAGACCAGCCGCCCCGAAAGTCGTTGCATGATTTCGTCGTCCGGCACGCGCAAATACACCACCGCGTCCAGCCGGCGCCCGAGCCGCTGCAGCAGCTCATCGAGGAAATGCACCTGATCGGAGGTTCGGGGAAATCCATCGAACAGCGCGCCACGGTCCGCCGGCAGGCGGGTGGCCCACTCCGCCATCATCGCGTCCACCACCTCGTCCGGCACCAGCTCCGCCCGGTTGAGGTAGTCCTGCGCCTGCAGGCCGAGGGCGGTCCGGTTTTGCAGGTTGCGGCGGAACAAGTCGCCCGTCGCCACGTGTACCATCCGGAAGCGTGCCGCGAGGCTGGCCGCATGGGTGCCTTTACCGACGCCAGAAGGACCCAGAAGGGCGATATTCATAAAAACACGGGGTTAAAGAAGCGGACTGAGGATCGCAGGTCCGCCCGGGAATCGCTGCGCGTTTATTGACTTTCCTGCCGCGAATTATGGCTTCGTCCCTCCCCTACGTTGCAGTTCCGCCCGCGCGCGCGGATAGTGGGCCGTCACCTCGAATTAACCGGCTTCCGGCCACCGCACCGCACCGCGAACCCAATCATGAAATACCTTGAATACAAAATCGTGGAGGAAGTGAACAACGAGCGGTTCGAAAAGGCCATCAACGAACTCCTGCAGCGCGGCTGGGAACCGCATGGCAACCTGAGCATCCTGCCGCGACACGACGACGAAATCGCCGACGGACTTTTTCAAGCGATGGTAAGGGTTCAGCGCGACACGCCGTGACCGGCGTGCCGATCCGCCACCCGATTGTCCCACCTGAGCCGGGAAGTGGGCAGTTCAAGGTGGAGCCCGTTATCCTCAACGGGCTGCCGCAAGAGTGTGCGTTCCAAAACCCGATGCGGACATCGGGTTCCACCTTTCAGTGATTTCGCTTTCGGAGCGTGAATGCACCTAGACGACGGATTGAACGGATGACCGAGGTCAGGTACGCACCCTTCGCCGGAGCCGTGTCGCATGGTTTACGACCTCCGCGCATCGAGCAGGTGAGTAGCCGATCGCTTGGTGGCTTCCTGGCTTCCGGATTCAAAATCCGGGCATAACCGCAACCGCCTCATCGCGAGCCGGCTGATGGTATCTTTCACAACGATCCTTGCCGGAACCTTGCCAGACCCGGTATTTCGGACCGGGAGGCAAGTGAAGCCCGTCTCCACTCGGCGTCGGGTGGTTTGGTTTTGCTCTCAACTCTCAGCGCTCAACTGCCTGACCCGGCTTACACGGCCTTGTGACCGCCATCACAAAACGCGCCGTTCTTGCTGTGCTTGCAACCGCACCAGGCCACTTTGCCCTCGACCGTTACATCCACTTTCTTCGGCGAGAAGGCGGTGCCCTTGTGCGCGCCGTCGCAAAACGGCTGATTCTTCGAGCCGCCGCACGTGCACCAATAATAGGTACCGGGCTTCATATCGAGGACATAGGGGGACTTTTGAGCAATGATTGGATCGGGCATGGCCAGCAGCGTATAGCCGACCACGTGATAGCGCAACGGTTCAGTTTTAACCGACCGGCGCGACGACTCCGCCGAGCCGCGTGGGCGGCCAGCTAAATGAAAACTCGCGCCAGAAGATATTCGCAGCTTTGACTTCGAGCTCGTTCTTTCGGCCCTCAGCTTCGGCGCGGCTCTTGAACTGCTCGCGAATGCGCTGGCCGTTCAGTCAGCCGGCGAGACGGTGCGTCCGATACTCAAACCCGCCATTCTGCACCGTAACGGATTTGATTTTGAACCCGGCCTTCATGGTTGCCTCCATGCCATACCGGCCGGCATCAACTTACTGTTGCCACGATTTTGTGACAACAGTAACCGCCTTATTTCTGTTTTACCTCTGAAAGACTGGTGCGAGCGCCGGGAGTCGAACCCGGATCGACGGCTTCGGAGACCGCTACACTATCCATTGTGCTACGCCCGCAAGGCAGAGCTGTGCATCAGAGAAGTGCCGGACCACCGCGTCAAGCCCGCGTATCGGCGGGGATTTTCGCGCAGGAAGACGCGAAGACGCGCCTTCGGCGCAACGCCTCATGTTTAACGCTCAACGGCCAACGCTGAAATTGCGGCGTTGCCTCGCGCCCGCGCGCTTCGCAATTTCACCGCTTATGTCCGCCGAGCATTCCGAGAGCAGCGCCGCCGCACCGCCCGCGCCCACCGATTTCATTCGCGACCTCGTCGCGCAGGATGTCGCGACGCAGCGTTACGCGAAGATCATCACGCGCTTCCCCCCCGAACCCAACGGCTACCTGCACATCGGTCACGCCAAGTCGATCTGTCTGAACTTCGGCATCGCCCGCGAAAACAACGGTCAGTGCAACCTCCGCTTCGACGACACCAACCCGGCCAAGGAGGAGGTCGAGTACGTCGACTCCATCGCGACCGACGTCCGCTGGCTCATCGCCGGCTGGGCCGACCATTGTCTCGGCTTCAAGCCCAAGGGCGCTCATCCCGTCGCCGTCACCAGCAACGGTCGCCCCGATTTTCACCGCGCCGCCGTCCCTCCCTCAACTCCCAGCGATCAACTCCCAACCGCCTCCGCCGAGCCCTTCTTCGCGTCCGACTACTTCGACCAGCTCTACGAATACGCGCTGACGTTGATCCGGAAGGGCAAGGCCTACGTTTGTGATCTGAGCCCCGCAGACACGGACAAGTACCGCGGCGCCCCGGATCAGCCCGGTCGCGACAGCCCGTTTCGCAACCGCACCGTCGCGGAGAACCTCGATCTTTTCCAGCGGATGAAAGCCGGCGAATTCCCGAACGCCGCCCGTTCCCTCCGCGCCAAGATCAACATGACTGCGCCCAACCTCTGGCTGCGCGATCCCCTGCTCTACCGCATCCGGCACGTGCCGCATCACCACGCTGGTGACAAGTGGTGCATTTACCCGCTCTACGACTACGCCCACTGCCTGAGCGATTACCTCGAAGGCATCACCCATTCCATCTGCACCCTCGAGTTCGTCGACCACCGCGCGCTCTACGACTGGGTTCTCGAAAGCCTCGATTTGCCCCGGGCCCTCCCGCACCAGTACGAATTCGCCAAGCTCCACATCGGCTACACGATCGTTTCGAAGCGCAAACTGCTCCAGCTGGTCACCGAAAAGGTCGTCAGCGGCTGGGACGATCCGCGCATGCCCACGCTTTCCGGACTCCGCCGGCGCGGAATTTCCGCCAGCGCGCTTCGCACGTTTGTGACAAGCGTCGGTGTCACCAAATTCGATTCGGTCACCGAGGTTGCCGTCTTCGAGAACGCGGTCCGCAACGATCTCAATCCCGTCGCCCAGCGCCGGCTCGCCGTGCTGAAGCCCATCAAGCTGATTCTGACCAACATCGCCGCGGACGAAACGATCGAGTGCGATGCGACCAACAATCCGCAGGACGAAAATTCCACGACGCGAAAGGTCGCACTCACCCGCGAGGTCCTGATCGAATCCGATGACTTCGCCGAGGTCCCGCCGCCAAAATATTTCCGGCTCAAGCCCGGCGGCGAGGTGCGGCTAAAGTACGCCTGCATCATCCGCTGCGACGAGGTGGTAAAGGACGCCAGCGGTCGGGTCACCGAATTGCGGTGCACCGCCGACCTCACGACCCGCGCCGGCGGACCCAATGTCGATCGCAAGGTGAAGGGCACCGTCCACTGGGTCAGCGCCACCCAGTCCATTGCCGCCGAGGTGCGCCTCTACGACCGCCTGTTCAATGTCGCGGAACCGGGGGCCGAGGAGGATTTTCTCAAAGTGGTAAACCCGCACTCACTCGAGGTCGTCACCGCCCGACTGGAACCGTACCTGGCTCCGGCCAAGCTCGAAGACCGATTCCAGTTTGAGCGGCTCGGCTATTTCTCTCTCGACGCCAAGGACAGCGCGCCGGGGCGGTTGGTTTTCAATCGTACGATCACGCTCAAGGATACTTGGGCAAAGAAGTAATTCTCCGAAACCGGTTTCACGCGGAGTGAGCCAATAGCAATCAATCGAGCCAGTTTTCTCCGCGCCTCCGCGTGAAATTAAACCTCGACCCGTTCTCCCGATGGACAATCCGATTCCAGCGCTGAATCCGGCCGAGGTCCGCGTGCTCGGGGCGCTCGTCGAGAAGCAACTCACGACGCCTGACTACTATCCGTTGACGCTCAACGCGCTCGTGAACGCGTGCAACCAGCTCACAAATCGCGAACCCGTCGTGGCGTTTGACGAATCCACCGTCACCCGCGCCATCGAAGACCTGCGCGAAAAACGTCTGGCCGGGCAGTTCCAGGGCGCGGAAAGCCGCGTCGCGAAATACAAGCATGCCCTGACGGATGCGCTGCTGCTCACGCCCGCCGAAGTGGCACTCCTCTGCGTCCTGTTGCTCCGCGGTCCCCAAACGATCGGCGAGTTGCGCACCCGGGCGGAGCGAATGTTTGCGTTCGAGACGCTCGCCGAAGTTGGCGAGGTCCTCGCCGCACTCGCCAGCCATCAGCCGCAAGCCCTCGTCGCCAAACTCCCCCGCCAACCCGGAACCAAAGAAGCCCGCTATGCTCATCTGCTGGGCGGCCCGATCGCGTCCGCCGCGATTGAACCCACGGTCCAGGCACATTCCGCGTCAGCCGTCGCGTCGCCGGAAGCTGAGCGCGTCGACCGACTCGAAACCGAAGTCGCCGCCCTCCGCCGCGAGGTGGCCGAGTTGAAAGAGCAACTCGCGACGTTCCGCCGGCAGCTCGAGTAAGAAGGGAAGAAGCGCCGGTTTCTCCCCCCGCGCTTGCAGTCGCCCAAAAATCTCTGGTTCACTGATCGCTTGTGAAGCACAGCATTGTCACCCTCGACTTGGAAGGCGTCCTCACGCCCGAGATCTGGATCGCGGTCGCCGAGCGCACGGGCATCGAAGCCCTGCGCCGCACCACGCGGGACGAGCCCGATTACGACAAGTTGATGCATTACCGGATCGACCTCATGGATCGCCACGGCATCACGCTCCCGAAAATCCAGGAAACCATCGGCACCCTGGCGCTGCTCCCGGGAGCCCTCGACTTTCTCAACCAGCTCCGGCAGCGGGTTCAGGTCATTATTCTGTCCGACACCTTCGAGCAGTTCGCCCAACCGTTTCTCCGGCAAATGGGCTGGCCGACCCTTTTCTGCCACCGGCTGCTCGTCGAAAAGGACCGCATTGCGGGCTACCAGCTGCGCCTGCCGGACCAGAAAAAATCCGCCGTCGCGACCCTGCAGTCGCTGAATTATAATGTCGTGGCCGCGGGTGACTCGTTCAACGACACGACGATGCTGGGCCAGGCGGATCACGGAATCCTGTTTCACGCGCCGGAAAATGTCGTCCGGCAGTTTCCCCAATTTCCCGCCGTGAACGAATACGACGTGCTGCTGAAACTCATCCTGGAGCGCATCTAAAATTTTGAAGTGCGGCGACCTGGCGCCGCTTTTCGCGGCGCGGCC
>CANJNJ010000039.1 GCA_947474995.1 Opitutaceae bacterium | reverse complement strand
GATTACCAGGTCAACCTCGGTCGCCCGAAAAAGCTCCACCCCTTGCTTGCCGTCGGCTGCCTGCACGACGGTGTGCCCGGCGTAAACCAGCGCTTTGGCCAGAATTTCGCGAAGTTTGTCGTCATCGTCGATAATCAGAATTTGGGCCATGGTGCCGGACCGAGGAGGGATGCCGGATTAACCGAAGTGCACCAAGCCAATTTCCTTCGGTGAACCGGGGGAAACTACGAATGGCGTTCGCCGCGGGAAGAGCTGATTTTCGGGCGGAAAATTCCGGCTTAACGACGCGCCGGGGCCCGATGAACCTGGGGCGTCCACGTGACGTAGCTCGGGTCCTCATGGAGGAACGCGTCGGGCGCCGTCGTTTCCCGGATAATATCCGAGTCCTGTGCGCGCCGCCAGAGTTCAGGCAGATCGTAGGGCAGTCGCAGGACACCGGCCGGCAGGGGTGTCCAGTTTCGGAATTCGACCGGGGTTGCGAGTTCACCCGCGAGGTCGACCGTTGCGACCCGCCGCAATCCAGCCCCCAGTTGGAAATGGTGCCACGAATCCCGGCGCGCATCCGCGATTATGCCAAGATCGACACGCCCTGTGGCGTGGGCGAGGAGGGCGAGACTGCCGTAGGCAAAGACCGGGCGTGGTCGCAATACGCCCCAGGTGCGCAGGGCCATGGCGGCGGTGCGAATCCCGAGGACAGAACCGGGTCCTTCGCAAAAGAGAAAAGCGGCGGCCGCGTTCACGTCTTTTCCCAATTGCTGCAGGCATTGAAAAATTTCCGTCCCGGCCTCCCCGGTGGAGGAAACCCAGAGGGGCGATTGGTCGCGACTCAGCCATCCGACCGTCACGCGGACGGCGGCGGCGTCGACCAGTAGGACCGGTGAGTGGCCCATGAGAATTTCGCGAAGGCGCGACATTATGGCGCCACGAAACGGCGTCCGGCTGCCTCGCGCAAGCGCGCAGAATCCGGTGGGGCCTGGGCTGTCGCTGACTCCAATTCTCTTCGCAAGGGACCGGGTGGCGAACCTGAAAGGGCCCGCTTCGAGTGACGGAGCCCTGAAGTCCACCCAGCAGACGAATTGTTGCCGCCCAACCGCTGCGGCCTAAGCGCTATCGGCGGAAGATTTTTTTCAGAAAGAGATTATCCCGGAGAACAAATCCGTATTCCTCGCCGAGGTTGTCATCGGTGATCAATTTCGCGGTGCCGTAGTTTGTCTCCAGGGCGGGTCGGAACATCAGGCTGCCCGACGGGTTATCGGGATTGGCGACCCACAGCATCTGTTCCAATTCCTTGCGTCCGGTCTCGGACGAAAGGTCGAATACCGGGCGGTCGTCGATCCGGTAGGTCGAGAGGATGCTTCGCCAGCGGGCCTGATCGATGAGCAATGGCGCATCACTGCCCACGCAATTGTTCGAGACCATCATGGTGTGAGGAAAGACGGCCAGGCCGGTTGCGGCGGCCCGGCTTGAGCCGGTGGTGTTCCACATCATGAGCCCACCTGGCTTCAAATGCCTCCGGCCCAATTGGAGAAATTCCTTGCCCAGCAGGTTCGAAGCGAATTCTCGCCAGTGGTAGGACGTGTTCATGACAATCACGTCGAAGTGTCGCCCGGGGTTTCGCCGCAGCCAGCGGCGCCCATCGTCGATGACGATCTCGACTTTGGGATTGGTGAGAAGACTTGAGACTTCCGGGTAGGAGGCCAAGAGGCGCAGGTATCCGGAATTTATTTCCACGACCGTGACCTGGTCGGCCTGCGGGTGATGGGCGAGGATTTGAGTCCAGGCACCGCCGGACATGCCAATCACCAGAATTTCCCGCGGCGCGGCGTGGAGGGCGGAAATAAAATAGGGGCGGATGAGGCCGCCGCCGTGCGTCGGCCGGGTATCCATCATGCCATCGTAGATTCCGCCGCCATGCACTTTCTTCTCGTCATCGACGGTTATGACCCCGTGCCGATTTTCCAAAACGGTCACAAAGGGTCGATTAATCCAGTAGTCCGCCCGGTATTGGAGCCGTTCGAAAAGTTCCTGGTACAAAATGGGGGCGGAGAGAATCAAGCCGCCCGTCAGCGCCCAGGTGGCGTAATCGGCCGGGGTGCGCTCAAAGAAATGGCTGACGACAAGGCAGAGGACGAGGGCTAGGAGCAGGCTGCCTTGGGCGATTTGCTGCAGATTACAGTATTCGAATAAGTAGAATCCGGTGAGCAAACTGCCGAGCCCCGAGCCGGCGATATTCGCGATGTAAACGTACGACATGCGAACGCCGACGTTTTCATCCGGGGGAATGGCCGCGTGGCACAATAAAGGCAGGAGCGTGCCCAAAAGCGTGGCCCCCACGGTGACCAACGGCAGCGTGAAAACCCAATGGGTCACAACGACCGTCCACGACACCAATGGGACCACCAAAAATGCGACGACATTAGCCGTCACCATCAGTCGCGCCACACTCTGCAGGGCGACGGATTGTTGCGTTCCCCGCTTCTGCCAGTGCCGACTTACCAGCGAACCGATCGCAAGTCCGAGCAGATAACTGCCCAGCATGAAGCCGAACGCGACGGCGCGGGACGCGGTGGCAAAACTATAGACCCGCGCCCAGACGATTTCGTAAACCAAGGCAATAAAACCCACGAGGCCGGCCAGCAGCAAAGCGAAATGAAACGGAATTCTCACGACTTTGAGTGGGCGCGCCACCGCCAGCAGCCAAACATGGCGGACGCGGAGAACAGGTTGAGGAGGGCCGCGGCCTCGACGGAGCCGGCAAGTCCGAGGTGGCGAAGAAACACGGTCGGGGCCAGGAACGCCCCCAGCGCGGCCCCCAAGGTGTTGACGAAATACAGCCAGCTGACCGAGCGGCCGACGTGCCCGATCGCTTTCACCCGATAAGTCACCAGGAGCGGCAAGGTGGCTCCCATCATCACAGTGGGAAACAGCACGAGACTAAAGGCCAGCAATCCGGTTTCCAGGATGCCCGCGTTCAGGGTGAGATCACCGACCCAGTGAAAGAGCCGGAGCGAGACCAGGCCGTACGAACCAATCAGCACTTCCAGGATCGCGAACGCCGCAACGAGTGGGATGGTTTTTTGCCGCGAAAGGATCCCTCCGACCAGGCCACCGCAGCCTAGTCCAACCAGGAAGGCGGCGACGACCATGGCGACGGATTCCGTGTTGCTGCCGTAGAGCACCAGCAGCGAGCGTTGCCAAATCATCTGATAAAGCAGGGCGGCCATTCCAGAAACGATGAAGACGCCATGAGTGACAGCAGAAAGGACCGAGTCAGCCCGCGATGGCCATTTGCCGTCGGCCGGGCCTGGTCCGACGGCCTCCAGGGAGTTGGAAACGGACCGATAAGCGTTCTGGGCCGGGAGGTTTTCCATAGGTGGACGGCGCAGACGGCGGAGCAAGCGCTGCAAGTTTATTGCCTCGGCTGAGCGGAGATTGATTTCTCGTAGACCCGTCCGGCGCTGCCGACCCGGCGTTCGCGTTCCACGAAGGCGGGGGAAAATAGATCGGCCTGCGGGACGTAGAGGGGATGGCGCAGGCGAGCGAGGGAGATTAGCGTATGATACAAGCCGCGATCTTGATATTTCCGATTTCTGGCCACGGCGATCGAACCGGAAAATTCAGGGTTCTCCTGGGTGTAAGCGGGCGAAAGCCAGGCGATAAACGGAACCTCGTACATCGGATCCGTGGCGATGGAATCGTCCCGGAAAAGGTATTTGTCCGGACGGGAATCATAAACGTCTTCGCCATGGTCGCTGACGTAGAGCAGGCACGCCGAGGAATCGGCCTGGCGCAGAAGAGCGATTGATGCAGCGAGGACATGATCGGTGTAGAGAATCGTATTGTCGTACGTGGCTCGGCGCTGTTCGTCGGCGGTGTTGCCGTGGAAGGTGGCGTAGCTGGCCGGGTAGCGGTCGGAATAGCGAACGTGGCTGCCCATGAGGTGCAGGAAGATCATCTGGCGACCCGGTTGCGCCACCACGTTTTTTAGCAGCGGCAGGAGATTTTCGTCGTACGTCCCGTTCAAGAATGTCACGTGGTCGCAGGAACGGACCATCGCGCTCGTTTCCAAATCGTCGAAACTCTGGTTGCGCTGAGCTGAGATCCAGTGGGTCGTGTATCCGGCGCCAGAAAATAGTCGGAATACAGGAATCGCCTCATGTTCGGTCGCCAGCATCGACCGAATCGAGCTGCGTGTGCCGACGTTGATGGCGATGACATCGGAGAACGCGATGATCTCGGTCCCCAGCTTTTTCAGTTCAGGGGTGGTCGGTCGGTCGTAGCCGTAAAGTGACCAATGGCGGCGGCCCGCGGATTCGCCGATGACGACCACGATGACCCGTGGACTGGAGGCGCCGGAGATCGGCTGGGCGCCGGCGAGCACCGCTTCTTGCGCCTTCGTTTGCTGAAACTGGTGCAGGTAGTAGAGATGGGTCGAGCGGTAGTTGTAATGTACCGCCGCCATCAAGCTTAGCGGGTGCAGCATGTTCACCTTCACGTCGACCATGCGCACCTTGGCCCCATCATCGACCGCGACATCGCGAACCAACTCGCTCCCGTACCGGAGCGCGTTCGAGATGCCATAGCCGGAGAACGCCAGACCGGCGAGAAGAACAAGAATTTTCGTCTTGGCCGACGGCGGAATGGAGCGGAAATTCAAGTAGGCGCAGGCAAAGAAAACCGTGACGAAAAAGGTCACGCCCACTAAGCGGGCAAGGGAAGTGAAGGAGAGCAAGTAGCCCCAGGCTTCGGCCTTGTTGGTCTGCAGCAGCGCGGTGTGGGCGGTCAGACTCCAGCGTGCCCCCAAACTGAGGGCGTGAAAGCCGACGATGATGGACGTGAGCGCGAGCGGCAAGGCCGTCACGATCATCCAGCCGCGGCCCCATATTCCCGGCAGGAGCAGCGCCGGCGAAAGAACGAGAAACGAGACAATCGCCTCGTAATAGAGAATCGGTGCGGCCAGCTTTAGATCGGAACGCGCCGTGAGTTGAAGCACCACCTCAGGTATCAGCGGTAAAACGAGGAGTCCCAGCCCTGACAGGAAAAAGACGCGCGCCCGATAAGTGGCGTTGCCGTGGGGCATCGGGGTATTGCTTGCCGCCATCGTCAAGTTAGCGCCGCGAGGTCGGGAACTTCTCAACCGAAACGCCGTCGCGAGACGAGAACGCGTGGCCTGCGGGTGGATGCCGGGTGGGTCCAGCAGATATCGGGCGGCGCCCGCCCCCTGCGGGTGTCAAAGGGGTCGCTTCGTGCGCGAGAAGGTAGCGAAGGGCCGGCAATGTAGTGCCACGAAATGGCCCCGGACGACCCCGTGCAAGCGCGCAGAATCCGGCATTGACCACCCCATCTCGCGGCCTAGCGTGGCCAATTCTTTTCCTCTCCAACTCGTCCGAATTAATCCGCCGTGAACGTCCAATTGACCAGCGTCTCAGCCACTCGCAAGAGCCTAACCGTTACGCTCGATCCGAGTGAAGTTGCCGTCGAGCACCAGGCGGTGATTGGCGAAATTTCCAAGTATGCGCGCATCCCCGGGTTTCGTCCGGGCAAGGCGCCGGCCGCCATGGTGGCGAAGAAATTTAGCAAGGAAGTGGCCGACGAATTCAAGGAGAAGATTGTGGCGCGGGCCTATCGGGGGGCGCTGGAAGAGCAGAAGCTGGACGTGCTCAACGTGGTGAACGTCGAGGAGGGCAAGATTGAAGCCGGCGCCAGCGCCTCGGTGACCATCACCGTGGATGTTCGGCCCGAATTTACGGTGCCCGATTTCAGCGGCCTGACCACCGAGGTGGCGCCGACCGAAGCCACCGACGCCGAGGTGGACGTTGTCATTCACGGCCTGCGGTCGGAGCGCGCTGATTTCAAGCCGGCCGAGCGGGCCGCCCAAAAAGGCGACTACGTGAAGCTCGGCTACGAGGGGAAGATCGATGGGGCCCCGATCACCGACCTGGCGCCCGACAAGCAACTTTACGGCAAGGCGCCGCAGACCTGGGAAGAGGTGGAGGGGGCGCAGGAAGGCATCATCCCGGGCCTTGGCCAGAACCTCGCCGGCCTCAAGACCGGCGACAAGAAGGACCTCACCATTACCTTTCCCGCCGAATTTGCCCCCGTGCCCGCGCTTGCCGGCAAGACCGCGATTTATGCGTTGGAAGTCCAGGAAGTCCGTGAGCGGGTGTTGCCCCCGCTCGATGCGGAGTTCTTCAAGTCCCAGCAGGCGGACGATTTGGCCGGCCTGCAGACCCAGGTCCGGAATAATTTGAAACTCCAGAAGGAGCACCAGAATCGCGTGGCGCAGCGGCGGCAGGTGACCGAACAACTCGCGGCGCAGGTCGACATTCCGGTGCCGGACTCGTTGGTCGAGGCGGAGACCCAGGGCGTGTTGCGCCAGTTTATCGAAGATCAAATGCGCCGCGGTGTCCCGCAGGAGCAGTTTGAAAAGGACAAGGTCGAACTCTTTGCCGGAGCGCGCAAAGCCGCGGCGAGCCGCGTGAAGCTTCAGCTCATTCTCGCGAAAATTGCCGAGAACGAAAAGATTCAGGTGACCAACGATGATATCAACAATCACCTCTATCGCGAGGCCATGCGTTCGGGCCAGAAGCCGGACAAGCTGGCCAAGGCGCTCGGCAGCGACCGCGCCCAGCTTCGCGCCGTGCAGGAATCGATCATTTTCGACAAGGCGGTTGATTTTCTGGTGTCCAAGGCTAAGCTGACAACTGTCCAGCCCAAGGCCCCCGCGGGTCCCACCACCTAACACCTCCACGTGAGCTACTACGTTCCCATTGTCCTCGAAAACACCGGTCGCGGCGAGCGATCGATGGACATCTATTCGCGTCTGCTGAAGGATCGGATCATCTTCATCGGCACGCCGATCGACGACATGGTGGCCAATCTCGTCATCGCCCAGTTGCTGTTCCTGCAGATGGAGGACTCGAAAAAGGACATCCACCTGTACATTAACTCACCTGGGGGCGTGGTCACCGGAGGGATGGCCATCTACGACACGATGAATTTTCTGCAGTGTGACATTGTCACCTACTGCGTGGGCATGGCCGCCAGCATGAGCACGGTGCTCCTGGCCGCCGGCACCAAGGGCAAGCGGTTCGCCCTGCCGAACAGTCGGGTTATGATTCACCAGCCCAGTGGCGGCGCCGGTGGGCAGGCGGCCGACATCGCCATCGCGGCGCGGGAGATCATTCGTTGGCGGAAGACCTTGAACGAGGCCCTGGCCCGGCATACGGGCAAGGCGCCGGAGCAGATCGAGAAGGATTCAGACCGCGACTACTACCTGAGCGCCCAAGAGGCGAAGGATTACGGCATTGTCGACCATGTCGTGGTTTCCACGCGTGAAACCAAGGCCGTTGCGGTCGAAACGGCGGCCTGAGTCTCGAACAGTCGGAGGGGAAAGCCAAACTCCCGCCTCGACTCGCCGGCGGCGAATCACACTCTTGGTGCCATGGCCAAATCAGCGCGCATGACTCTCTGCTCGTTCTGCGGTAAGTCGCAGGCGGAAGTGAAGAAAATCATCGCGGGCCCGGGGGTTTATATTTGCGACTCCTGCGTCAACGTCTGCAAGACGATCATCGACCGCGAAGTAAAGGCACCGGCCGTAGACGCCAAGCCGGCGTTTCGGCTCATCAAGCCGTCCGATATCCGAAAGACGCTGGACGATTATGTGATCGGCCAGGACCACGCGAAGAAGGTCCTATCGGTGGCGGTCTACAACCATTACAAGCGGCTGATGTTTGACTCGGGCCAGGCGAAGGATTCGGCCGCGGCTTCGCCGGAATTCACTGATGTCGAGGTCGAGAAGAGCAATATTCTCCTGCTGGGGCCGACCGGCTCCGGCAAGACCCTGCTCGCGCGCACCCTGGCGAAGATCCTCGACGTGCCTTTTGCGATTTCCGATGCCACGACGTTGACCGAGGCGGGTTACGTGGGGGAGGACGTCGAAAACGTCGTGCTGCGTTTGCTGCAAGCGGCGAATTACGACGTCAAGAAGGCGGAGTGTGGCATCATCTACATCGACGAAATCGACAAGATTGGCCGCAAGACGGAGAACGTCTCCATCACGCGCGATGTCTCGGGCGAAGGCGTGCAGCAGGCGCTGCTCAAGATTCTCGAAGGCACGACCTGCAATGTCCCACCGCAGGGCGGGCGAAAGCACCCGAACCAAGAATATATCCAGATCAACACGTCGAACATCCTCTTTATCTGCGGGGGTGCGTTTGTGGGTTTGGATGCGATCGTGCAGCGCCGCATGGGGACCAAGAGTCTGGGCTTTTCGTCCATCGCGGCTCAGGAGGAAGCGGCCTTGAAGCCGGAACAGATGATGAAGGAGCTCGCGCCGGAGGATCTCATCCGTTTCGGGATGATCCCGGAGTTCATCGGACGGCTGCCGGTGGTCTCGGTGCTCGACCAGTTGGGGGTCGAGGATCTCGTGAAGATTCTGCTGAAGACCAAGAACGCGATCGTGAAGCAGTACGCGAAACTCTTTGCGATGGATGGCGTGCGACTGCGCTTCACGTCGGACGCGGTGCGGGCGATCGCGCAGAAGGCGGTCGAGCTAAAGACCGGAGCGCGCGCGCTCCGGGCCATCATGGAAAACATCATGCTGGAAGCGATGTATGAATTACCCGGACACGAAGATGTGACCGACGTGGTGGTCGACGCGGCCGTCGTGGCCGGAAAGAAGAAGCCGACCTTGCGGAGAGCCCCCAAGGTGGAACCGAAGCAGGATGCGGCGTAAGGGGCGAATCGCCAGAGTCCATTGCATGCGATGCGCCAGCTGTTTTTATTCTGTCTCGCGCTTTTTTCGGTCGGCTCGCCGTTGAAGGCGATTGTGATTTACGGCGGCGGGGCCATGGCCAACACGGTGGCCCCTACGGGCGGAGCGAATGGCGATCCGGGTTGGGGCAATATCGGCAGTGTCAACGGCGCCACCGGGGTCTATTTGGGGAATTACGGCGGCAGCTTTTGGGCGCTGACGGCATCGCATGTTTCCGGCGGAGATCTTGCGCTGCTGGGCAATACCTACACCTACGTGCCGGGCAGTTCCACGGTCATCCTGAACGGAGACAACTCCCAGACCGATCTGACGCTGTTTCGCATTTCGAGTGATCCGAGTATCGCCAGTCCGAGTATCACCAATCTCAATCTTGCTGCCACGGTCCCGAGTCCGGTCTCCATCGTTCGCATGATCGGAAATGGGACGCAGGAAACCGGGAGCGCGCTCTTCTGGGATGTGACAGTTGATCCGAGTGGTCCGGGAAGCGCGGACACCTGGACATTGACGGGTTCACCGACGGGATCGAGCTACGCTGGCTATTCCCTGGGTTCGGGCGGCAAACGCTGGGGCGACGCGTTTCTCACGTTCAATTCCCTCTCCTACACGCTCAATGGCCGTACGCAGACGGGAATTGTCACCGAGTTTGACAAGACCACGGGTAGTTCCCAAGCGGCCTCGGGTGATTCGGGCGGTGCGCTATTCTACAAGAATGGTTCGACTTGGGAATTGCTTGGAATTCTCAGCGCGGTCGCGACTTTCAGCAATTCTGCGAACACCCCGGACAATCAGCCTGGCGGCACGGCGGTCGACGGTAACCTGACGTTATCGGTGAGCATTCCGGCCTATCGCGGTGCGATCCTGACAGCGATTCCCGAACCGGCCGACGTGGCCGCCTGGTGTGCCGCCGGGGTGGGTCTCGCGGCAATTTGGCGGCGTCGCGGGTTTAGCCGATCGGGCAGCCCGGCCGATCCAGACTCTGGCGCCGCCAGAACTTACCAGTGAGCGTAGTCGCCCTTTTCGAGGCCCTTCGAAAATTCAACGAGGAGTTGCACGCAGCGTTCCACGTCCTCGAGATCGACCACCTCGCTTGGGGTGTGCATGTACCGCAGCGGGACACTCACCAAACCGGTGGCCACGCCGCCGCGGCCCATTTGCAGGGCGCGGGCGTCGGTGCCGGTCGGGCGCGGGTCGGCTTCAAGTTGGTAAGGGATCTTCAGCTTCTTGGCGGCTTTTAACAGGCGCTCGAAGATTTTGGGATTGATGTTAGCGCCGCGGCAAAGAATCGGGCCGCCACCCAGCTTGGTTTCGCCGAATTTACGGTTGTCACAATCGGGATGGTCCGTGGCGTGTCCGACATCGACCGCGATCGCAAGGTGCGGATTGACGGAATAGGCCGACGTGGTGGCGCCGCGCACGCCGATTTCCTCCTGCGCGGTGGCCACACTGACAATGCGCGCGGCGGGCATTTTCTTTTCGCGCGAGAGGCGAATCAAAGTTTCGCCTACGATGTAAGCTCCAACCTTGTTGTCGAACGCGCGCGCCGCGCCGATGCTGCCGTGGATGAGTTCGAGGTCTTGATCGTAGGTGGCGACATCGCCGATCGCCACGCGTTCAAGCGCTTCCTTCTTCGACTGGGCGCCGATATCGATCCAAATCTCGTGTTTCTTTGGAACCTTCTTCCGGTCCTCGTCATCCATCAGGTGAATGGCGCGTTTTCCGGTGACCCCCTTGACCGATCCGTGGGCCGTTTGAATGAGCACGCGGCGTCCGGAAATCACGCTGAGATCGTGGCCGCCGATGGTGTCGAAATAGATGAAGCCGTCCTTGTTGATGTAGGTGATGATGAGCCCGAGTTCGTCCATGTGACCGGCCAGCATCAGCACGGGATCCCCCGCCGGATTCAAGGTGGCGATGCGATTGCCCAGGGCGTCCTTGGCGTAGGTGTCGGCGGCAGGCTTGACGTGCCGATCAAAGACGGCCTGCGCCTCGGTCTCATAGCCTGACGGCGAACGCGCGCGAAGCAGCTCAGCCAGGAACGGGGGGACTTGGTACGTCGACATCGGGCAAGGCGAAACGGAAAGCCGCTCCAGCGCAAAGTGGAAATTTCCTTTGCCTCGGCGCGGCTTTGCCGGGTTGGCTACGGTTTCATGACCATCTATCCAGCCATCGACATTAAGGGCGGTCGTTGCGTGCGACTATTGCAGGGCCGCGCGGCCGACGAAACCGTCTATGCCGAGAACCCGGCCGACGTGGCGGCGGAGTTTCGGGCCGCGGGCAGCGCCTGGGTCCACGTGGTGGATCTCGACGGGGCGTTTGCGGGCGAACCGAAAAATCTGGCCGCCGTGCAGGCAATTGTCGCGCTGGGGATGAAAGTGCAGCTGGGCGGTGGCCTGCGCACCCGCGCGACGGTGGAGCGCGTGCTGGGCTTCGGCGTCAGTCGCGTCGTCATCGGTACTCGCGCGGCAGAGAGCGAGGCGTTTGTCGGTGAACTCGTCCAGGCGTTTGGCGAAAAGGTGGCGGTTGGGATCGACGCGAAGAATGGAAAAGTCGCGGTCAAAGGCTGGGTCGATACCACGGGTACCGGAGCGCTCGTGCTGGCCAGGCAGATGGATGCGTTGGGGGTTCAGACGCTCATTCACACGGACATCGGAACGGACGGCATGTTGACCGGGCCAAATTTTCCCGCCCAGGAAGCGATGCTCGGCGCAGGCAAGTTCAAGGTGATCGCGAGCGGCGGCGTCAGCCGACGGGAAGACGTGATCAAACTGGCGGAACTCGCGCGCCGTTACGTCAATCTGGAGGGCGTGATTGTCGGCAAGGCGCTTTACGAGAAGCGCGTCACGCTGCCGGATTTGCTTACGCTCGCGAGCGGGGCGTAAACAGGTAGTCGCCTTCGGGGTGGATTTCCGCTGACCCCGAGTCTTGGCCGATCTTGCGCCAGGAATAATTCCGGGGACCAAGCAGGGCCATCATGCCGTCGATTTCCTGTTGGCTGTGAAAGGCAATCACGAGGGTCGGCCGAGCGGACTCGAGCGTGGCCTTCATCCCGGCCAGGGCGTGGTGGCCGTGACCCTCGACATCAATTTTCGCGAAATTTGGTGAGCGAAGTTCGCCGGTCGCCACGAGGTCGTCCAATCGGATCGTCGGAATGTTCAGGGCGCCAATTTTCTCGGTGCGGGTTTCTCCCTCGTAGGGCAGATGAGTTGTCGTGGTCCCGAGATCGCCGTAGGTGAAAAGCTCGGCCCCGTGTTTGTGGTCGGAAACGGCCGCGGCATAGAGTTTGAGCCACGGGAGATTGTTTCGATCCCGATGGAGCTGCAAACGGGAGAAGCTGACAGGGTTTGGTTCAAAGGCCGCGACCTGGCCAGTGGGACCGACGCGACGCGCCAGCCCGACGCTATAAAGGCCGAAATGTGCGCCCAAGTCCCAGCAGCACCAGCCGCGGATGTCACCGCCGCCGAGGCCAACGAGCACGTCCTGCATGGCGGGCTCGTGGGTGCCCCGCCAATAGGAGGAATAAGGATAGAGGGTCCAGCGCGCCCCGGCGGCCACGCCTTTGCGCACGCGGACGGGTAATCGGCCAAGGGGCGTGCGCGTGAGCAGGGCCACGAGGGCCGATTTGAACGGATTGGTCATCGCCGGGGGATCTTTTCGGCGATTTCCTCGAGGGGATACGTGACGATTTCGGCGAGGGTCGGGTGATACCAGGGGGCCCGCAGCAGATCAAAGACCGTCGCTTTCATCGCGAGCGGTCCGCTGAATAGGTGAATTAATTCACCAGCGTCCTTGCCGACGATCTCGGCACCGAGAATTCGGCCGCGCTTGGGGTCGGCGATGACCTTCACGTAACCGTAATTCGCGTCCATCAGGATGGACTTGCCGTGGTCGTTGAACGGGTAGCTCGCGGTCACGAACGGGATCCCTTTTTCCTCCAACTCCCCTTCGAGCCGGCCAATCGTGGCCAACTGAGGGTCGGTGAAAACGACGTTGAGCAGGAGGGAATAATCGACCGGTTTGATGGTCTTGACCTTGGCCGCGTGGCGGGCGGCCAGTTCGCCCTGCTGGATGGCGACGTGAACAATCTCGACCGGGCCGGAGCAATCCCCGGCGGCGTAAATGTGACGCATGCTGGTCTGCTGCCAGCGGTTGATGACGATCTGGCCGTTCGGTCGGGTCGTTACGCCCGCGGCGTCGAGATTCAGACCACGGGTGTTGGGCTCCCGCCCGAGGGCATTGAAGAGATGTGCGGCCTGGCGCCGGATGGACTTGCCGTCATGGGTGAATTCGACGGCGAAGCCTCGGGCGCTCCGCTCGATTTTTTTCAGGTGGGTGCCGGCGAAGAGCTCGATGCCTTCGTCGACCAAGGCCTGTTGGATGACGCAGGAGGCTTCGGCGGAGTGGTCGCGGAGGATGTTGAGGCTGCGCTGGACCAGCGTGACGCGCGTGCCGATGCGATGGAGAAATTGAGCCAGCTCGCAGGCGACGATTCCCCCGCCGAGGACAATCACGCTCTTGGGGATGAAATCGAGTTGGAGCACGTCATCGCTGGTCCAGCAGTCGCTCGCCGCGAGTCCAGGGACAGGCGGAACGCTGACGCGGGATCCCGTGCCGATCAGGAAATGACGGCCGCGGATCTGCTGGCCATTCGACAGCGCCACGGTGTGCGCATCGACGAACCGGGCATGGGCTCGAATCAGATCGAATTTTCCGGAGCGCAACGCGCGAGCACGATAGGCGGCAAAGTCGGCGATGATTTTATTTTTCCGCGCATGAATCGCTTTGAGGTCGGCTCGGGCGCTCGGAATTTTCAGGCCGAATGTTTTTCCTTTTTGGGCGAGATGGAGCACCTCGGCCATGTAGAGTAGGGTCTTCGACGGCATGCAGCCACGGAGAATGCAAAGCCCTCCCAGCTCGCGGGCCCCATCGATGATCGCGGTTTTCAACCCGTGGGCGACCGCGACGCGGGCCGCGTTAAAACCGGCGCTACCGCCACCGATCACGACAAAATCGTAGCTGGCGGCTTTTGGGACATTGGCCCCGGGTTTCAGATGCTGGGACCGGGATTTCAAGTTGGGCGGCACGCGATGAATTGAGGGCGGGACAGGACGCAGGGCAGGACGGCATTGCGGCATTTTGGAATCAAGGCGTTCAACGTCCCTTTCCAAAGAGCATGGTGTGAATGGTCTTCAGGATAATGGTGGCATCGAGGAGAAAGGAAAAATGCCGGATATAATAGAGGTCGTATTCCAGTTTCCGGACGGTGTCCTCGAGGTTGCCCCCGTAGGGATAATTGACCTGGGCCCAGCCCGTGATGCCTGGCTTCACCAAGTGGCGAAAATGATAGCACGGAATTTCGCGCTCGTAGTTTTGGACCAGGCGGTCCCATTCAGCGCGCGGTCCGATCAGGCTCATGTCACCGCGGAGAACATTCCAGAGTTGAGGGAGTTCATCCAACCGGCTGGAGCGCAGAAAGCGTCCCACGCGAGTGATGCGCGGATCATCGGCCTGAGTATAGAGCGCGCCATCTTCGGGAGCGACGCGCATCGTGCGCAGCTTGAGCAAGCGAAACGGCCGGTAATTCTTGCCGATGCGGATTTGGGAGAAAAAGATCGGGCCGCGATCGTTCAAATAGATGGCGGCGCCGCCTAGGGCAATTAAGGGCGCGGCGACCAGCAGGCCAACGAGTGCGAGACCGATGTCACCGATCCGTTTGAGGCGTTCGAAAACCGGTTCCCGCGCGATTTCGAAGCCTTCCTGAAACAGCCAAGTTTGGTTGATTCGATAGATGGGAATCTTTTGCCAGTAGACTTGGTGGAACAACTCCAGCGTGAACGTCGGAACACCGGCAAAGTAAAGCCGCACAAGTTGCCGGGAGACATCTGACCGAAGTTCCAGCGACGTTTCGCGGACAACGATTGCTTCCACCAGCAGGCGACCGTTTTCAATGTCTGCGAGCACGGCGGCGAAGGGCCGTCGCGTGTCCGTGGCCGTTGAGCTGAAGGGAGCGGTGGATTCGGCCCGGCTCGCGGCTACAATTATCGGCTGACGCATGCCCATGCGTTCGCATTCACCGCGAAAAGCCTGAGCGCTCGCTTGGTCGCCGAGAAATACGACGCTGCGTGCTCCCTCTCTGGCGAGACGACGCAGGTAGATCAGTCGCCGGTAACTGACCGTGAGCGGCAGAAGCACCACAAAAGTTAGAATGATCACGCTTCGGCTAGACTGTGGCACCAACTCGTAACCCGCCGGAGCGATGGCGTAAGTCAGGAGGAGCGTGGTCAGCATCGCCGCCACCACGGCGATGCTATGCTGACTGGCGTAGTCGAGACTCAGCATGTCGGTCTGGGTCTTATATCCCTGGATGAGATAGGTCGCCGCAATCAGCGTCACCGCCGGGGCGCCAAAGGAAATGGTGGGAAAACCGACTCCGCGCAGATGACTGGCCAAGCCAAGTACCACGAACGTGGTGATTACATCGAGCGCCAAGAGGCCGAGTGTAAAATAGCGCGGTTTGGTCATCGGGCAGCAAGCTTCGTATCCGCTGGGGCCGTTGCCGGGCAAGCGTGGACCGCGGCGAGACGGTCGCTCCAACGCTCCACGGCAACTTCGAAACTATTCTCCGCGGCAAAGAGAATTGCGGCGGTCGCGAACGGTTGCGATTCGGCCGGACTGTGGGCCAGGTGGCGGATGTGCGCGGTAAGTCCGGCGATATCGTCGCGCGGTCGAGCAATCCCGAGTTTCTGTTCCACGACCAGGCGGGCGACTTCGCAATGACCGGGTCCGATGAAAAGCACCGGGCGGCCGGCAGACGCGACTCCATAGAGTTTGCTCGGAAACACAAAGCGCTCGCAGCCCGGCAGCAGAGTTACCAAATGGAGATCGATGGATCGCAGGGTTGCTCCGAGCCGCTCCCGGGGCTGCGAAGGTTGGAATTGGACGTTCTTCAATCCTTGGCGCATGGCCGTCGCTTTAAGCGGGTCCCGTTGGGCGCCACCACCGACGAAGACAAAAGCGATGGCCGGATCATCCTGCAAGGCTGCGGCCACCGCCAGAACGGGTTCCAAATCGTGCACGCGGCCCAGGTTGCCGGAATAGGCGACCACGAATTTTTCGGCCACGCCCCAGGCGAGTCGCAGGGCGCTGACGTCCTCGGGCGACGCCGCAGCGGAGCCCCGCGGGGCCCAATTCGGAATGACCCCCGCTTTGGCTGCCTCTACGCCTACGGACGTGAGCACGCCGGCCATGTCGGTCCCTAGTGTGATGCAGTCGTCGGCCCGCCGCCACGCGAGATTCCGCAACGGTCGCAGGACCCGGAGCCAGCTGTAGCCGGTGAGCTCGAGTGCGAGTTCCGGATAGATATCCTGGATCCAGTGAATTAGCCGCGCGCCGCGCAGGCGCGTCACGAGCCACGCACCAATTCCCAGCAGCGGTGGATCGGTCATCGCGATGACGATGGAATCGCGCCGGGCGACGCGCCACAGTTGCCACATGGCCCCGAGGTAGAAAGTGGCGAAATCCACCGCTTTGCCGGCGAGCCCCAAGTGATTTTGCCGCGTGCTCCGGACCCGGAGAATCCGTACGCCGGCCCGCGTTTCGTTGACGGGATTTTCCGGAAGTCCGGAGTGACTCGCGATCACGGTGACGTCATCGCCGCGTTGGGCGAGCGATTCCGCCAAATCGGTCAGCAACTGACCGGTGGCCGGTGTTTCCGGCCAATAGAAGCGGTTGACGAAAATCAGGTGCATCGATCAGGGGTTTGCCGCCCGTACGTTGGCGAGTTCTTGAACCGTAAATGCCTCGTAGCGTGCCAGGAGTCGGCAATAATGGAGTCCGGGGCGACCATCGAGGAAACCACCGCGGAGCACGTATTGATAAATAAAGCGGAGGGCAGGGCGCGCGGGCAGGAAGTAGCTCAGACGTTTCAATGCGCGCCGGCGGCGCAGCGGATCCCGATGAAATAAATCACCCCAAGGCAGGGCGAGGCCGTGGGCGACCAAGTGTTCCGCTTCGGCGCGAGCGTAACGGCGGTGACGCGTTAACCACTCCTCGTCCCCACCCGACGAGAGATCGTGAAGATAACTGGCGTGCAATCGTTCGATTCGCATGTGGGGAGCCTCGCGCTGGCCATGCCCCACCTCGATAAATTCGAATTCGGGCGCCCGGACGAATCGCGCCTGCCAGGCGGGAAAATCGGTGCAATGCGGAATCCATCGGCCGGTCCAAAGCATCTTGGGCGCGACAAAGAAGCCGTCGACGTCGGACCGCCCGGCGGCTTCCTGGCACGCGGCGAAGAGCTCAGGCGTGAACTGTTCGTCGGCATCGAGGTGGAAGACCCAACGATGGCGAAAGGTGATCGTGCGCTGGGCGTGGTTCCGCTGGGTCGCAAAATTATCGAAGACGCGTTCAAAGACCCGCGCCCCAGCGGCGCGCGCCAAAGCCTTGGTCTGATCGGTGGAACCGGAATCGAGCAAGACGATGTCGTCGCAACCGGCCAGCGAAGCGAGGCAGCGCGGCAGATCGCGCTCTTCGTTCAGGGTGAGGATCAGGGCGGAAAAATTTGCCGAGTTGGCAGGCAAGTCGGTCACGGGCTTACGTAGGTCATGCCGGGTCGGGCGAACCGGCTGCCGTGGAAGCGATCACTTTGGTGGGTGACGGAGCTTCCCGGTCTTGCAGCCGTGCGTAATGCAAGGCGGTAAAGAAGCAGAGCCACCAGGAGAAAACGACCGCGAGATTGCCAAAGGGAAACTCGACCCAGGCGTAGAGCAGCAGCAACCCGCAACCGGCGAGCAAATACGCCGGGAGCGGGCTGGCAAAATGCCGGCGGCGCAGGCGCGTCAGTGGCACCAACCCACACAGGGCAAGCAGCACGGTGCCAACGAAGCCATGCTCGGCGAAGGATTGGAGCCAGTCACTATGGGCGTCGCGGTAAAAAACGGGCAACCGGTCGATCGACGACTGGCGGTTGTAGAGGCTGAAGACATGGGGATAAGAGGCCATGCCCCAGCCGAACCATCGTTTGTCCTGTGCCATTCGCCAGGTGTCGCGGTACAGTTCAGAGCGGGAGCCGACGCCACCTTTGGCCAGCATGTTCGCCACTTGATCCCGCGTCAACGAGGCGCGCTTCTCGATCGTCTCGCGCGCCACATACCACACGCTGCCGGCCGCGAGGACCAGGGCGAGTACGGCCCCCCCGATGGGCAGCAGGAAGCCGGCGGGACGGTGTCTTCGACTCAGGTAGAGGCGCGCGGCCCAGTGGAGAAACGCTCCACCGAGCAAGAGGATTCCGAGAATCGTGCTGGACCGAGAACCGCTGAGCGGAACCGTGGCGGTGATTAAGAGCAGTGCGACCAGTCCGCCAAAGGCGGCAGAATGGAAGAAGTTGCGGGCGTCGTGCCGGCGCCCGAAATGCCAGGCCAGGCCCAGGCAGGCGGCCATCATCAGCAGACTGAAGGCGCCCCAATGATTATGGTAAACAAAAGAGGCGAAGAAATAGGCCTGCGGGGTTGGGACCTCGCCAAAGTAGATGCCCTTGGCGTGCGTGAGCTTTTGCACGGTTCCGAAAATCGACAGCGCGACCGCGTTGACCACGGCGACGATCAGCAGGCCCCGCAAGGCGCGGCGCTGACGGACGAGGAGGGCCAGGTTGAACGCCGGGATCCATAGGGCGTCGAAAATCCACAGCGCCTGCAGGCTGAGCGACGGTCGGGCCGTACTGGGTAACCAGGCGAAACCGCCCGTATTGAGAAACAGCGTTTCATTCTCGGATTTTACGATCCGAAAGCTGGAGTTTAGACAACTGATCAGGACCAAGGCGTTGAAGGCCGCAAACGGCCAGAGCCAGGTCAGTGGCCGCAGCCCGCCTTCTTTCCGTACATCCCGATCGCGCATCGCCGCAAACGTGAGGAAGATGCCGATGCCGCCGAACCAGGCAAAATGGGGTCGCAGCCATTCGGCCGCTCCGCCGAAGGCCCAGGTGATGGCGACGAGGAAGAGGCCCGCATGCAGTAGGGCCAGCCATTCCGTCGTCCGCAGCGGACGCATGGCGGGGGAGACCCGGGCGCCAACACCTGGGGCGTATTTCAGGGCGTCGTGGGAAGCGCGGGAGCTACCGGAAGCGGAACTCATCGCTGCATTCCCGAAAGATTGTTGTAGAACGCCACGATTTTTTCAGCGGATTTTTGCCACGAAAAATCACGCAAGACCCAGGTGCGCGCGCGGCTGCCGCGGTTGCGGAGAGACGATGGGCCTTCGGCGGTGGCCGCTTGCAGCGTGACACCGTAATCCGACCACGGCACGCACCAACCGAGTTGTTCCGTTTGGAGCGCCGTCCACGGAGTGGTGTCGGTGACGAGCGTGGGCACGCCGGCGGCCATCGCCTCGGCAATGACGAGGCCAAAATTTTCGTTGTGGGAGGGCAGCAGAAAAAGGGACCCGACAGCGTACGGCGCGGGGCGATTGGATCCGTCGTGGATTTCGATTCTTCCCGTGGCGGAAGAGAGATGAACATAGTCGCGCAACTGTCCGACGGAGAACTCTTCCGGGACGCCCACCATCAGCAACAGCCAGTCGGCGGGGGCAGTTGCGGCCCAAAGATCAATGAGTTCGATGACCCGCTTTTTATGGTGAAAACGACTGTAGAATAGGGCCACGGGTTTGGTGGCGGTGGCGGGCGCGTGCTCCTGCCAGAATTTTTTGGCCGCGGATAATTCCGACGAACCAAGCTGCTCGACTCCATTGGGTGCGACGCACACCGGCTGAGTGAAGCCGCGTCGCGCAATCTCCTCGCGCTCGCTGGGACTGGTTGCGTGCCAGCCGGCGACGGCCGGAAGGGCTCCGGGATGAAGGCAGCGGGCGGCGAAAATCTTCTGGGCCCGATGATGACGCCAGGCCCACGTGCTCATCATGCCCCGCGGAGAAACAACGAGCGGAACCTGATCGCTTGCCGCTTTTTTTCGGGCATAGTGGAGGGAGCGCAGCCAGAGCCCGTGATAGTGTAAGAGGTCGTAGGTCGTGCGGCGGAGATGGGCGGCCAGGCCGGGAATCGGCCCAAACGCACCCGGCCACCCGCGGCGCCACGTGTGCACGTGGAGTCGACCGGCGTTTTCCACCGACTCAGCGGTTGGGGCGGAAGTGAGAATATCGACGTCGTGACCGAGTTCCGCCGTCGCCGCGGCGAGGTGGCGCACCGATCGGCTGGGTCCGCCATAGCGCGACTCCAAGCTTCCGACGATGTGGGCAATCCTCATGCCGGTTCGGATCGATCTTTAATCGGCCGGCAAGGATGGCCGACGCACACTTTGCGCGCCGGCAAGTCGGCGATCACCACCGAACGGGCGCCAACCACGGCCAACTCGCCTATTTCGACTCCCGGGCCGACGAAAACTTCGGCCCCAAGCCACGCGTTTGCCCCGACGACGATCGGACCGAACGTCGTCGGAAGTCGCCATTGCAAATAGTCGTGGCTTCCGGCGCAGAGGTGCGTGAATTGGCTCACGTTGGCCCCATAGCCGAGGCGGATGGGTGCAATATTATAGACGCGCACGTGCGGCCCGAGCATGGAGCGGGGCTCTAAAATGAGCTTCCAGGGAAAATGGACGGTGACGGTGGGAAACACGACCACCTTGGCCAAGTCGGAAATCGTGGCACCAAAACATCGCAACAGCCAGGCGCGCCAGGCGTGAAATGGCCGCGGACTCCACCGAAAAAGGGTGTTTTCCACGACCAGCCAGATCCCCCGGAGTACGATTTCGCGCCGCGGATAGGGGCTCGTGCAGTGTTGGCCGAGAAAGGGTCGTTCAAGGTTTGAGGAATTCACGGCGTGGCTTGGTTAGTATCGTGGTCGGCGACAGGCTGGCAACGATGGAGAACGTCTGAGTGGCTCGACCGGCGAAGCGGCGGCCCGCAGTTCACGAGCGCGACAGCTTCGTGAGTCCGATGAAATCCTCGATGAGGACGTCGGTGTACCGCGAAAAATCGTAGCGTTGCACGTCCGCCTGCGCCGCCGCCGCCAAGGCGCGACGTCGCGCCGGGTCGCGGATGAGTTGGGCGAGCGCGTCGGCCAGGTGCCGGCTCGCCGCGGGGCCGTGGTGATCGAACGTGAGTCCGTTCATCCCGGGGCGGACAAAGTCGCGGAAGCAGGCGAGATCGGAGACCACCGGGGCGGCCCCGGCGGCCATCGCCTCGGCGATGGCGACGCCAAAAGTTTCGCCCGTGGCCGCGAGGCTCGGATAGCAGAAGACATCGAGCGAGCGATAGAAGTCGGCGAGGGCCTCTTCGCGATTGAGCGGTGGCCGGATGCTCCATTGGCCATCCGCCAGGCCACGTCGAAGCTTGCCTTCAAGGCGGAGACGAAAGTTTTCACCGCCACCTCCCGCCATGACACTGTCCGGACCGCAGAGGACCAGTCGCCAGCGGGGCAGCGTGGTGTCGGACTGAAGCTGGAGCGCCGCGTCGAGCAGCAGGTCGACCCCCTTTTCCGGGTGGAGGCGGCCGACAAAGCCGAGGGTGACCGTTTCGGGTGTCGCCGCGGGCCGAGTCCGCGCCAGCGCCTGCCAACCAATCGGGTAGCCGTAGATTTTCGTCACCGCGCCGAGCGAGGGATTCTCGGCGACGACCTTTTCCCGCACCGGAGTGCTCGTGGCCAGCACGCGGGCGATGCGGCGATAGTGTCGATACTGCCCCTTGGGCATCCGCCCCGGCATGACGACGACCCGGCCGGCGGCCGGCCGAAGAAGCCCGAGCCAGACCGGCAACGCGAGGGTGTGGACCACCGCGATGTCGGCGGGAGGCAGTTGCCGATGGGCGCGGAGACTCCAAATAAAATCCAGGGCGAGATTCTGCCAAAGTTTGCGCCGGTGATCGAACCCGGGGATCCGTCGGTGCCCCACGCCACCCAACGTCTCGGATTTTGGCCAGTTGCGCCACTCGCGGGAGAACACCGTGACTTCATGACCGCGCGCGGTGAACTCAAGCGCAAGCCGATGCCAGGTTTTTTCCGTCGCGCCGCCGCTTTCCGGAGGCACGGGCAGAAAGAAGCCCATTACGACGTTGATCTTCATGTCGGCGAGGCGATGGCGGTGAGGGCGAATTTCAGGCCGGCGGCCGCTTGGGCATAGGTGAATCCAGCCATGCGGACCCGCACCCGTTCGCGCAATGCCGCCGCCGCCACGGGATCGCGCAGGAGGTCGAGGGCGGCGCTGAGTTGGGTTCTCAGGTCCGAGGGATCGTCGTGACGAAAGACCCAGCCGGTTTCCCCGGGGGAAACGAGATCGCGCTGGCAGCCGACGCGATCGCTGACGAGGGCGGGGACACCCATGTGCATCGCTTCGTTGACGGCGAGGCCCCACGTTTCGTATTGCCCGCGCGACGGCAGGACAAAAATATCCGCGAGCAAATAGCGCGACGGCATTTCACTTTGATTGGCAAAAGGCAGGAAATGGACGGCCGATCCCGAGGAATCTCCGGCCTCGCGCTGGAGCCCGGTTTTTTCCGGTCCCTCGCCGACAAATACGAGCGCGGTTTGCGCTGGACGAAAGGCGAGAAAGGCCGCGAGAAGTTCGCGCGGTTGCTTTTCGGGCACGAGTTTTCCGGCGTAGAGCACGACGTGAGTGGCCGGCTCGAGTCCGAGGGAACGGCGGAGCGAGGTGGTCGCCGCCTGGTGCTCGGGCCGCGCGGGATCGAAGAGCGCGTCGTTGACCGCGTGCGGCGTGCGGAACAGTTTTCTTTCGGGAACACCGAGGGCCGTGAAATAATCACGGTTGGCCGCGCCCACGGGAAGAAAAGCGGCGAATTGGGCGAACAAGGTTCCCAAAATCAAGCGCGTGGTCAAACCGGGTGTGCCTCGGCCGAGAAAATGGGAGTCGCCGCGGAAAAGCAGCGGCACGCCGCGGAGCCGGCACCAAAGGATGGTGCGAAGATGACTGCTGGACTTGTAGCCGAACAAGAGCACGGCGGAAGGCTGCCAGGCGGCGAGGCGGGCCGTCACCGTTGGGTTGCGCAGGCCGGAAAAATCTTGGGTATTGGGGGCGCGCGCAACGTTGGGCACAAACTCGCTCTCGTACCCGGAAAGCAGATCCACGTCCCATTGAAATGAGGCCTCGAATTTTGGATCGCGCCGGGTGGTGACCCCGAAATCCCAGAGGTAGAAAACCCGCAGCGTCAGGCCGCCGTGGTTCTGCAGCCAGCGAAACCACGGGCTGTAGTACTGCGTCGGGTGGGACAACACGATCGCGAGACGCGAGGACGTGGGGGCGTCGTTCATTCCTGGCGAAAGAAGATACGAATGAGCAGCGGGATGCCAATGACCACAAACCCTGCCTGAATGAGCGAAATCAGCCACGTCGCAAATATTTGCTCCGCCTGAAAACTCCAGGCGGCGAGTAGAATGGTCAACAGGCCGAGAGACGAGAACTGTGGCCGGCCGACCGCCGCGAGACTTATCCGCTTGTATCCGAAGCCGAGCACCACGCCGAGCAGGACGCACCCGAGCAGGCCAAAATTGGCGTACGATTCGGCGATCATCCCGAACGCGATACTCACATTGGTGGGACTGTCGGCGGGAACCAGTCCATAGTGGATCGCAAGCAAGACATTGCTGAGCAGGGAGGAGGGTTTGCCGGGCCAGAGGAAACTGGGGATGAGCTGCGCGGGAATATACTTGTACGACTCCCCCAGCAAAAATGCATTTGGTTCCGGCGTATATTCGGTGACCAGGCAGAGCATTTGGAAAAGAGAGGCCCGTTCCAGTAGCCGACTCGAAAGACCGGCGCCTTCGGCCCCTGGCTCCGCGGCAGGAGGATTGAGGCCGTTTTCGATCCACTCTTGAAAAAATTCAGGAAGGGTGGCGAGCGACGGCGACGGAGCGTCGGAACCCCAATACTTCTGTCGCATCGCGGCCTTGCCGGTGTGCAGCACGGCGACGAGGGGCAGTGCAATCGCCAGCGTGACCAACGGGAGTTTTCGGCTGGTCGAAATATAGCCGATGAGCGCGAGCAGCAGAATCGAAATTCCGACAATGAGGTAGAGGGCGCTGAAAAGAAAAACGACTTGGAATAGGATATTCAGCGTGACCACAAACTTCCCCGTCGCGGGCAATTGGGCGGCACCCCAGCGCCGCATCTCGATAAAAAGCGAGACGGTGCCAATGCCGAAGAAGATCGCACGCAGTACCGTGGCGAGTTCGTAGCCCAATACTTCAGTGAAGGTGTTGAGATAAAGGTAAACCGTGTTCAGCCAGATCCCGGCCTGAGCGTAACGCAGGGTGCTCGCTGGTAGCAGGGAAACAATCATCATGGGCTCGCGGATGGCGCCACCCTTCGTCGCAGAAAAGGTGATAATGGCTGAGATTTCAAAAAGGAGCATGGCCGATCCCGCTTGGACGGTCGCGCCGTCCGTGAAAACAAACACATCCCGGTGTCCGCTGAGGAGTGGCACGGCGTAAAACGGGATGCAGGTCAGCATGAACATCTCGAACACGGGGAAATGGGGCGAACTCTTGCGGGCCCAATTTAACGCAGGCAGGGCCCCAAGAATCATAATCAGTGCGCCCATCCCAAGGAGCAACGGATCCGAAACGGCCGATTTATTAACCAGGTAGATCAGCCCCAGCGCCAATCCGGCTGCACCCGTTTGGGAAAGCCGGCGGCTCGTACCCGGATCCGGTACGCTGATGAGTTCGTCGCTGGAAAGGTCAGACATGGGCGGACTCAGGCTGAGCCAGCAGATCGCCGGGTGGCGGCGTCAAAAATTTCCGCGAGCTGGCCCGTCAGGCTGGCCGCGGTAAAGGGAAGAAATTTTGCCTCGTCGAATTCAGTCCCGGAGCGATAGCCGCCGTCGACAAACCATCGTTGGTACACGGCGTCCACGGCCGGGGTGAGGTCCCCGGATTCGGCGAACGCTCCGCGCTGTCCGGCCCCCAGTTTTTCTGCGAATTGGAGGATTAAGCTCTTTTCGGGGAAAACGAGCAGCAGGGGCCGGCGGGCGAGGACATAGGGAAAAAGCTTCGAGGCCGAATAGGTGGGATCCGTGGAGCCGACGATCATCAGGGCGCTGGCATTGAGCAGATAATGGAGCGCGTCGAAATAGGATATTCGGTAGCAGTGTTCGCGAACAAAATCCGCCACCCCTTCGGCCTGGGCGATCGGCATCGCCCATTCCCGACCCAGCGGGGCCGGGGCGTAGCCGGTGCCGATAAAATGAAAGCGCAGGCGCTTGGCCCCCGCGGGGTCGTGGTCGAGGAAGCGGCGAAAGGCGCGCAGAATGACCGTGAGGGCGGGCGTCATGTCCGGGCCGAGCCGACCGGTGTAGACATGGTGAATATGGCCGTCGGTGAAATCGATCAAGGGCTTCGAAGGTCCTTGCTGGGCCGCAGTGGTCAGATCCAAGGGCGAGGCGCCAAAGGGAAGGAGCGCAAGCCGCTTTGGATTCAGAGCCGGATAGGAGGTGAGCAAATCCCGGATGTAGGAATCGGAGACGGAGACGATCGCAGCGGCCTGGCGTACCACCGCAGGTTCTCGGCACCGGGCCAGCCATTGCGTCACGTTGAACTTCAACCAGCCTCCCGGTGGCCGGGTCTTCGTGCGGTGATAAAACGGGTTGATCCACGGATCCTGATAGTCGAGGACGTAGGGAACGCCGAATTGCCTGAGCCACCGGGGGCCCAAGGTGAACGCATCAAATTGCGTCGTGGTGAAAAAAACCAAATCGAAACGTTCCGCCGCGAGGAGAGCCTCCCCGGCGCGCCGCAGGGCCCGGCCGCATCGCCACCAAAGGCTGCCGACCCCGAGCCAGCGGGCGGACCGCGGAGTGATCCCACGGACCCGCACCACCCGAATGTCAGCCGGGTAGGTTTTTTCCAGCAGCGGATCGAGCACCCCGGTCCCGGAATATTCTGGCGCTACCGCCAGCACCACCGGCTCCCAACCGTGTTCCCGCAGGTACGGCAGTGCCAGACGCGCCCGCTGCATGTCCGGGGTGTTGAGCGGGGCAAAGTTGGGACTCACGATGAGCACCCGACGGCGTCGCGGCGAAGTGACCGGGGCGCTCATGGGAAGAGCCGGCCGACCAGTAATTCCGTCGGGCTGCTAGAAAAAACGAAAAACGGAAGCATCATCAGACTGAACCCCGGGTTTGCCGGCTGGCCAGCGCGGCTTCGACCAGCGGGATCAGGCGGGGCGCCTCTTTCTCCCAGCAGTAGACTTCCTCGGCCAGTCGGCGGGCAAGGTGTTGGCGGCGACTGAGCGCGGCGCGGTCGGTGAGAAGGCTGGTGAGCGCCATCGTGAACGCGGCGGTCTGGTGCAGTGAAACGAGCAGGCCGGCTTCGGGCGCGCGCGCGAGCACTTCGCGTTGGCCCGCCGTGTCGGATGCGACCACGGCAAGCCCCGCGTTGAGGTATTGGAGGATCTTGTTGGTGATGGTCAGATCGCGGCTGGGAATCGTGCTCTGCTCGAGGGCAAGTCCGATATCGTGTTCCGCGATAAGCGCGGGTAGATCGGCCGGGGGCACGCAGTCGCGGAAAAGGACGAAGGGTCTACGGTCGACGGGCAGCGATTCAAGCAGCTGTTCCCGATAACCGACCTGAGGGTCACCCACGAGCACGACCCGGCTGGGTAGAGTCGTATCACGCCAGGCGGCGAGGAATGCTTCCAGGCCCCGACCGGGTCCAAGCCTTTGCGAAAACCAAAAGAATGTTGGTGCGTCATCGCCGGCGGCACGGAAGTTTCTGGGCTTTGGCTGCAACGGGAATGAGTTCGCGATGACGGAGGGTCGTTTTCCACCGTTACGGGCCTGGAGGCCATCTGCGAGCGCATGGGAGGTGGTCGTGGTATGGACGAGGTCGCGCAACAGCGCTTTCTCCTGTGCCCGCAACAAGGCGAGTGGGCGCTGCCGCCGGTCGACGGGCAGTAAGTCTTCGGAATGCCAGTCTTCAATATCGGCAGACACCAGCCGGCCGGCGGCGTGCAAGCGAAGGCCAACGCCGTGCGCCACTTCGTTGTGGACAATGGTCAGGTCGGCGGGGAGTTGCCGGGCGCGGCGCAGCAGGGAGCCCGCCGGACCGAGGGCCCCCAGGCTTTGCCAACCGAACCGTCCGGTCGTCTGGCGGGCGAGCCAGCCGGTCAACCGGCGCCGCAAGGCCGGCCATCCGCCTTGGCGCAGCAGATTTACGACTTCGCGGCGAAACGGTGCGCCGCTGGCCAGGCGGTCGTCTAGGATTTGCGAAGGCGCGTGGTTGCACACGTGCAAGACCGTGACGTCGTAGCCGGCGAGGCCGAGGGTCCTGGCCTCTTTTTCCGTGCGAGGATTCCGGCAGAGGTGGCCGTTCGTGATTATCAGGATGCGCGCACTCATGGGGCAGCACCGGGCGCTCCGGCTGAACGCGAGGGGGAGGGAGTTTTCACCTGGGCAGGTTTAGGCGAGCGGCGATTCGCCGGATCGTTTCGGCGATCGCGTGGTCGTTGAGCGCCCGGCTTTGCGCAGCTTCGCGCATCCGTTTGCGGCGCGGCGGATCGCCGGCCAAGGCGCGGGATTTTTCCACCAGTTCGGCGGCATCACGATAGGTCTCAATTTCACGACCCAACTCGTAGAGTTGGTCGAGGCCTTGAGTCCATTCGGTCAGATAACACGCGCCGGCCATCGGGGCCTCGATGTCGCGCAGACGTGAATAGGTGTCCGGTTGCTCGGAGGGAAAACGCCACGAAGGGTAGCGATTCACGCCGAGGCAGACGGTGCTTTCGCGCAGGGCGGTCCAATAGTCGTCGCCGGCCGGAGCCGGCCTTGCGTAGGTCGCGAAGTCGATGGTGGGCAGGGCGGGCCGCCGGCGGCTGTGCCTGCGCCACAGGGCGGTCCATCCATGCTGCGTGGCGAACGCGAGCTGGCGCCGTACCAACTCAAAGGGATTACTGCTGCGGGGCGGCGGTGGGGTGGATTTTGTGACGGTCGTCTCCCAACCGGTGCCGCGGAGCTCAATCGCCAGCCCGCGTTGAATGACATCGGCGAAGAGGCGCTCGCGGATTTCATCCCGGGTGCCAACAAAGGCGATCGAACTTAGCTCGCGTTCAACTGGCGTGCGCTGGGCCGGTGGGACCCAGCAGGGCATCGGGGCATGGAGGAACGGGAGGCGCGCTTCTTGGTAAAGCGCGAGGGCCTTGAACTCGGGCACCCAATGAAGATCGAAGGCCCGGAATTGCTCCGGTATCCGGCGAAACTCGCGGACGTTGTCGCAAAAGAAATTTACGCAGGGGATGCCCAGCGCCTGGATCTCGGCAACGGCTCCGGCTGGCACCTGCCCCGGAAAGAGATAGCTGAGAAAGAAATCGACAGGCTGGCGGGCGTGCTCGCGGCGAAGAAAATCCACCGCGCGCCGCCAGGTTCGGTCCGGCCAACTCGCGGCCGAACCGCGGATCGCTGGCAGCAGTCCCTCGGCCCAGTCGCAATCGGGCCCTTCGAGACATACATGGCCGGCTTCGGTCAAAGCCCCGCGGAAATATTCTGCCCAGAAGGCATACGCGGGCACGGCGTGGCGCTGCGACGACTGCTGACAGCAGAGAAAAATGCGGAGCGCGCGCGTCACGAGGAGCGTAGAAAGAGGGCGTCGGTCTGGACCAAGAGGATTCCCAGCGGGGTGCTTTCCCCGAGGGCGTGCAGACTGAACCCGCGCGCGCCCAGAAACGCGACGACCTCATGAAACAGCGGCTGGCCCTCGTAGAATTTAGCGAAGCTCACTTCACAGAGGACCGCGCGAGCGTGCTGCAGGCATTGCTCGCCGCCGCGCAGAACCTCGAGTTCGTAGCCCTGCACATCGAGCTTGATGAGATCGGGCGCGGGCAATTTCTCGCGGGCGACGAGCAGGTCCAGGGGGATAACGGGCACCTCCTGGTTGGCGGCCGGCTTGATCTTGAACTCCTGGAGACCGGCGGCGGTGGCCGGCAGCAGGCTGGACGCGTCGGAAAAGTCCATGACCTGCATGATCGCCCGGCCTTCGGTTGGGCCGAGCGCGCACGGATGCAGGCGGACGTCCTGGCCCCAAGGTGCGGTCCATTGGGCGAAACCGGCAAAGTGCGTGGCGAGCGGTTCGAAGGCCTCGACGCGGGCATGGGGGAAGAGCGACTTGGCGAGGCAAGTCCACGTGCCCACATTCGCCCCGATATCGTAAATGGTCGCGGGTGGTTTCGCGGCCAGTAGTTCGAGGAGTTCGAGCGAATCAAGGTGGGCCAGGGACAAGGCGGCAGCTGGCGTCCCCCGCAGTCGGCGGAGGCGCCGTCGCCGGCGCCCGGCGATCGCTAGGCGCTCGATCAGGACGAAAGGATTATACAGCAGGCTCGCTCTCATGGGCCGGTGGCCGCGGCTTGGCGGCGGCGTTGCCAGCGTCGGGCTGATTTCCACCCAACGAGACGACGAAGTAATTGAAAGAGGACTCCGCCCCCCGGGCGAAGAGCCGAGCCCCCCAGCTTTCTCGCCTCGTCTTCGCAGCGGACGACGAGGTCAGGGCAATCGGGATACATGGCGAAGGCCAGTCGCTGGAACAGATCGGCGCAAGCGCGACGCGAGCGCAGGCTGTTTTCCTTGGACAGCAGGTGTTGCGTGCAGAGTTCGTGGGAAAGTACCGCCGATTGCCAGGCTTCGATGGAGCGCCGCCAGCTGACACTCCCCGCAAAATTGGAACGGTAGAACGTGCGCGCCCCGGCACAGAATTTTGCTTCGCGTGCGGCCAGGAGGACGCGACAGAAATATTCCCCGTCGTCGTTCAGGCTGAGCCGTTCGTCCCAGGGTCCGGCCCGGTCGAGCAGAGCACGGGGCGTGAGCCAACTCGCGGGCGGCATCATGCCGCGCCCGGCGAAGTTGAGGGCCAGCCATTCGATGGGTTCGCAGTCGCGCCAGTTCTCTTCCGGAACGAAGGTGGCGGTCGTCGGGTCGTTTTCGAAGCGGGCCCACGGCCCGGACGCGACGCAATCGGGGCTTTGGGCGAGCCGCGCGTGTTGCTCAGAAATCTTGTCCGGCGCGAGGAGATCATCGGCGTCCAGGAATTGGATAAATTCACCCCGGGCCAGCTGCAGTCCGTGATTGCGCGCCGCACCTGCGCCGCGGTTAGGCTGGGACACGACCCGCACCCCCCGCGCCTCAAACTGTCGCGCAATCGCCAGGCTGTTGTCGCGGGAACCGTCATCGACCAGAATGATTTCGGTCGAGCGATGGGTCTGGCCGAGCGCCGATTCCAAGGTTGGCGCGAGCCAGCGCTCGGCATTGAAGCAGGGAATCAGGATACTGATCGCGGGAGGTGACGACATCGAGATTAGGGCCCGAACGGCAGACTCATTTCAATGGCCGGCGCGCCAAAGGACGAGCCACGCGAGGGGAGTGGGCCAGCAAAGCCAACCCAGCCTCGGGCGGGAAGGTGTAATCCATCCGGAGAAAGATGTGCTCATGGGGTGCTATTTCGGGTGTCGCCATCGGCGCCACCACCGGTTCCGGGCAATGGCGGCCCGGGCATCGGACCAATCAATCACGCTGTCGTTCAGATCGTAGTCGCCTCGTTGCGCAGCGGGAAAGTCGTCGCGCTCGACCCGGGTGACGATTTCCTCGAGCCGCCGGAAAAATTCCGGATTGCGAAACGGCGGGTGCAGCGACCAACAGCCGGGGACGGCCCCGAGAAAATCGACGCGGTGCTGGCCGAGGCGTCGCATCTGTTCGCCGATGATATCCTCGGGCAACGCGATGCCCGAGGTCCCTTCAAGCAGCCCGCGCAGGCGGCCGCGCCAATAGGCTCGTTTGAGTGGCAGCTTGGGTGCGGGATTCACGAGGCGCTCGCGGGCCATGAAGAATATCCGCGAGCTGAAACCATCGATGGAGTGAGCGCCGCGGGGCGCGGACAGCGGCTGCGACGGTTGATTGATGCCGAAATCGCTCCGGGGTGGGCCGGGGAACGGGTTGCAGGCGAACACGCTTGGATCGGCCTGCAACAAAGCGATCGCTTCTTCCATCCAGCCGGCCGGGTGACCGCCGAGCAGCATGTCGGAATCGAGATGGAAGAGGTATTTCTGGGTCGTCGCGAACCAACCGTCGAAATAGGCGTGAAACGGTCCTACGCGATAGGTTTGTCGCGGGATCATTCCCCGGGCAAAAAATTGTTCGCTCAACGCGTGCCGGCGCGCCGGAGAATAGTCGACCAGTCGGATGACCGTATGCGGCGCCACCGCTGACCACGGAGCGACAATAGTCTGAAGTTCCTTCAGCTCGGGGCCGGCTTCGGTGGCGGAGCGCCCGAGAGTGTCGATCGTCAGGACGACTTCTTCCACGCTTTCGCCGAAGAGGCGCAATTGATGAGGCAGAATGGCGCGAGCATGCCGAACGTCTCGCGGCGAGAGACTGATATGCAGGCTGACGGGATGGCGTGCGCTCACGGGTAGAGGCGAATCACCTGACGAACCGGTCGAGGGCGTATCGCCAGGCATGGCGAAAATATCCGCGCTTCGCGGTGTCGACGTAGTGGTGCAGTACGGCGGTCGGCGTGAGGCATTCCTTCTCGGTCGGCATCACGCGATAGTCGTCCGGAGGTGCGACCGCACAGGGTTGCGCGGCGAACAGCATGGCGGACAGGGCTTGTTCGAGGTAGTAGTGACTGCCGTATTGTTCCAGAAGGGTGCGGGCCCAGTACTCGAGCTTTTCCCAGTCAATCGCGGTACTGTTGAGGCCGCAGAAACCAACATTGACCCGGGAGGGTACCGGGGACCCGGCCAGCGCCGACATGGCGGACAGCGGATAACCATAGGCGTTGCCAACATCGACGAGATGCAGCGGGCGATCGGGAGCCTGGAGCCAATGGAGGAGAAAGTCCGGCCGGCGGAAGAACAACATGTCGGAATCGAGCACCAGTCGCCAGCCCGAGCGACCGGCATGGACATCGGTGAGTTTGAGGAAATTGGGAAAAGATCGCCGGCGCTCGCCATGAATCGTGGGAAAGCGGTCGGGCGGAAGGAGGTGGGCGATGCGGGCGTCGTTGTCGACGCGGCGATGAATTTGCGCCGCCGGAAACAACGTGCGGAGCCGGGCGATTTGCGGTTCTTCGAGGGACCCATCGTCGTGGATCGCCACGCGGAAAATGTGCCCCGAACTCTGCTGGAGCGTAAAAAGACAAAACGCGGTTTGATGCCAGAATCGCCGTCCCGTCAGGAAGACAATTTCCGGCGCAGGCAGCAGTGGGTTCACCGAGGTCGGCAGCCCCCCGGCTGCTTTCAACATCTGGCGTTCACCGCGGTAATTGCGCCACTGGTGAATGGGTCCACCCGCCCGACGCGACTGGGCGATCAATGACCGCGGTTTGTGCCACAACAGGTAGGTCAGCCGGCCGAGATGCAGGCGGCGAGCGAGTGAGCGCAGTCCGGAATTCATGGTGGGGGCAAGGCGCCCAGCAGCGCTTCGAGATCCTGATCCGGCAGCGTCCGCACCGCCTCGTAGCGGCGGTTCTGCCAACGGCGAAAAAGGCGACCAGTCGCCACGGGGCCGATGAGTCGTGAGACACCCTGGAAGCTCGATCCCCCCAGCGATTCGCGCGACCGACTGTCTCCAGCCAGGTTGGACCACAGGGCTAACAGGCGTGCCTGGTAAGTCGGGGAGAAATCGCGTGGCAATCTCCGCCACGAACGAAAGGCCTTCTCGGCCACATAGCGGCGAACGAGCGCGCGGTCCGGCGTGGCCGGCACGGTCCGCGCGAATGCCTCCATGACTCCGAGTGACGCGACGGCCAGACGCTCCCAGTGACTGGTGAGGCGCGTGGCCGCGTGAGCGCCAACAATGGTAAGGGGCCCGGGCACGTGAATCACCCGCCCGGGCCGCGGCGCCGCGTTATGGTAGAACCAAATCTCGGCGACACTATTGTAGAGGGGCGAGGGCGGAAAGAATGCCTGGCTCACCACGGTGCGCAGGAAATCCGTACGAAAAACCGGGCTGTGCGGCGCGGGTTGAATATTGATGAAGAAATCCGCCAAGTCTGCAGTCCGTCGCGACGGCTCGTCCGGCGCAATAAGGAGTGATTCGTAGTCACCCTTGAGTTCACAGCGAGCGCTGTCGGAATAGCTGGCCACACCATCGCCCGATTCCATCGCCTGGATTTGTTTTCGCAGTTTTTCCGGTGCGATGAGATCGTCGGAATCGAGGAATAACGTGTGGCGGCCGGTGGCGGTCGCAAAGCCGTTGAGTCGCGCAAAAAGCAAGCCCTGGTTGGCTTGCCGGATGAGCTTCACGTCCGTGGCGTAGCCGAGTCTCGCGAGATCCTCGGCGACCGGCGAAGTGGAACCGTCGTCGACCACGATCGTTTCCACTGCGAGCCCCGGGCTCGCTCGCCGCAGACTTTCCAATGTATAACGGATCAGGTCGCCCCGATTGTAGACGGGAATAATGACAGAAATATCCGGCATAGGTGGAATGCTCAAAGCCGCGCGACAATCTGCTGCAGGCACTCCCGGCGACGGTCTGGTTCCACAACAAACGTCGCCCGATAATCACGGGCCTGACCCGGCAATGGCGTCCCCTGGATGATATGCAGAGGACGTCCCGCGGAGGTGGCGAGGGTGTGTTGGTACGGGAAGGGGGGAGGCTCAGACGGAAAGATGAGCAGCACGTGGTAGTCGGCCGGCGTGAAGGCGAGGTTGGCCATGTTGGAGCCGGTGTTATCGCGCTGGGCCGGCCGTCCGGAAGAAATTCAGGTTTTCCGTCAGGTGATCCCGCCGGCTCAGGTAGTATTTCGGCGCCTGCAATTCCAACCAGCGGTTGCGATCGGTGTTCGCCACGAAGGCGGAATTTCCGAGGAGGGCCTGAACGTCCTGCGGTGCGATGAGCCCGCTGGCGGTCAGCGCCGGAGTCGAGTGAAGTTGGGAAATGCTTCGCTCGGTGGCAAATCGCGGCGAAGTCAGCCAGACGTTCAGCGCGGTTTCGTTGAACGATTGCGGCTGACTTGAAGCGAGAATACAGGCCTGGGGACCGACCCGCCAGATTGAGACCACGGGCAGGGTCTGTTGAATGGTCCCAATGATCGTGGTGATCTCACGCTCGGTCAAATGGTGCAGTTGCAGCCACTGCACCAGTACTCCGCCGGGTGAAAGCCGCCGGTGGACCAGTTCGTAGAACTCCCGCGAATAGAGATTGGTCGCTCCCGCAAACCAGACGGAGGAAAGCTCCACCTGAATGAGGTCGTAGGAACTGCGGCTGCGCAGGAGCCAGTTGCGGCCGTCCTCGACGATCAGGGAGACGCGCGGATTGTTCCAGAGATGGGCATTGATGGGGCGGAAGAATTCCTGCGCGGCCTGCAAGTGCCCCGGAGACATCTCAACCACTTCCACGTGACGAAACCCGAACCCTTCAATCACATCCGCCGTTTGGCCGGAGCCACAGCCGATGACCAGCGCACGCTCAAAGGCGGGGGCATGCAACGCGCCGACGAGACCGAAGCCGATTTGGGCGGGCATTTGGCTTTGGTTATCGGCGTCAAACTTGCCGTTTTGCAGCAGCGTGCGGGTTGGGGGCTGACCGGTCGCGCCACCGGTCTCGACCACGGATACGAATCCGGCGTGATGATCCTCGTGAAAGTAGGTCAGTCGCGCGTCGCGGGGCATGCCGTCGAAGAGATAAACTCCGATGCCGCGGGTTAGCTCCAGCCGATCCCAGCGAGGCAAAAAAATTACCGCGAGCAATCCGGCCACCGCCCAGCATGGGCTGGCTCCGAGGGAAGCTGGACGACGCCACTGCCGGACCCCAAGGGCCACGCCGGCCACCGCGACGAGGGACCAAAGCATCTGCAGGGCGAGTTCGGACCCAACCGAGGAGATCAAACCGTAGCCGGCGACCAGCGCACCGAAGACGCAGCCGACCACATTCGCCGAGCAGATCCATCCGATTCGGCGGCTGGTGGGCGCGTCCGGCCCATCGATTCCGCGCAGCAGCAATGGAAAAACCAGGCCAAGGCCAATGGCACTGGGGACCACGGCCACCGTGATTACGACAAATTTCAGGGTTTCGCCGGCCCAGAACGATTCCAACTGCACGCGCGTCTGGATACTGGACATCACCCTGGCCAGGTGGGGCCAGGCCGCGCTGCTCACCGCCATCACGGGCAGCAGACGGGCCAGTACGTGAAGCAGCAGGGCGCCGGGATCGGCGGCCCGTTCTCCTGCCACCCGGGACAACCAGTAGCCGGACAACGCGAGGCCGAGGAGCACGGTCGCGAGCAGAATCGAAAAACTGTAGGTGCTCGCGCCCAGAACGGAGCTGATGAGGTGAAACCAAATCACCTCGAGGGCAAAGAAAACAAAGCCGGACAACGCCGCCAGCAGCACTTCGGGCAGCCAAATTCTTTCCGGGGCCGTTTCGACGGGGTCCTGCGGCCGGCCGCGCTCCGGAGATGTCGGTAAACCAAACCATAGGCCGGTGCCGACGACTGCGCTTAGGCCGGCGGCGAACCAAAGGGCACCGGCGGCGCCAAGCACCTGGAATAGTACCACCGGGGCGAAGATCGTAAACGCCAAGCCGCCGAGAAGATTGACCGAATAAAACCGGGCCAGGTTGCCAGGGGTCCGGGCCGCGAAGATTTCCAGGGCCGCGCTCAAGGTCGGCAGTTGGGCGCCCATGGCGATGGTGGGAGGGAGAATCCACAGCAGCGCGAGGGCAAAGCGCGCAGCCGCTAGGGACGAAGAACTGCCGCCGGCCGTGGCGAGCCATTCGGCCGCGTAGGCGCAGCTGGGGAAAAATCCGAGGCCGACGAGCACGGCCCACCCGCTGACAAAAAATTCCAGTATAGCGAGACGACGCGTGGCCCCGGCGGTTTTTTTGGGGCAGGCCAGGCCGCCGAGGGCCAATCCGAGGAAAAATGTGGCGAGTACCGTGGTGGCGGCCGGTCGGCTCGCGCCGAGGAGGGTGGAAAGATATTTTTCGTAAATCTGTTCGAGCAGCAGCGCGCATCCCCCCGAGCAAAACGTCGCGATCAGCAACACGCGAATGGCCGTGGAGGGCGTGGCCCCGGCGGGAGGCAACGTCGGACTGGGACGAAGGGAGGCGACTTTGCTCACGGTAGACTGGCCGTGGCCACGGCCAGCGGACCGGGCGGACGGGCGATTATCTCGCGGATGGCTGCGACGGTGTGCTCGACGCTAATGGGGGTCATGCACTTCATTTCGTGCGGACAGCCTTCCCGCAGCCCGCACGGGCTGCACTCCACCGGGGTCGAGAGATTGATGTTCGCCGGGTAGCCGAAAGTTTCCGGCCCGGCCCGGCCGCCAAAGAGTACGACCGACGGGCAATCCACGGCGCGCGCCAGATGGACAAGGAATCCTTCCAGTCCGACAAAGCAGACGGACTGCGCCAGCACCGCCGCGGCTTCGCGCAAGTTGGTGCGGCCGCGCAGATCGAGCGCGCCGGGCAGCGCCGGATCGCTGGCGGACCCGAGTTGCACGAAGTTGAATTCCTGACCGAGGGCACCCACGACCGAGGCGAACCGATCTGCGCCCCATTCCTTGGTAACGTAAGGGATGGCGGCGCCGAGGCCCGTACTATGAATGGCGATCTGCCGTTCCACGCGCCGGCCGGCCTCGCGCTCGTCCGCGGTCAGCTTAAGATAGGGACGAAGCGTGACCGTGCCGGTAAGTCCGGCCAAGTGGCACATCTCGGCGATGATGTGGCGGGAGGGCAGAAGATCGCGGTGGGGATCCGTGGGGTGCGGCCGCGTATAGTGGGGGTGGATGATCTCAGCTCCGAGTTTCTTCACGCCCCGAATATAATAAGCGTCGATGGGCAGGAGCCGCGCGGGATCGGGATTGCCGAGGAACAGTTCCGGGCGTGCCGTCATCATGGTGAGGAGCTGACCGCGCCGACGCGCCTCGTGCAGAACCGTGGTGCACAGCAGGTCGTCGCCAAGACTGAGGGGGCCGAACAATAACGCGCGGCTGGGCCGGCCCCAACAGGCGAGGTGCCAAAGAAAGCGGGGCACCTCGACGGCACGCCGGAGCGGAGCGGGCCAGGCAGAGCGTTTCACGATGTTGCAAGTGGGCCGTGAGGCCGGGGTGAGCGGCGACGTTCGCCGCTTAGCGTTGGAGTCACTTGTCCGGACCCACCGTCGGGGTGGTGGCCCGGAGGGCACAACTGAGTTTGCCCTGAACCCGTGGGCAGAATGGAAATAGTTTTCCGGACGGGCGACGAGGTGGCTCGAGTCACTCTGATGGCCTCCCGCTCGTCGTGAGATCGGCCTGGCCTTCGAATTGGCCGAGATCACCCGCCCAGCGAACGCGTGCGGCGGAACCGCTCCACACCCGGCGGCGCCACCAGGCCCGGGCGGCCCGCAGGGGAACCGTCGCGCGTGAAATGGGTGGCCATGGGCATTGGCCGTGGAGCGCGAGCACCGCCACCCATGAGCGCATGATCCCGCGGTTGAGTCGGGCGAGATAGGCGACTGGAAGGCGTGAGGCTGGGATCAAATGGGTGAGGCGCAGCTGCGGATCGTACGCCACATCGGAACCGTGGTGCAGAATGGTGAAAACCAGATCGCAATCTCCTCCCGACGTGAGTCCGCCAGCCCTCCGATCCAAAGCGTGCCGTCCCGGGGACGCAGCGACCTCGCGAGCGTAGATGAGCGCGGCCTTTCGGCGAACGATGAGCCCGGCGCCGACGGGAGCAAAATGGGGCCAGGGCGCTGCAGCGCCGCCGGCCGCAACCAGCAATTCAGGGCCGTGGTCGCGCAACGCGAGTAGCCCATGAAAAGGGCGCGTCCATTCCGACGGCGGCGACTCCCATTCCGGAAGAACCGGGCCGCCGGCCGCACCCAGCTGCGCTGACGAGGCAAAACGAGCGAGCGCGTTCTCCAGAAAGTGCGGATCGAGCACGTTGTCGTCGTCGACAAAGACGAGCAACTCACCTTGAGCCTCTTTGATGCCGCGCAAGCGGGCCGGGGTCAGACCAAGAGCCGGTTCGGCAATCACGCGGAGATTGGGCGGCGCCACGGGGGTCAAGGCGGCGGCGGCCAACGGAACGGGCGACGCGTTATCGACGAGGAGTGTTTCCCATCGGTTCGGCGGCAACGTTTGGGCCCGTAACCCGGCCAACGTGCGATGCAGGCGACCGGAGTGCGGCGCGTGAGTCGGGAGGATGACGGAAACTTGCACAGGAGTCGCGGTGGGAGAAAGGTCCGGCGGGCCGAGCTAGAGTTTCACCCGTTGTCCTTGCGTGGAAAGAGGCGGGAGGTGCAACTGGGCGTCGATGGCGGCAAGCACGTCCGCGGTTGTGATATTTTGCAGACAGATCCGGTCGTGCGCGCAGGTATTCATCTGCCAGCACGGAGCGCAGGGCGCGGCGGTGAAGAGATTCGTGTTTTCAGCGTAGCACGTCTGATGCGGCGCCGTCCG
>CANJNJ010000038.1 GCA_947474995.1 Opitutaceae bacterium | reverse complement strand
TAGTTTAAATAATTATTCTACATGTCTTTATATCATAATTATTTTTTATAAATAAATGAACGCAATCAAGCCATGGACATACAATGTGGCGGCCATACCTCCCGTTGACGATCAATTCACGCCATTTTTGAAGGCTCATGCAGATGCTCGCTAGGGTGTTTCGTCCTGGCCCACTGCGCAGAACTTATCTTTTCAGCCGCGCCATTTGGGACACTTTATGACATCAACCCATCCGCCGAATACCGTGTGATTCGTAAAATCCTTCTCATCTTCGAACCGATTGAGCTCTGCCGAGGTCCACGCTTTCTTCACGAACTTGCCTTTCCCGGCCAGCATGACGTGTTGGAATCGCGATGAAGGAGATTCAGGCCGTTATCCGCACCCTGCTTGCGCCCAACGCTGGCGCGTCTGTCTTGGCGACCCTCGTCACGGCTCAGGGCTCTTCGTATCGGCGGCCCGGCGCGCGGCTCCTCGTGACCCAGGACGGCACGAGAGTGGGCTCGATCAGTGGCGGTTGCCTTGAGGAGGACGTTCTCGCCCGGGCCCAGCGGGTGGCTACGACCGGCCAGGCCGAAGCCGTGGTCTACGACACCACTTCGGAAAACGATTTGGTCTGGGGCGTCGGCCTCGGCTGTCACGGGGTCGTGCGCGTCCTGTTGGAAAAACTCCCGGTCGCGCCGGTGTGGGCCAGGACCCTGGCGGAGAATTTCGCCGCCCATCAGCCGACGACGCTGGCCGTTTCCCACTCGGAAGAAAGCGGGCTCCCGCTCGGCACGCAGCTCGCGGACCCGGTCGCCGCGCCGACCCCGGCCAGCGCGGCCGGAGTCTTCCGTCAAACCGTGGCGCCGCCGACCCCGCTGGTGATCTTTGGAGCGGGCGATGACGCCCAACCTCTCGCCCGCCTGGCCAAGGACATGGGCTGGCACGTGACCGTCGCCGATCCGCGACCGGCTTTCGCGACCGCGGCTCGCTTCGCCGGCGCCGACGCCATCGTCGTTGGCCGCTCGGATGAGTTGGTGAACCGCATCGCGCCCGGGCCGGATGCACTCGCGGTCATCATGACCCACCACTACGTCCACGACGTTCCCATCCTGCGCGCCTTGCTTTCGCGGCCCCTCACTTATCTCGGCCTGCTCGGGCCCAAGAAACGCGCCAACAAGATTCTCGCCGACCTCGAGGGCGAGGGCGTCGCGGTTTCCGCGGCCAGCCGCGCCCGGCTCCACGCCCCGGTCGGGCTCGATCTCGGCGTGGATAATCCCGAGCAAGTCGCCCTCGCCATTGTGGCCGAGATTCAGTCTGTCCTGACCGGACGATCCGCCCGCCCGCTCCGCGAACGCCAGAAACCGATCCATGAATAGGCCGGGAACAGAGAGCCGTGGGCAGCTGGCCGAGAAATCGGCGGCGTCCGCCCTGCGTTTCGGAGCCGTGATTCTCGCCGCGGGTGCGTCCACTCGCATGGGTTCGCCGAAGCAACTGCTCGAACTGCGCGGCAAGCCGTTGCTGGTTCACGCCGTCGAGGCCGCGCTCGCTTCGCCGGCCTGGCCGGTGGTGGTCGTCCTCGGCGCCAACGCGGAAAAAATCCGGCCGGTGCTCGCGCGGCTACCGGTGCTCATCACGGAAAGTCCGGCGTGGGCCGAAGGGATGGCCGCTTCCATTCGCGCGGGAGTCACGACCCTGCAGCAATTTTCCCGCAAACTGGACGGCGCCCTGTTTGCGCTCTGCGACCAGCCGGCGTTTTCGGCCGAAGTAATCGCCCAACTCCTCGCCGCGCAAAGCACGACCGGCCGCAGCATCATCGCCGCGCGGTATGGCGGTCGCAACGGCGCCCCGGCGCTGTTTCTGCGCCAACACTTTCCTGCACTCGCCGCGCTGACCGGAGAGGAAGGAGCCCGCACGCTGCTCAATGCCCATCCGGCCGATACGGCCCCGGTCGACCTTCCGGCGCTGGCGCAAGACCTCGACACCCCCGAGGATTTTGCCGGTGCGCGGCAAAATTCGTGATTAGGTTTTTGCCGGGCAACAACCCGTTGGCCCATGAAAAAATCCCTTCTCTGTTTGCTCCTGCTGGCTCCGTGGCTGGCGCCTGCCGCGACGCCGGACCGGGCGCAGCTCAAAGCTGAGCTGGGGCGCGTCGAGGACGCGTTTTGCGCGATGGCGCGTGAAAAAGGACTGCTGGCCGCTTTCGAGCATTTTGCCGCGCCCGATGTCGCGTTCATCGACACTGACCCGCGGAAATACCGCGGCCTCGACGCGGTGCGCGAACGCCTGGGACCCGACCAACCCGGCGTCACGCTGACTTGGTCCGCTCTGTTCACCGATGTCTCGGACGACGGCACGCTCGGGTACAACTACGGCCGCTACGAATCGCGCCGGCCCGGACCCGACGGCAAGGAAATCGTCCGGGGCGGTTTCTTCCTGACGATTTGGAAGCGGCAACCTGACGGCACGTGGCGCTACGTCATGGACAACGGCGCCCCGGATCGCCCGGTCGTGCCGCCGAAGAATAACTGATGCCGACGGATCGCAGGCTTGGGGACGGTCATGAATTTTACCCCATTCCGCCATGGTCGTTCTGCCGGGCAGGCGGCGCCAGTGAACGCTGGCCGAAAGCGTCTGACCGTCTCTAGGGCAACTTCGCTTCGGCGACTTTCTTCGTCTGGGCTGCGCGGAAATCGTCGAGCGCTTTCTTGATCGTGGCGTCGCTGAGCGCCAGAATCGCGGCCGCAAAGAGCGCCGCGTTGATCGCGCCCGGTTTGCCGATCGCCAAAGTCGCCACCGGAATGCCGCCGGGCATCTGCACCATCGACAGCAATGAATCGAGCCCCTTCAGCGAAGCCGATTCCATCGGCACGCCAAGGACAGGCAACGGCGTGACGGCGGCCGCTACTCCCGCGAGATGCGCCGCGCCGCCCGCGGCCGCGATGATAACCTTGAGCCCGCGCGCCTCGGCGCCGCTGCACCACTCGATCGCGAGATGCGGCGTGCGGTGCGCGCTGAGCGCCCGGCGCTCGCATGCGATGCCGAGTTGCTCGAGCGTCTGGACGCAATGCTGCATCGTCTCCCAGTCGGACGTGCTGCCCATGATGACCCCTACCAAAGGTTTTGCCATAGGCGCTAGGCTGTAGGGGAACCGCGGCACCTTCGGCAAACGAAAAGGCGGGCTGATTGCGCCGCGGGCTCAGCTCACTTTCCTGTCCGCGCCGCGCCCCACGGCAACGTGAGTTCCGGTCCCGTCCCGGCATAACCAATTTCATGTCACGGCCGCGACATAGAATTGGCACCCGGTCCGGACAGGGGTGGTCGGCCCACGAGTGCGGATTTGCGCAGGATCGGGAGCGTCCTCGCCCGGCCCTTCAACTATCGTCCGAATCGGGGCTGACCTAAACCAGCGACATGCCCTTCGGCACCCGCACCACGGTCGTCCCGGCGATCTTGTCGTGCCACGACTGCTTCTCGTCGTCGAACGCGACCCAAATGAAGCCGAGCCCCGCGACGGCAAGGGAAAGGAAACAGCCCAGCCCACGGACGATGGCCGTGGTCCAGTCGATTTCGCGATTGTCGATCCGCACCACTTTCAATCCGCACACAATACCGCCGATCGTCGTGCCCCGCAGCCGCCACATGGCTGCGCCATAGGCCGCGAGAAGGAGCATCATGAATGCGCCGTCCCGATGCAGGTGCGCCAGGCTCGTGACGACCGCCACAAGCACCAAGTCGATCAACAACGCCGCCGTGCGAATCCAAAACCCGGCGCGCGGCAGCGTAGCCGCGGAAACCATCGGTGGGGGCGTCGCCACCGGCGGCACGGGGGCCGTGAACGGGGAGGAAACGGGGTCCTCGGCCACCGCGCCCGCTCCGGCCATTCCCGCCGCCATCCCCGCTACGAGCGGGGGCTCGGCCGGGGATACATTCGCCGCTGCCGCGGCCACCGGCACCGGCTTTTCCCGCTTCATTCCGAGAATCAGCGTGTAAATCACGACGCCCATTCCGATCCAGGCCAGCAGGTTGAAGACGATAAACCCGACGACCGGAACGAGGTAGAGCCCGAGCACCAGCATCCCGCCGAGCAACACGGCCAGCGCGATGTGATTCAATGATCCGTCGCCGGCAAGTCGCGTGATGCGCCGTCCCATCCAGCCGAGGATGACGGCTTTCCCGAAGAGCGATGCCACCAGCATCCCCACGACGAGAAAAGGCACGACAAACAGCCCGACGCCCGTGATGGCGAGCAGGACGATCAGGACTGGCGCCGCCAGCACGCTGAGCAGCGCGGTGAGAATCGAATAGCCCGGACGTGTTTCGAGGGTCCCAAGGCATTTTTCCGCTCCACGGGGAAAGAGCAGCGCCATGAAAACATAAAGCCCGAGTGCGGTCAGCGCGACCAGCCACGCCCAGCCCAGATTCGGCCCAAAGGCGAGCGGGCGGGCCTTGAGCAGGCACTGGCGGAACCAGGCGTGCAATCCCTCGATGTGGCCAAACTCACCGGGCAGGGCCACGTTCTGCTCCTTGCCCCGTACGATCGCCGTTGGGGCACGGGTAATCTTGCCGCCGATCGCGACGACATCGCCGCCCACCTCGGCCTTGGGGCCAAGTTCGACATCGCCCATGACGGCCACGACCGCATCGCCAACCTTCCCATCGACATAGACGCTGCCGAGCACGGCCACGACGCTGTCACCCACCGCCCCGGTGGCCCGCGCGTTCCCGATCACCGCCACCACCGAATCCGCCACCGAGCCCGCGCTGGTGGCCGAACCGATCACCGCCACGACGGCATCGGCGGAGTCTCCCGCGGCCAGATTGGCATCGTGGCCAACCGAAATGCGATCGGTGCCGTGCCCCGCCGCCTGCATCTTGCCCAGACGGATACTGGATTTCTTCTTACCGCGGGGGGCGTTCTTCTCGGCTTCCGGCTTCGCCGTCGTCGCATCGACCGTCGCCGGATCCGTCGGCGCGGCATCGAGCCGGCGCACAGCCGGCTCCGATGGCACCGCGGGAGTGACATCGGCCGCGGTCGCCTCGGCGGCCTGCGGAGGTGGCGGCGGCAGTGCTTCTTGCGCCAGGGCGGCAAAAGTCAGCGTGAAACCGAAGGCGATCAGGACGCCGGGAAGGAACTGGCGGATGGAAATTTTCATGACGGACAAAAATTGCGAGTTAGCGATTTACGTAGAGCGTGCGATAGGCGGCGGCCCCGAGGCCAAAGAGGGCGGCGTACATGGCCCCGACAAAGGCCAGGCCGCCGTAGAGCCAAAGGGGCGGCAGGCTGCGCCCGATGGCGTGGCCAAATTCACCGATGCCGCGGCCGACGGTCAGGGCCGCATCCGCGAAAGTCGAAAGCTGGGTCGACAGCGCCGCCAACCGCGCGGAGTCGAATCCCGTCTGCACAAATCCGGCGGCGTACAGGACGAACGCCACCGCGCCGGCGCCGGCGACGAGAAACGCCACGCGCGCGGCCATGGGCCAATGCGCAAAACTCTTCCGCCACCACGGGAGCGCGGCCCGGCGCTCCAACTCGGCCAGCACGCGGGCTTCGAGCGAATGGGGGGCACGGCGGGCGGGCAACTCACGCAGAGTCCGGTGAATCAGGCGCTCCAGCTTCTCGTCGTCGGGTGATTTCATGGTGCGGTCAAAGGTTGATTTTTTCGTGCGCCGTGCCGGAACGGCTGAGGATCTTGGCGAGCGCGGTCCGGGCGCGCAGGATGTCGGTCTTCACTTTGGCCAGTGACACCCCGAGCTTCTTCGCGATCTCGTCGTAGGGCTCGTCTTCGAAGTGATAGAGGACCAAGGGCACGCGCTGGTGCTCGGGCAGTTGTTCCAGCGCCTGCTCGACCAGCGCCCGCCGGTCGGCGGCGTCGACGTCCGCAAAAAAAGTATCCGGCGCCGCGAAATCGACCTCAGGCGCGTCGTGGTCGTCGGCCGCGTCATCGCGCTTGAACTCGGAAAAGAACCGCCACCGCTTGCGATAGCGCGAGAGATGATTGAGCGAAAGGTTGGTCGCAACGGTCTTCAGCCAACCCCCGGCCGTGGGACTGGTGCTCAGGTGGTCGAAATTTTCGTAGGCCTTGAGAAACACTTCCTGCGAAATATCCTCGGCTTGCGCCTCATTAACGGTGAGACGGACGGCGACCGAGAAGACCATGTCCTGATAGTTGCGCATGAAAGTCGTGAAGTCGGCCGGGGGGTTCAACCCCGTGGAGGATGTTTGCACTGGAGGTTCATCGTTCATGCGCAGAACACCGGACCGGCCAAAAAGTCGCAGGTTTTTTGCCGGGCGAAAAACCTAAACAGTCCAAACAGATACTACCACTGGCATCAACCTCGGAGCCAATACTTAACCCCAATGGGGTCGGTCGACCGGCGCTCGGACACGTCCAAACCTGTCCCGAAGATGACCGAAAATGAGTCCCAGCTTGTAGCCCGCTGCGTCGAGAGAATCAGGTTTGGCTCAAGATCTCACCGACCCCTGAGCCCAAAAGACACCCCTTCTCAGAAATCGAGTGCCTTCAGTGGACCAATTTGCACGCCAAAGCGCTCCTGATAGGGCTTCACCCGCTTGAAGTCCTCCCGCTTGAGGTCGTAGCCCCGACCGACGGGCACGAACAGAATCGAGCCCGAGCCCCGGCCCACAATCGACGTCAACTGCGCCGGAAATTTCGGTTCGACCACGGTGAAACCCAGGGTGCCCTCGCCTTCACTAATTTTGATCAGCAGTTTTTCGCGAATCGATTGGCGCAGGCGGACGGAGACATTCTCGAACGCCTGCTGCTGTTTGTTGACGCGCGCCGTCACATGAAATTTCTCGGGGGGAAACCGGTTGTTGCCCTCTTTCTTGAGCGGCACCTCAAAAGTCACCGCGCTCCCGGTATCCTCAGCGACCGTCGCCCGGTCCAAATCCATCAATTCGCCCAGCGTCTTGCGATAGGTCGTGGTGCCTTCGCGCTCGGCCCGATCCACTCGGCGGCCACGCCGCTCGCCCTGCCGACGATACTTGCTGCGATCCTCGGCGTCGGGCGCCTTGCCGTTGATGCTCACAGCGGCGTACTGCTCGGCGTACGGCTTCGAGGGGTCGAAACGCACCACCGCCACGCTCCGCTCTTTTCCATTCTTGTCCCTTTCGATGAGAGTCTGGGTGTAGGCCCACCGGTCCGTGTCCTGAACGACCTTGTTGAGCGCCTCTTGCAGCAAGGGCGCCATTTCCGCGCGCAACGCACCGCAGAGAAGCAGCGGAATAAGGTATTTCAGGCGGCACATGCGCACGCCAACTATGCGCGATTGGGCGTAGCGGGCAAGCGCAGCGCGACCATCAAGGGGAACCGCTTTCAGTCCGCCTGCCGTGCCCCCTCACTAACCCGGAAAATTCACGCCTGAATCAAGCCAAGGCGTGCCGGGTGGGCCGTGCACTCCTTGCGCGGCCAGCGAACGTGAGATCGAGCCCAACGCTGACCGCGCGCGGAGCGCCCGGTCCACCTTTCGGCGCCTTCGTGACCTGTCGCAGAATGACAGGTTTTTTCTACGAGCCTTACATCCGGCAAATCAGCAACTCGCGCTCGTAAATCATCTCCTTGGGCAGTCGGTCATGCAGATCGAGGAAGAGTTCCTCGTGGCTCATCACCTCGGTGCGCCAGGAACTGCGATCGAAGGCCTGCAACTCCTCGAATTTTTCCCGCGGGAAATCGAGCCCGGTCCAATCGAGGTCCTCATAACGTGGCACCCAGCCGATCGGCGTCTCGCGCCCGAGCGCCCGGCCGCGCGCGCGGTCGACGATCCATTTCAGCACCCGCATGTTCTCCGAAAACCCGGGCCAGAGGAATTTTCCCGCCGCGTCCTTGCGGAACCAGTTCACGTGAAAAATTCGCGGCGTCTCACTGAGTTTCCGCTGCATCACGATCCAATGGCGGAAGTAGTCGCCCATGTGGTAGCCGCAGAACGGCAGCATCGCCATCGGATCGCGCCGCACCTTGCCCACCGCCCCGGCCGCGGCCGCCGTCATTTCACTGCCCATGGTCGCACCGGCATAAACGCCGCCGCTCCAGTTGAAGGCCTGATAGACCAGCGGCATCGTCGTCGCCCGGCGGCCGCCAAAAATCAACGCGCTCAACGGCACGCCCTCGGGCTTTTCCCAGTCGGGATCGATCGTCGGACACTGTGACGCCGGCGCCGTGAAGCGGGAATTCGGGTGCGCCGCCTTTGCCCCGGTTTCCTTGGCGATTTGCGGCGTCCATTTCTTACCCTGCCAGTCGATGCATTCGACCGGCGGCGTCTCGGTCATGCCTTCCCACCACACGCCGCCCTCCGGCGTGAGCGCGACATTGGTGAAAATCGTGTTGCGGGCCAGCGAGGCCATCGCATTCGGGTTGGTCGCGTTCGAGGTGCCCGGCGCGACGCCGAAAAACCCGGCCTCGGGATTAATCGCGCGCAGCCGGCCGGCGGCGTCCGGCTTGATCCACGCGATGTCGTCGCCGACGGTCCAGATTTTCCAGCCCTTCTTCTTGAAGGGCGCCGGCGGAATGAGCATCGCGAAGTTGGTCTTGCCGCAGGCGCTCGGAAAGGCCGCCGCCACGTAGGTCTTCTCGCCCTTGGGATCCTCCACGCCAAGAATCAACATGTGCTCCGCCATCCAGCCTTCGTCCCGCGCCATGTTCGACGCGATGCGCAGGGCGAAACATTTCTTACCGAGGAGGGCATTGCCGCCGTAGCCCGAGCCATAGCTCCAGATTTCGCGCGTCTCGGGAAAATGGACGATGTACTTTTCCTTGTTACAGGGCCACGGGACATCCGCCTGACCTTTCGCCAGCGGCGCGCCGACCGTGTGCATGCAGGGCACGACGCGCTTTTCCCCTTTGTCGATCTCCTTGAAGATCGGCAGGCCGATCCGCGCCATGATGCGCATATTCACCACGACGTAGGGGGAATCGGTGAGCTGCACTCCGATCTGTGACATCGGGCCGCCCACCGGGCCCATGCTATAAGCCAGGACGTACATCGTGCGGCCCGCCATGCAACCGTGGAACAGGGAGCGAAGCTTCTTCCGCATTTCAAACGGGTTCACCCAGTTGTTCATCGGCCCGGCCCCTTCCTTTGAGAGGGAGCAGATGAACGTGCGATCCTCGACCCGCGCGACATCGTTGGCGTCGCTGCGCGCGTAGTAGCAACCCGGCCAGAGCTTTTCGTTCAACTTGATGAACGTCCCGCCCTTCACCATTCCGGCACACAAGGCGTCGGATTCCGCCTGGGAGCCGTCGACCCAATGGATGTCCGCGGGCTGGCAGAGTTCGACCATCTTATCGACCCAACGGAGCAAGTGCTTGTTTTCGCTGAGGGGCTTGGCCGCGGAACGCTTCTTCATGCGGGAAAAGGTATTGGCCGACGGCGCCGCGAGTAAACGGCAAATCCCGGCCCGGCCGGGCGGAAGAAGTTAATTTCGTTTAAGCATTAGCCGGGTGCGGCGCGGCGCCGCACCCGAACTCGCGCCACCAAATTTATTGGCCACAAAAGGCAGGGGAATCCGAGGCTCCGACAAAGAACTTTAGCGGGCCACGAAGAATTTTAAAGCCACAAGGAGTTGCGAATAGGCTCTGGCCCATGCCCCTGAATTTTACAGGAGCACGAACCGAGGTCAGGCAGAGGGATGGATCTCGGATCGTTCTCGGGTTTGCCTCCCGTGCAACTAGTGCGGCGGCTCGGGTTTGGTGGCGGATCCGCCGCCCTACGCCTTTTTGTGGCAACACCTTGGCGGTTTGAATCAGACCAATGGCCGACGCCTGGCGAAACCTCAGACCATCCCGCTTCTCCCGAAGCGGGCCACACTAAAAATGCAAGAGCCGGTTCGAATTGCGCATGGCCACGAGCGAACCGAGCCCTCAAGCTCGGGGCGTGACCAAGCTGTGCATTTTCGTCGGGACGACGGTCGGAAGCTACGCCTTCTGGGCGCTGGGCGATTCGGTCTTCGGGTTCGAATTTTTTGGCTCATTCCTCCTGAGCGGCATCGGCAGCGTGCTCGGCGTCTACGGCGGCTGGAAGGTCGCCCAGAAACTCGCGGGGTGAAACCTGGACCGGAGGCCTCGGAGAAATCCGAACCGTGTCGCCGGGGTCAATGACCCCGGCCCGACCTCAACGAGGCCGGCTCCAACCAAACCGAAGCAAGCTTCGGGGGTATCTCGATCACGTGAACGCAACCGAAACGGCGAGGCGTGCCGGAACACTTAGCCGTCTCCCCGCAATTTATCAGAGCTTCTTCGTCAGCGTCAGCGAGTAAGTGCGGCCCCGGGCCATGCTGTTGTACACCGAGACCTCGTAGCCGGACGAACTGCCGGCGCCGAGCGGCGGCTTGGCGTCGAGCACGTTGTTGACGTGGAACCGAACGGAGAGGTCCTTGAGCCACCGATTTTGCGACGCCAACCGATAGCTCGCGAAGACGTTATAACTCTTGGAGTCATGGACGACATAACGGTAGATGAACGAGCCGTTGTTGAAACTGGGTTGGATGTAACCCGGCTCACCCAACGCCGTGTAGGTGGCCAGGGTCGTGGTCGCACCCGTATCCATGAACCGACCGATGTAATAGAAGGCCACGCCACCACCCCATTGCTTGCGCCGCCAGCTGATCGAGGTGTTGCCGCGCCACTTGGGGGTCGCGCCACCCACAAAGTTGGTTTCACGATATTCGGTGCGCGGCGCCCCCGGGGCCGAATAGGCGTGGAAGTCGTTCAAGAGGGTCCACGTCGTGTTGAAGTTGAAATTACCGAATCGCGTCTGCGGCACCCGATAATTCACATCGAAGTCAAAGCCGTTAACGAACTGCTGCGCCTTGTTGTAATACGAGACATTGATGTAGGCGATCGTCCCGACCACCCCCCGCTGGTTGCCCGGCACCTGCCGGGCGTTGAAAGCCGCGAAAAGATCCTTGTCGGTCTGGGTAACCGGCAGGCGTACGACGGAGGGGTCGCCCTTGTACCCGGGCGTGCCTGATCCGAGATCGATGGAATTGATATTCTGTCCGGCCGCGAGCGCGCTCAGCGTGGCAGCCTGTAGGGCCGCCGTGTCGTCCGGAATCCCGCCGCCCGACGCGATGATGTCCTTCTGCCGAATCTCCCAGTAGTCGATGGCCACCGAGAGGCCCTTGACCCGCGGCACGTCGATCACGACGCCAGCCGACTTGCCCGTCCCCTCCTCGGGACTGAGGTTGGGGTTGCCGGCCGCGATGCTGCGGCGATTCGAAGGTCCATCCGTGGCAAGGCCAGTGGCGGTATTGCGATAGGTGTCCGTGGTGCTCAGCAACGTCCGGATGAGCGTGCCGGTGAACAGCTGCGCAAGATTAGGGGCGTGGAATCCCTGATTGTACGAGCCGCGCACCATCAGCCACGAGGCGGGTTTCCAGTTCACGCTGTACTTGGGTTTGGTGGTGCTGCCAAAATCCGTGTAGCTTTCATACCGGGCCGAGGCGGAAAGCTCAAGCGACTGAACCAGCGGCAGCTTGAACTCGCGGCCGACGAGCGGAATCACCGCCTCGGCGTAGGCGGCCGAAACATGCCGGTTGGCGTGCGTATCGGAGTTCGGCGAGAAACTGACGAAATCGTTGCCGGTCGGATCGAGTCCGGAGCTGGCAGGATTGAGACCGGCGTAGGCGGGCCGATAATCGTCGAAAGCCTCGTAGCGGAATTCTCCTCCGACAGCGGCCCCGATGGTGTTGCCACCCCAGATCGAAAAGAGATCCCCGGAGGCGCGAATATCGCCGCTGCCGAGTTTGGTGATGCCATTGCGGATAAATGACTCTCGAAAAGTGGAGGTCACACTATCCGGATTCTTGTAATCTCCCGTGACGACGAGCGCGCCATTCTGCACGGCAAACGTGCGCGTGAACGGGTTGAAGGCCTTGGCGGGATCGGTCTGATTGATGGCGGCCTTGAGCAGGCTGCGACGGGTGGCGCCGGCTTCGTTGTCGACCACGCGATTGGCAGACCAAAGCAGTGCGCTCTCCCAAGTCCAGGTCCGGCCAAATTTACCGCGGAGACCAGCCACGCCCCGGTAAAGCGAGTTGTTGACGTAGGCCGTGCGCGTTTCCAGGTCGGTGAATCGCTTGTTAGTGATGGACACGGCCGCCGGCGTGCCGGTGAGGCGTAGCGTGCCATCGGTATTCGGCGCCCCGGTCGGTGACCAGAAGCGGTTGCCGAACGGATTGTACGGATTGGTCACCGGCACGATCAGGAACCCATCCGTGCTCTGCGAGTACGCGTCGGGCTCACGGTAGGTGACCGACTTGGCGGAGTAGGCGCTCACATCTGCGAACAGGGAGATCCGCGAATTGAGATCATATTCTCCGCTCGCAAAAATATTCATCCGCTTCGTCTGCGGCTGGATGACGCGGTAGGTGCTGTTATTCCAATAATAGTCATGGCCCGGGCCCGTGGCGGTTCGCGCCGGGGTCGCGGCGGCGAAGCCCACCCCGCCAGTTGTCAGGGGAGTGACCACAAACAGCCCGTTGGTGGCGGCCATGGTCGCCGGCACGCCGGTCGGACGGGCCCCGGTGAAGGCGGCGACGCTGCCGAAGGCATCGTTGGCCCCGGCGGTGCCGACCAGAAAGCTCCCGTATTCGCTCGAGGTGGAGCGCAAGTTGAAATTCGTGTTCGTCGGCACGTTCCACGGTGCCGGCGCCCGCCAGGTATTATCCGGGTCCGCGCCGAATGACCGATCGCGGATATACATTGCCTGGCGCGTGTAGTAGTCGGCGGTAACCATGGCGCGGCCCTTGCCACCCGCGAACTCGAGCCCATGAGTCAGCGTCGTGCGAAATTCCGTCCCGTCCCCATATCGCGTTTGTCCCGCGCTCAGCGAAATCTCCGTGCCGCGGTAATTTTTCGGCATCACATAATTGACGACCCCGGCCACGGCGTCGGTGCCGTAAATGGACGAAGCGCCGTCGCGCAGGATCTCGACCTTCTCCACACCCCGGCTCGGGAGTTGGCTGACGTTCGTGGACAGCGTCGGCACGCCGGCCTCGCCTTGGCTGATCGGGTGGGGCGTCAGCCGGCGCCCGTTGAGCAACACGAGCGTGTTGCTGGAAGAGATGCCACGCAACGAGACCGAGTTGTTGTCACCGCGGGCCGTGGCACCCGCCACGGCCGCTTCGTTGCCAGGCAAGCCCGTGATCTGCGGCAGCGCGGTCAGCAGTTCTGAAGGTTGGGAGGCCCCGCGAATCTCAAATTCCGCGTTTGTCATCAGGCTCACCGGCAGCACTTTTTCCATCTCCATCCGCTTGATGTTCGAGCCCGTGACGGTGAACGTCTCGAGCTTCATGACTTCCTCAGGGATCGCCGCCGCGGACGGCGCCGGGGCGGTCTGCATGAATGCGCAGACGGGAAGCGAAACAATGGCCGCAAACGAGGTGCGCCACGTCCAAGACCGGAGGCCGGGGAGTGTGTTCATAGCTTGGTTGGTGTAGATTATGACATCTAACTAATTTATATTAGGAGAGGCTAGACTTTTTCCCCGCATGGGCTCCGCGGGCCTTGCGGTTTCCTCCGCAGAATTTGATGATTCAATTGAGCGAAGCGACCCATCCGGGGACCCGGAACGGTCGAGTGGGTTCCGTGCGCCACCAAACTACGCGCAGGGCATGCGCGCCACTTCCCGGCATCCGGATCACCGCTGCCAAGTCTCCAAAGGATTTTCCCCTTGGGCGGGCGGAAACGCCCAGCCCCCTCACTTCATCGGCTCAACGTGGACCGTGACGTCGCTGATCTGGTGCGGGGCCGAGGCGAGCAGCGCGTCCTTGACCGCATGCGCGATATCGTGGCCGGCTCGCACGGTCAGGCTGCCGTCGACCCGCACCTGGATGTCCACGAGATGGCTGAGCCCGCTTTTGCGGATCCGCACTTTGTCGAGCTCCGCGACGCCCGGCACGGCCAGGGCCAGCGCCCGGACCTCGTTATCAAAACTCGCCGGCAACGCCGTGTCCATCACGTCCCCAAGGGCCTTGCTCATCATGCCAACCCCGTTGAAGGAAATCACCACGCAGGCAAACAAAGCCGCCCAGTCGTCCGCCGTCTCCCAGCCCTTGCCCCCCCACAAGGCAATGCTGATGCCCACGAAGGCCGCCGCCGAAGTCATCGCATCGGACCAATGGTGCAGGGCCTCGATCCCGAGCGCCGTGCTGCCCACCTCTTCGCCGGCCGCTCCCATGCGCCGAGAGAACAAAATTTTCGTGATGATCACCCCCGCCAGCAGCAGCAGCGTCCACCAGGCCGGCGCCTGATGCGGCGTGATAATTTCATGCACGGCGTGCCAGCCGATCCAGCCGGCCATCGCAAAAACAAACACCGCCACGGCCAGCGCCGCGAGGGGCTCGGCCTTGCCATGGCCGTAGGGGTGGTCGGCGTCGGGCGGCCGCGCCGCCACCCGAAAGCCGGCCCAGACCAGCGAGGACGAAAGGATATCGAGCAGCGACTCGGCGCCATCGGCGATCAGCGCGTAGGTGTGCCCAAAGATCCCCCCGGCAAATTTGACGACCGCCAGTACCAGATTCAGGGCAATGCCCCGCAGCACGAGGCGGGCGCTATCATACGCGCGACGCTGCGTGGCGGCATGCTCTCGGGCGAGTTTGGTCGTCACCGGTTGAAACTAGAAAACAGATTGCACAACTCGCGAGGCCGTAATTGACCCTCCCCGGGTCCGGGTCAACGCTCCACCTCGCACCATGCCCGCGCAGATCAGCACGACGCCGAACGATCCGGTCAAACAATTCTCGGTCTTTGCCGAAAACCGCGTCGGGCGGCTCTTCGATTTCACCCGCCTCCTCAAGGACAACAACGTCCATGTCATGGCGATCACGGTCCTCGACACGACCGACAGCGCCATCGTGCGCGTGATTGTCGACGATCCTTCCAAGGCCCGGGAGTTGATGATCAATAATGATTTTCCCTACACGGAGACGGATGTGCTCGCCGTGGAACTCAGCGACCAGTCCGATCTGCACGGGGTGCTGGCGGCGCTCTTCGAGGCCGAAATCAACGTCCATTACGTCTACAGCTTCATCAAGCGCCCCGAAGGTCGGGGCGCTTTGGCGATCAACGCCGAGGACGGCGACGTCGCCGCCCAGTCGCTCAGCACGCGCGGATTTCGCGTGCTGACGCAGCGCGATATCTCACGGTGAGCGCGGCGCTCAGCTCTCCACCGCCGCCATCCGCTCGCCTTCGAGTTCGTAGAGGCCGGTCATGTAGCCGTTCTCGAACATCGCGCCAACCTTGAGGGTGCCAAAAAACGAAATCGGCAAATCCATCAGTGGCTGCACGCCCTTCTTCATCTTCACGATCACCCATTCGTTCATGTTGGGCACGCCGCCGAAGCAGCAGGACATCGTGTTCCGCATGAGCAAAAATTCCGTGACGAGCCCTTTGTCCATTTTCACCGGGACCATGTAACCCGTGATGACGGCCTTCTTGCCGTCCCAACCCTTGACCATCCCGGGGATCTGCTCCTCGCCGCTCGGCGGCTTCACGTTGGGAGCCGCCAGCGGATCAAACGCGGGAGGATTAAAGGTGTACGACGCGAGCTGCTCGAAGCCGAGTTTGAGATACCCATTTTCCACTTCCGGTGCGGGCACGGCCACGGGTGCAGCCGAGAGAGCAGGGACCGCTGGCTGGGCCCACGCCATGACTCCGCCAGACAGGGTTGCGAGGGCCAGGGCCAGAAGCGAAACGCGCGGGGTGTTCATTGTGGGCACGACTCTAAGCGGCATCGATCGTTTCGTCAAAAACGATTTTTCCTGTTCGGCGCCGCCCGGCTTGAGATGCGATTAGGGTTTCCCGGCGGCCAGCCACTCGCCTTCGAGATCATAGATTCCGACCAGATACCCTCGCTGCCAAATCGCGCCGATTTTCAATTTTCCGGCGATGGCGATGGGGAGTTTCAGTTCCGCGCGAATGCCCTGCTTCATGCGCACAATCACCCACTCGTTGATGGTCGGAGCATCCAGGTTACCGAAGGCCACATGGTTGCGCATCAGCATGAATTCCGTGACCAAGCCATCGCGCACCGCGGAAGGCAGCATGTAACCGGTAACCACCACGCGCTTCCCTTGCCAGCGCTTGATCGACGCCGGAATTTGCGCCTCGGCCATGGCGGCGCTCGCGCCGCTTGGATCAAATGGCGGCGGGATGAACACGAACGAGGCGAGTTCCTCGAAATCGAGTCGCGGCACGCCAGCGGCCGACGGGGTCAGGGATGCCGCGCCAGTCGCTTCAAAATGGGGCTCCGGGCGGGCGCTTTTCCCGGCGGCAATAAGCCCGGCCGCCCAGGAACTGACTGCAGCCAACGCGACCGTCACGACCCAAAGGGACGTTCTCATTCCCAAAAGGATCGGCCCGAACTCGCCTTTGTCACAAGCGATTTCCTTTCTCCATTCTGCCCGCCCCCGCGAAAATCGCCCGGCCGAGGATTCCGGCGCGGGCCCGGATCAGGACAGGGGCGCCAACGTCTCCGCCACGGGCGTACGGTAGGCCTTGAGGGCCGGCACCACGCCGCCCAGGGCGCAAAGTGCGATCATCGCGACCGGACAAATCCACAAGATCGGAAGGCGCGCCGTGACGTCGAGCACGACGCCAGTCTGCGTGCGAATCACGCCAGCCACGCCGACGAGCAGGCCGAAATAGACCGCATAGCCCGCCACCGCCCCCAGCGCGCCGATGCAGGCCGCCTCGGCCACCACGGCGCCAAAAATCGTCCGGCGGCGGGCGCCCAGCGCCCGCAGGATCGCCAGGTCGCGGCGCCGCGCGCTCATCGAGTTGTAAATGCTCGCGAGCACCGAGCCCGCGGCGACCAGCGCGACGAGATAGGCCACTAGGGCCAGCACCTGATCGAACCACGAAATCTTGCTGAACAGTTCCGCGATGATCGCGCCGACCGGATAGGCGAGCGTCAGCCGGTTGCCCTGCTTGTTGTACATCATGTCCAGCATGAAGCCCGCCGCGGGCGTACGAAGCTGAACCAACACCGCACTCAAATCCGTCGCCGCCTTGGGATCGTGGCCGTTCATCGTCTGCAGCCCGCGCAGTGGAATCCACACGACCCGATCGGCCGGCGTGTTCGTCGGAGCCAGAATCCCGGTCAGCGTGTAGCTGTCGGCATGCTCATTTTTCGCGTCGTAGGCCAGCCCATGAAACGGGTGAAAGGTATCGCCGACCTTAAGTCCGAGCCGCTGCGCGGCGAAACTGCCCGCCACCGCTTCCTTCGCGTCGGCGCCAAATATTTTCCCGCCCTCCACCATGACGTATTTCTTCCCGGGCGCATATTCCACCGTCTGAAAAAGCTCCGGCACGGTCCCGACCAGCCGGTACCCGCGCAGGTTGTCCCCCACCGCGATCGGTATCGCCGCCTTCACGGCCGGATGGCGCTTGATCGCCTCATAGTCGGCAAACGCCAGATTGCCGGCCGAGGCCTCAAGATGGAAAATCGCATTGAGCACGAGCTGCAGTTTCGATCCGCGCGCGCCCAACACGGCGTCGAAACCCGCGTTCGTCTGCGTGAAGGCCGTCTGCGACTGCGTCTTTACCATCCAGACCGTCATGAGCAACCCGCAGGCAAGCGCGATGCTGCCGGCCGTGATCGCGGTGGAGAGCGCGTGCTGCCGCAACGAGCGGTAGATGATGAGAGGAAGTGTCATGGCGCGGGGCAAAGCTCCAAATTCCAAGCGCCAAGCTCCAAAGAATTTTTAACCCCCCACGCCCCCATCCGCTCGCGAACCTTCTCGCTGCTGTTTGGAGCTGGGCGTTTCATTGGCGATTGGAGGTTGGAGCTTGGAGCTGCTTCGACATTTGGCGCATTCACCGCGGCACGCCCTTCAGCGCCTGGTTGATTTCGGCGAAATCACGGTGCCCCTCGAACTGCCCGAGCACGAGCTCGTCGTGGCTCACCAGCAACAAGGCCGCGCCATGCTCGCGGCACACTTCGCGAATCAACGCGAGCGCCTCGCCGGCATGCTTGCGATCGAGGTTGCCCGTCGGCTCGTCGGCGAGCACCAGCTTGGGCCGGTTCGCCAACGCGCGCGCGACCGCCACGCGCTGTTGCTGGCCGGTCGAAAGCTGCGCCGGAAAATGATCCAGCCGGTGGCCGAGGCCGACCCGCTCCAACATCTCGCGCGCGTGGGCCCGGTCGGCGCCGCGCGGACCAAAGCTCATGCCCAGGACAACATTCTCCAGGACGGTGTAACCCTGCAGGAGGTTGAAGGTCTGGAAAATGTAGCCGAGCTTCTCCGCCCGCAGCCGGTCACGGCGCGCTTCGCCCAGCGCGGTCATCTCGGTGCCATCGAGCAACACCTTGCCCCCATCCGCAGCGAGAATCCCCGCGATCAGGTGCAGGAAGGTCGTCTTGCCCGAACCACTCTCGCCGCGCAGCGCCACCTGCTCTCCGGCCGCGAGCGCAAACGCCGGCACGTTCACGATGTCCACGCGCTCTCCGTCGGGAGCGAGAAATGATTTCTTTAAATCCGTGACGGCGAGCATGGAGGTGAACGTGGCAGGACGATTCGATTTGACGACTCGTTTCGCGCAAAATCCGTGCCAGTGTCAGATCGTGAATCCACCGCCGCCCTTCGACCGCAGCAAATTCGATTGAGCGACGCGCCCCAAGTTTCTCCGCCCTCATTCTGGCAACGCCGGCTGGTGCAGCCGCTTCGCACGCAGCTCACGCAGGGCGTCACCCCCGACCGGCTCGCCCTCACCCTAGCGGTCGGCACCGCGTGTTCACTCCTGCCGTTTCTGGGATTCACCACGCTGCTCAACCTGGGTGTCGGCTTCTGGCTGCGCCTCAACCAGCCCATCCTGCAAGTGGTGAACTACCTCCTCGGGGCCGCGCAACTCGCGCTCATCCTGGGCTACGTCCGCCTGGGCGAATTCCTCTGGCGGGCTCCGGCGATGCCGCTCTCGATTCCGCAACTCCTGCGCACGTTCCAGGCCGATCCGGTCGTGTTCCTATCGCAATTCGCCTGGACGGGCGTCCACGCCGCCACCGCCTGGCTGCTCACCGCCCCCTTCCTGATTCTGGCCGTCTACCACCTCACCCGCCCACTCCTGCGCCGGCTCGCCCCCACCCGCGTCCCCGACCCATTGTCATCTAGTAGATGACAATGGGTTGGGTCGGCGCGGCGCGGAGGGCGGGCGCCGAGGGGTGAGGGTTCGCCGGGTAAGGCCTCACCATGTCTGCGCCGAACCGGCGAAGCTCGGGCGCGCGCGGCCTCGACTCGCACCGGTGTCCGGCGCAACGTTCCAGGGTCAACCGACGGCGTCCGCGCCTGCCCGGTCGACGTCCGCACCATGTCCAACGCCACTCCGCTTTCCCCCGGCTCCCGGTTTCGGGCCGCGCTGGTCGCCGAAAAACCTCTGCAGATTGCCGGGGCGATCAACGCCTATGCCGCGCTCCTCGCCCAGCGCGCCGGCTTTCGCGCCCTCTACCTCTCCGGCGCCGGCGTCGCCAACCATTCCTACGGCATCCCCGATATCGGCGACACCACCCTCGCGGATGTTGTCATCGACGTCCGCCGGATCGCGCGGCGCGTCGACCTGCCGCTTCTGGTCGACATCGACACCGGATGGGGGGATGCCACGGCGGCCGTCCGAGAAATCGCCGCGGCCGGCGCCGCGGCCGTCCACCTCGAAGATCAAGTGCCCGCCAAACTCTGCGGCCACCTGGCGGGAAAACAAATTGTCTCCACCGCCGACATGGTCGCGCGCGTTCACGCGGCCGTCGCCGGCAAACCCGATCCGGCCTTTGTCGTCATGGCCCGCACCGATGCGGCGGCCGGCGAGGGCATCGCCGCCGCCATCGCCCGCGCCCAAGCCTATGTGGCGGCGGGCGCCGATATGATTTTTGCCGAGGCGCTGCCCACGCTCGCCGACTACAAGTCGTTCACCGCGGCATTGAGCGTTCCGGTGCTGGCCAACCTCACTGAGTTCGGACAGACGCCCTACTTCACCATCGAGGAAATGCGCGCGGCCGGAATTTCGCTCGTGCTTTATCCCCTCAGCGCCTCGCGCGCCGCCGCGGCCTCTTCCCTGGCGGTCTACCAGGCAATCCGGAAAGACGGCACCCAGCAGAACGTCGTCGGCCAGATGCAAACCCGGGCCGAGCTCTACGCTATCCTCGGCTATACGGCAGCCACGGCAAAGTCGCCCAAGCCAGCCGGAAAACACTAGCCGCGCCAAGCTTCCCTTGTCTTTTCCGACGGCGACAAGCGCACACTAAACACCCAAGCATTCCCATGTCCGCTTCCACCACCACCCCCGAATTCAAACCGAAAAAATCCGTCGCCCTTTCCGGCGTGCCGGCGGGAAACACGGCGATCTGCACGGTCGGGCACTCCGGCAACGATCTGCATTACCGCGGCTACGACATCACGGATCTCGCCAAGCACGCGACTTTCGAGGAGGTCGCGCACCTGCTGATCCACGAACGTTTGCCCACTCGCCCGGAACTCGCCGCCTACCGGGAACGGCTCATTTCGTTTCGCGGGCTTTCCGCCCCCGTCCGCGCCATTCTTGAGCAATTGCCAGCGTCCTCCCACCCGATGGGCGTGCTGCGCACCGGCTGCTCGGCCATCGGCGCGATTCACCCCGAGCAGGCGCCCGTCGGCAGCGCCGGCCCCACTGACCTCACCGCCGCGCGCGAAATCGCCGACCGGCTGCTCGCCTCGTTCCCGTCGATGCTGCTCTACTGGTATCACTTCGCCAACACGGGCAAACGCATCGACGTCGAGACCGACGATCCGACGGTCGCAGGACATATCCTCCGTCTGCTCCACCAGCGCACGCCGTCGGTCCTGCACACGCATGCGCTGGATCGCTCGCTGATTCTCTACGCGGAGCACGAGTTCAACGCGTCCACCTTCACGGCGCGGGTCATCGCCGGCACCGGTTCCGGCATGTACTCGTGCATCACCGGCGCCATCGGCGCGCTGCGCGGACCCAAGCACGGCGGCGCCAACGAGGTCGCCCACGAGATCCAACTTCGCTACAAAAACGCCGATCAGGCCGAGGCCGACATCCGCGCCCGGGTCGCACGGCGGGAAATTGTCATCGGGTTCGGCCATCCGGTCTACACGATCAGCGACCCGCGAAATGCGATCATCAAGGAAATTGCCCGCGAACTCTGTCTCGACGCCGGTCGCCAGGAACTCTTCGCCGTCTGCGAGCGAATCGAGACCCTGATGGGGCAGCTGAAGAAGATGTTTCCCAACCTCGATTGGTACAGTGCGCCGGCGTACGACACGATGGGCTTTCCGACCGCGATGTTCACACCGCTCTTCGTCATGGCGCGCACAGCCGGCTGGGCGGCGCACGTCATCGAGCAACGTCAGGACGGCAAAATCATCCGCCCCAGCGCCAACTACACCGGGCCGGTGAATCGGGAATTCGTTCCGATTGAGAAGCGGTAGCGATCGCAGCCGAAGTTTAAGGTTTTAGGTTTAAAGTGTAAGGGGTCATTTCCACTCGTCACATTTCACACGTCACACCGCCTGTGTCTTCACCGATTTCCAACGTCCGCCCAGCTCCTGACACGCTCCTCACCGCGCTCGCCGATTACGCGCTCGACGCCAAAATCACGAGCGACGAGGCCCTCGACACCGCGCGCTGGTGCCTCGCCGATACGCTGGCCTGCGGGATCATGGCGCTCGCTTACCCGGCGTGCACCAAGCTCCTCGGTCCGGTCGTGCCTGGCACGTCGATCACCCACGGCGCCCGCGTCCCCGGCACGGCCTACGAGCTCGATCCGGTCCAGGCCGCGTTCAACATCGGCACGATCGTCCGCTGGCTCGATTTCAACGACACCTGGCTCGCCGCCGAATGGGGCCACCCCTCCGACAACCTCGGGGCCATTCTCGCCACTGCCGACTGGTTGAGTCGCAACGCAGCCGCGGGCGTTACGCCTTCCGCTTTCCACACGTCACTGGTCACACGTCACACGCCCCTCACCCTGCGCGACGTCCTCGTCGCGATGGTGAAGGCCCACGAAATCCAGGGCATCCTCGCGCTGGAAAACTCCTTCAACCGCGTCGGGCTCGATCATGTGTTGCTCGTGCGCGTCGCGTCGACGGCCGTCACGGCCGCGATGCTCGGTGGCACGCGCGACCAAGTCATCAATGCCATCTCCCATGCGTGGCTCGACGGCTCCGCGCTCCGCACCTATCGCCACGCGCCCAACACCGGTTCGCGCAAATCCTGGGCGGCCGGTGACGCCACGAGCCGCGCCGTCCGACTGGCGCTCATCGCGATGACGGGCGAGATGGGTTACCCGTCGGTCCTCACGGCCAAGACCTGGGGATTCCAGGACGTTTCTTTCAACGGCCAGCCGGTCAAACTCGCGCGCCCCCTCGGCAGCTACGTGATGGAAAACGTGCTCTTCAAAATTTCCTTTCCCGCGGAATTTCACGCGCAGACCGCCGTCGAGTGTGCGGTGAAACTGCATCCGCAGGTGAAAAACCGGCTCGACCAGATCGAGCGCGTCGAGCTCACGACCCACGAGTCCGCGATCCGCATCATCGACAAATCCGGTCCGCTCCACAATCCCGCCGACCGCGATCACTGTCTCCAGTACATGACGGCCATCGGCCTGATTTTCGGCCACCTCACGGCCGAGCACTACGAGGACAAAGTCGCCGCCGACCCGCGCATCGACGCGCTGCGCGCGAAGATGCTTGTGACCGAGGACAATGCCTACAGTCGCGACTACCTCGACCCCGAGAAGCGCTCGATCGCGAACGCGGTCCAGATCTTCTTCCGCGACGGTTCGACAACGGAGCGCATCGAAGTGCCCTACCCCATCGGCCACCGGCGGCGGCGCGCGGATGGCATTCCGCTCCTGCGCCAAAAGGCCGCCGCCGCCTTCGCCGCGCACTACGGTGAAGCCAAGTCCGCCCAACTCGTCGCGCTTTTCACCGACCGCGCCAACCTCGAAGCGATGCCCGTGCCGGATTTCTGCGGCCACTTCGCCCGCTAGAGGCGGTCAGGCTCTTTTTCGTCGCAGCTCGGAACGCCGGGAGCCGCTTCCCAGGAGTGCGGCGACCCGACGCCGCTCTTTACGACAAGCTCCAGCGCGTCACTGTTTCCGATTTGCGCGCGGAATTGCGCGGCGGAGTGCGGCGCCAGGTCGCCGCACTCCAAAGTTCGAGACCGCCTCTAGACTACCCGTCGCTTGCTCCGACACGTGGCGATCGCGCCTCCGGCGATCGCCACGAGCACCGCCCACTCGGCCGGCTCGGGAATCGCCACGGCCAACGCGGTGAGCTGGCTGCCACTGGTGGTCAGGGTGGCCAGCAAAGCCGCGTTGCTCGGATCCATGACGTACAGCGCATGGTCGTTGCTCGCATAACTGATTCCGTAGAGCCGGTCGGTAAACGGCGAATAAGCCAGCGCGCCAATGGTCGCGATGCCGGGCCCGACATCGGTGTAAGCTCCCGTCACGAGATTGATCGAGCGGAGCACGTTGACCCCGTTGGGGTCGATGCCGTAGAGCGCCGAACGGTGCGAGTCGTAGACGATCGTGTCGTTGTCGATCGCGGGTGAAGTCGTGACGAGCAGCGTGGCGACTCCGGATGTCGACAGGGTGACGAGGTCCTGCGTCAGCGAGTTGTTGCTGACCTGGCTGCGCGACGCGACCAACACGCCGAGGTTCGGCACGTAGGTCAGGCCCTCGAAGAGCAGGTTGCTGGAAAGGGCCCCAAACGTCGCCATCGTCGTGGTGCTGCCGGTGGCCGGATCAATTTTGGCCAGAAAGTGGTTCGTCACCACGTTGCTGACGACGGTGTAGACGAGTCCGTAGAGTTTACCCTCCACTGGCTGCCAGGTGAGCGTGATGAAATACGAATCCGCCGGGAGGCTCAAAGCGCCGACATTCGCGGTCGTGCCCGTGGTCACGTCGACGGTGACCAGGTCAGTCCTGGTGGTCCCGAAAACCGTCTGGCCGTTCAACCGCCCAACGGCCACGGCCAGGGAAAACCCAAGCGCCAGCTGAATAAGCCGAATCACACGGGCACCGCACCAAAAGTCCCTTCCCCCGTCAACGCTCCAAACCCGGAGCCACGGCCAGCGTGGAGCGGGAAGGCGGGCCCGCGAATCCTCGCCTAGCATCGGTCATGTCCGCCGGTTCCCGTGGCGCCGGGCTCAGGGAAATGCCCATTGCCTCGACGGCGCGGAGCTGGGATCGTCCGCCGCTTCGGTTCGGCTGGAGGCGATGAAGCCCGACGAATTCCGCGGTCGAAACAAATCATGAAGAAAATTCTATTCGGTCTCCTGCTCGGAATCTGCCTGCCGTTGGTCGCAGCCTACTTGTACGTCGGTTCCGGCGCGATGCCCGTGGCCACCAAGGGCAATCCGCTGCCGCTGGAAAAATATCTCGCCCGCAAGGCGCTGCACGCGGCGATGGATCCCGAAATCGGCAAGCCGTCGCCGCTCCCAGCCAACGAGGCGAACTTTCTCGCGGGCGCGAAAGTCTACCAGGCCCAGTGCGCCGTTTGTCACGGCCAACTCGGCGAACTCGAGACGGCGATTGCGAAGGGGATGTTTCCACACCCGCCGCAACTGCTGCCGCCGAAGAAAGGCGTCATGGATGACCCGGTGGGCGAAATCTACTGGAAGGTGAAGAACGGCATCCGGCTGACCGGCATGCCCGGCTACAGCAAAAGCCTCACCGACTCCGAGATGTGGCAGGTCAGCCTGCTGCTCCTGCACGCGGATAAAGTCTCCGCGTCGGTCCAGCAGGCGCTGCGCAAGTAAGCGCCCGCCCGCCCACCGGGGCCGTCCGCGCTGGTCTAATTACTAGACTCACACTGGACTTAAGCGGAGGTCCGCTTGACTTATCACTAGACTCACGCTGGACTCATGGTGTATGAGCTTCCAGCCCCAGTTCACGGTCTCCGCCCGGCTGCTCCGGGAGCTGGAAGTCATTGCCGACCTGAAGGCCCGGATTGCCGCGGCCACCATCCAGGTCGCCTGGGTGCCGCAGCTCGCGAAGGACAGCCGCCAGCGTGGCGCGCACGCCTCCACCGCCATCGAGGGCAATCCCCTGACGCTGCCGGAAGTGCGCGCCCTCGAGGGCGGCACGCCGCTGCCCGTCCACGCCGAACGCTCCCAGCGTGAAGTTCTGAACTACCTCGCCGGGCTCCGGTGGGTCGAGAAGCGCGCGAAGCAGGCGAAACCCGTCACCCACGAAGATCTCTTCCGGCTGCACCGTTTGCTCGCCACCAGCGTCATGGATCAGGGCGAAGCGGGCCGTTATCGCACCATGGCGGTGCGGGTCGGCCAGCATCGTCCGCCGGCGTCGGAGATGGTTTCCGGCCTGATGCGGGAGTTGCTCGCGTGGTGGAATGGCCCGAGCACCGAGTGGTCACCCGTCCTGACGTCCGCGATCCTGCACTACCAGTTCGAAGAGATTCACCCGTTCGCCGACGGCAACGGCCGCGCGGGCCGGATGCTCGCGCTCTGGGAACTGTACCGGCGCGGATTCGACACGCACCATATCTTCTCCATTGACGAGTTCTATTGGGAGGATCGGGCGCGGTACTACGCCGGCCTCGCAGCCGTGTCCGCCGCCAGCGGGGACCTCACCGCCTGGCTGGAATACACGACCAGCGGCCTGCGTCAGACGCTCGAGCGGGTGTGGCTGCGCGTACAGCAATTCGCGGCAAAGTCGGCCCGCAAGAAAACCGTCCTGCGCCCCAGCCAGGAACGGTTGCTCCACCTGTTGCGCGATCGGCACGAGGGGCTCGCTCCCGCGGAAATCTGGGCGGCGCTCGCGGTCACCAAGCAGGGCGCCGCCCACATCCTCGCTCCGCTGCTCAAGGCCAAGCTGGTCCGGCGCGTGGGCACCCGCAAGAACGGGCGCTACGTGCTGGGGTAATCGCCCGCGCGGTTTCCGGCCCAACTCCCGGCAGCACCGCACCAGCGGGCCACCGACGATTATTGACCTCCGACCGATGCGTCCCACCGACCCACCTCAAATTCCCGTCTGGCGCTACCGCCTCCACGGCTGCCATAGTCCTTTCCTCCGCGCATGATTGCGTTCCACCCCCATTTTCGCCGACTGGCCGCGCTCGCCGTCCTGATGCTCGCGCCCCGGCTTGCGATGGCGGTGGTGGGGCCGTCGTTTAACTACACGGGATTTGGCCCGGGCCAGTGGGGCACGACGGACACCACGCTCGGCCTCACGGGCTACGTGCTTGAGAATTTCGAGTCCACCACGCTGGCCGCCGGATTGTCGGTCGGATGGGCCACGACGGCCGGCAACACCATCACCAGCCTGCAACTCGTGAACGGACGAGTCCCGACGTTCGGCTTCAACGACGGCTTCGTGATCGATCACCTCGCGTTCGCCGCTATTCCGGAACCGATCAGCGCGGCGAAGTGGCTGGCCCTGGGGGCGGGCGCGCTCATGCTCCGGCGTCGCTGGTGGGTCGGGCGCTCCGCGCCCGGCCAAGGCGCGTCACGAGGCCTCTCGTGCGACGGCCGCGCGTGGAGCGCCCGGCCCACCCCCGGCGCCAAATTTTCCTCAAAAAATACCAACCTTCCATGATGACCCGACGCCAGATGTTGCTCAGTTCCGTGGCTGCCGGCGTGATGCTGCGTGCCCGCCCCGCCGCCGCCAAGGCCGCCCAACCGGCGACCGCGGTGAACTTCGCCATGCCCGCCGGCGCCTGCGATTGCCATACGCACATTCACGGCGACCCGGCCAAATTTCCGTTCTTCGCCGGCCGCGTCTACACCCCGGAGACCGCGCTGCCCGAGGAAATGGCGGCGCTGCATCAGGCGCTCCGCGTGCAACGCGTCGTCATCGTCACGCCGAGCGTCTACGGCACCGACAATTCCGCCACGCTCTACGGCATGAAGGCCCGCGGGGCCGACGCCCGGGGCGTCGCCGTCATCGATGACAAGACGACGGAGAGCGAACTCGACGCGCTGGGCCGCGCCGGCGTGCGTGGCATCCGGCTCAATCTTGCGACCGGCGGCGTCAACGACCCGGCGGTCGGCCGCCAGCGCTTTCAGCGCGCCGTCGAGCGGGTCAAAGGCCGCAATTGGCACATCCAGATCTATACGAACCCGGCGATGATCGTCGGCATCAAGGATCTGGTCGCGGCTGCGCCCGTCCCGGTGGTCTTCGATCATTTTGGCGGCGCCCGCGCCACGGCCGGCCCGGGCCAGCCCGGCTGGGCCGAACTCGTGGAGCTCGTCCGCTCCGGCAAAGCCTACGTCAAAATTTCCGGGGCGTACCGCGCGTCCGATCTCGGCCCGGACTTCGCCGATGCCGCACCCTTTGCCCAGGCCCTCATTGCCGCCAACGCCTCGCGCATTGTCTGGGGCACGGACTGGCCCCACCCGAATTCCGTCACCGGACCCGGACGGAAGCCAACCGACGTGAGCCCGCTGCAGCAGATTGACGACGGCCGCCTGTTGAACCAGTTGCCGGTTTGGGCGCCAGACCCGGCGGTGCGGAAGAAGATCCTCGTGGACAATCCCGCCGCGCTCTACGGGTTCTAGCCGTAGTCATGAACGATCAGTCCTCTGGAAACGTTCGTCTTGCTGGGGGCACGGCGCCCTCGCCGCGTCGAAACGAGCAAGAACCGCGACGAGCGCGTCGCAGCTCCCATGAACGTCGGCCGCAAGTGCCCGCCAGCCTCTCAGCCGGAAAACTTCCGTTGCGAGCTGAAGGTTGAAAGTTGAAAGCCAGCTTTCAACTTTCCCCTCTCAACTTTCAACGGCACGAGTCCGGCTAAGCGCAAGTCGTCATCGAAGAGCGGCCTTTTTTCCATGGCACAGAAATATTATTTGCGACAGGGCACCGAAACGACCGGACCCTTTTCGCTGACGGAACTTCAGGGCCTGCGGACCTCCGGCATGCTGACCAGGACCGCCGAGGTTTTCGACGGCCAGCGCTGGGCTCCGGCGATCACGTTCATCGAGGTTGCGGCGGCCGACCCCAATCGCGTGCTGGAGGAAGCGGTCGCGCTGGAAACGCCGGAAGAGGCGGAAGACGCGCCGGTGCTGACCTCGGCCCGCTGGGAATCGCTGCTCTTCATCCTGTCTTTCCCGGTCCTGCTTCCCTCGCTGATCCTGATGTTCGTGCTGGCGAAGCGCTGGGGCCACGTCGACATCTACCTGATCATCGTCGACGGACTGATTCTGACCGTCATCGGATTCGCCACTTCCCCCTGGCTGGGCGCCCTTCTGCTCGTCTCGTGGATCGCGTCGGTTTTTCTCTACTGGCTCCGGCGCCATCGTCAGGGCGATGGCATTTTTCTCGGCTATTCCAACTTCATCAGCCTGCTGCTCATCGTTGGCGGGAGCCTGACCATTGGCGGGTTTGTCGTCGCCTTTCCGTGGAAAGCCTACGGGCGATGGCACACGGTGCGGCAAAGTCCGCTGTCGGTTCGGGTCAGCCTCGAACAGGCGGCCGACGTGACGATTCCCTTGGAGCGAACCATCGTCTTCGGCCAGGAATCACTCGATTTCGCCCACACGATCGTTCGCCAAAAGATGAACGGCGAATGGAGTTTTGTTTCGGGGCACCCGCCGGGACCACTGAAATTTCTCCCGAGTGGGTTGCGCGAATTGTGGCGCGACTACCAGGGATACGCCGGCCGCGAAGTGGAATTGCTCAAAGTGGCCTCCGCCTTCGGCGGCGTTCGCAACCGCGTGGAGATTCAGGAAGGGACGACCAAGCGCACCCTGGACACACCCGGACTATACTTTTCCCTGGTCTCGAATTCGGACGGACGGATTTGGATTGTCCGCCACGGCGCCCCGGCGGCGGCCAACTCGATCACGTCCCGCGGCGTGGCCCGGATTATCTACAACGATGCGACGACCGCGAATGCCTTCGCACTGACCAAGCGCGGCGGCCTGCCTTTGACGGGCCTGGCGATTTTCGAGGGCGAGCAGGTGGCGGCTCCGCCGCCCGAATCGCGGGAGGCGTGGGTGCCGATTAAAAACAGCCGCGGCGCCTTCTGGGTGCGGTTTCCGGCCGGAGTTACGCCGACAGGGGACGAACCCGCCGCGGGGATTTTCACGGGCCGCGGCGACGAGTTCAAGGGACTGTCGGTCGTCTCCGCCGAACTCTTTGCTCACGACGCCGGCCGCGTGCTGTATCAACAGTCGCCCGCCGCCTATCTGGCCGAGCAAAATATCTCCGAGCAAGTGCGCGCCACCATCACGTGGAAGGCGGGGTCCTGGCTGGCCGGGGGCCTCGCGTTACTGGGCCTCGCCGTTTGGCGTGCCCGCGAAGAGTAGCCTGTGCCATGTTTGTCGTTCCGCCTTTAGGCGGAGGGCTTGGGTCGTCCGGATTCCGCCTTCAGGCGGGACTACCAGCGCCCGAAAATTCTTTCCGCAGACAGGCTCACCACCAATTCCGCCCACCCGCCGCGGTCAACGCCTCCTCGAGCGGCGGGAGGTCCTTGTGCCACAGTTTCTCCCACTCGAGACTGACGCCGGCGGTGAAGTTATCCGCCTGCAACGCCGCCCGCAGCGCGGCCATGGGAAACTCGCCCGCGCCCGGCAACACGAACGTGTAGGGGTGTTTCGGACCAGGCACACTGCTGCTGTCCTTCACGTGCAGGTGAACCACACTGCCGCGAATCGCGCGCCAGGTCGCGACCGGATCCTCGCCACCCTTCCGCCAGGTGTGGTGCGTGTCCCATAAAATCGCCGTGCCCGGCGCCAACGTGAGCAGTTTCAGAATCGCCGAAGCCGTCAAAAGGGTGTCGTGGGTCTCGACCATGAGGTCGGCGCGGACGCCGCGTTCGCGCCGCACCGTCCGCCACCAGCGGAGCGTGTCGACCGCGCCGGCCATCGCCTCGGTTGCGGTCAGGGGCGCCTTGCCGTCGAACACGCGCAGCCATGGCACCCCAAGCGCCTCGGCCCAGGGAAGAAATTCCAGCAGCGCCGCTCGCTCCGCGTCGGTCCCGCCCGCGAGATGCGCCGAGGTGGAAAGCCCCACGATCCGCACCGAGTGGCCCTGGAGTTTTTTCGCAAGCGCCGCCGGTGAACCGTATTGCGCCGCGAGGTAACCCGGCAAGTCCATCGCCCCGCCCAGGGTCCGCAACTCGACGCCGGCGACGCCGTGTTTCACCGCGAGGGCGAGCACCTCCTCCAGCGAGAACTCCGGGCAACCGATGGTGGCGAAGCAACGCTGATAGGTCATCGCACGGATTTCTACGGCCCGCGTGGATGGCGCACAAGTGTCCATTGCCGGACCCGCTTCGAGAGACGCGGGAGCCCGCGCGACAGCGACGAATGAATTTCTCCTTGCGACTCCCTTCGCGCAGAGCGAAACCATCCGTCCGCGTCCAGCTTCCCTATCCTGAACCTGTTTCTTTATGCCGAGACCTGTCACGCTCTTCACCGGCCAGTGGGCCGATCTTCCCCTCGAAAAGCTCGCCCCGCTCGCCAAGAAAATGGGCTACGACGGCGTCGAACTCGCCTGCTGGGGCGACCACTTCGACGTCGATGCCGCCGCCACGAGCAAGAAGTACGTCCACGCCAAGTGGGCGCTGCTGAAGGACCACGGCCTCACCTGCTACGCCATCTCGAGCCACCTCGTCGGCCAGGCGGTGTGCGATTTGATCGACGAACGCCACAAGGCGATCCTGCCGCCCGATGTCTGGGGCAATGGGGATCCCGAGGGCGTGCGGCAACGCGCCGCGCGCAAATTGATCACCGCGGGGCGCGCCGCCCGGGCGTTCTTCGACGCCAAGCCGGGCCGGGGCAAAAACGACGACTTTCCCGCGGTCGTCAATGGTTTTACCGGTTCGAGCATCTGGCATTCAACGTACGCCTTTCCTCCGACCTCGCAGGCTTACTGGGACGCCGGTTATGCTGATTTCGCCAAGCGCTTCGGGCCGATCCTCGAGGCGTTTGATCGCGTCAATGTGAACTTCGGGCTCGAGGTGCACCCCACGGAAATCGCGTTCGATCTCGCGACCGCCCAGCGCGCCATCGACGCGGTGAAGGGCCACAAGCGCTTCGGCTTCAATTACGACCCGTCGCACTTCGGCTACCAGGGCGTCGACTACGTGAAGTTCATCCGCACGTTCGGCTCCCGCATCTTCCACGCCCACATGAAGGACGTCTGGTGGGGCCACGGTGACGGCAGCGTGGGCGTGTTTGGCGGTCACGTGAACTTCGGTGATCCGCGACGCTATTGGGATTTCCGCTCGCTCGGGCACGGCGACATCAACTTCGAGGAGATCATCGTCGCCCTGAATGACGTCGGCTACCGCGGCCCGCTCAGCGTTGAGTGGGAGGATATCCGGATGGATCGCATTCACGGTGCCACCGAGGCGGCGGCCTTCGTGCGCAAAGTCGATTTCCCCTCGAGCGCCCTCGCCTTCGACGCGGCGTTCGACAAGAAGAATCAGTAGAAAAGTTGGGGCGAAATTTTCCATGAATAGAAAACTTCGATTTGGGATGATTGGCGGCGGGCGCGGCGCATTCATTGGCGCGGTGCACCGCATCGCGGCGGCGATGGACGGGCAGGCCGTGCTCGTGGCGGGCGCCTTCTCGTCCGACCCCGCGCGCTCCAAGGCCTCCGGCGCCGACCTCTTTCTCGATCCGGCGCGGGTCTACGGGAGTTTTGTCGCGATGGCCAAGGCCGAGTCCCGGATGCCCGAGGACGAGCGGCTCGACTTCGTCGTCATCGTCACGCCGAACTACCAGCATTTCCCGCCGGCCAAGCTGTTTCTCGAAAGCGGCTTCAACGTGATCTGTGACAAGCCCGCGACCTTCAACCTGGCCGAGGCGAGGAAACTGCGGACCGTCGTGCAGCGGACGAAGAAAATCTTCGCGCTGACCCACAACTACACCGGCAACACGATGGTCAAACAGGCCCGTGACCTGGTGCGGTCCGGTTTTCTCGGCGAACTGCGCAAGGTCGTCGCCGAGTACCCGCAGGGCTGGCTCAGCACCTTGCTCGAAAAGACCGGCCAGAAACAGGCGGGCTGGCGCACCGACCCCAAGCGCAGCGGCGCGGCGGGCTGCATCGGCGATATCGGTACGCATGCGGAGAATCTCTCCCGCTACATCACCGGCTTGCACATCGACTCCCTCTGCGCCGACCTCACGACCTTCGTGAAGGGCCGCAAGCTCGACGACGACGGCAACATCCTCGTCCGTTTCAAGGGTGGCGCGAAGGGCATCATCCACGCCTCGCAAATCAGCGTCGGCGACGAGAACGCCCTGAACATCCGGGTCTATGGCACCAAGGCCTCGCTCGAGTGGCACCAGGAACAGCCGAACGAGCTCATCGTCAAATTTCCCGATCAGCCCCGGCAGATCTGGCGGCGGGGCAATGGCTACGTGGGCGTCAATGCGGCCCGCTTCACGCGCGTTCCCGCCGGCCACCCCGAGGGCTACCTCGAGGCCTTCGGCAATATCTACCGGGAAGCCTTCCACGCCATCACGGCGGAGGTGCACGGGCGCAAGCCGCCGAAGAACCTCGATTATCCGACCATCGACGACGGCGTCGAGGGCATGGCGTTCATCGAGACGGTGGTGAAGTCGTCGAAGCTCGGCGCGAAGTGGGTGAAGTTTCCGAAGATTTTGGCTACGCCAAAATCTTAATTGGGTTTTCGCGCAGCGAAAATCCAAGCTTCGTACTCTTTTCGTGGCAAAAATCGTAGCGAAGCGCTGTTGATGCAGTAACGCAGCCCGCCCTGCGCCGGCGGGCCATCCGGGAAAACATGCCCGAGGTGGCCACCGTCGACGCTGCAATGCACTTCGACGCGGACCATGCCGTGGCTGACGTCGCGCGTCTCGTCGACGAACGCCGGCTCAATCGGTTTCGTGAAGCTCGGCCAGCCCGTGCCGCTTTCAAACTTGTCGCGGGAATCGAACAGCGGCGTCTCGCTGCACACCGAAAAATAAACACCGTCCTCGTGGTTGTTCCAGTACTCACCCTGAAACGGCGGCTCGGTGCCCTGCTGCCGGGCGACGCGATACTGCATTGGCGTCAGGAGGTTTTTCCACTCGGCGGCCGGACGCTGGACGCGGGCGCGGCTGCGATCGATCACGACGTTGGAAGGGAGACCGCAGGCGGAGAGTGCGGTCGAGGGAGGGGAAGGTGGTTTCATTTTGATCCGGGCCCGACACCGCTTGAGTGCCGCGCCCGCCCATGGGAGTAGCCATCCACCGGAATTATTCCAGCTCGACCCGACACGATCAACGCCGCCGGTTGGTCGTCCCGCCTTTAGGCGGAAGGATTGGCCGGATGAATTCCGCCTGAAGGCGGAACGACCAACCCGGCCAATTTCTTTCCGTGCGAAGCGGAACCCAACTTGCTCCGCGCCATATGAACTAAGCTTAGTACCGCGCCGTGAACGACAGGCTGATCCGGCGGGGATACCCGCGCTGCTGGTTGGCGGGATAGTAGTTCTGGTCGGTGATGTTCTGCACGTTGAGGGTCGTGGTCATCCGGTGGCCATCCCACTTCCAGTCGTAGCCGAGCGCCCCATTGAACAGCGTGTCGGCCGGGAGGAAGAGGCGCGGATTGTTCACGCGCTGCGCCTTGTCACCGGTGTGGTTAAAGCCCGCGCCGAGCCAGAGCCCCTTGAGCCCGCCGTCCTTGAACGAATAGCGGGTCCAGAGATTGAAAAGCGCCTTGACCGAGGCTTCGGGATGCGTGCCGAGAAAGATTTCCTCGCCGACCGGCACCTTCTTCACGCGCAGGTCATCCAACGCGCCGCTGGCATAAACCTGCCAGTTGTCCATCGGCGACCAGGTAATCTCGGCCTCGACGCCGTTGCTGCGATCCAGCGTGCCTTGCAAATTGTTGGTCACGGTCACCCCCGTGGCATTGAAACCGTTGAAACGGAGGATGCGGTCGCGCTGATCGATTTGGTAGAACGCCACCGTCGACGACACCCGGCCGGCGAGGAAATCGGTCTTCACGCCGATCTCGTAGCCCTTCGAGGTCGTGGGTGCCGCGGGGCCGGTGGGCACATTTTGGAACACGAGATCCGCGGCATTCAGCACGAAGGATTCGCTGTAGCTCGCATAAAGCATCAGGTCGCGCTGCGGCTTCCAGCCGAGGCCAAACTGCGGTGTGGTCTTGGTATTGGAACGCTTCGGTACGCTGGTGGCCGGGGCCAGATAGTTGTCGGTCAGACCGGTCGCGACACTGTAGCGCGCGCCGACGACAGTGAAGAGCGTGCCATCCCAAAACGTACCGTTGAGCACCGCGTAGCCCGCCGAATTCGTCGTGACCGAGTGGGTGCTGGTCGTGAGCGGCAGCGTCACGGGATCGAAGTCCGTGTTAAAATCCCACGTCGACGGATCCTTGATGTTCCAGACCGGAAAATTCGGGAAGGCGGCCGCACCGCTCTGGCGGATTCGGCCCACGCTGACCGACTCGTTGTAAAAATAACCCACCAACGGCCGCAGCTTGGCGCCACCGGACAGATCGTATTTGCCCGCGAATTCGACCTGCATCGCGTTGGCATGGGGAACGTAATCCTCCTGCAGGCGCTTGCGCCGGGAGAGTTGGGCGAGCGGCGCTTCCAGCGCCACGTTGGTGTTGGCCAAAACGGCATCGGCGAACCCCTGCGCCGCGATCAAATAGTTCGCCGCCGAAATCGGCAGCGCGACCCCCGCCGGATAAAAGCGCGGGGGCACCGTGATACTGACGGCCCCGAGTCCGGTCAGCTTGTGCCAGGACCGCGTCTTGCTCCAGTTCAGGTTGGCCCGACCCACCCACTGGTCGGAAAACTTCACGGAGAGTTCCGCGTTGATGTTCTCGAAATCGGCGGTGCGACTGTCGTTCCGGCTGACGTAATTGAAATCGCGCGCCAGCGGAAAGTAGGTGCCAAAGCCGTAGTCGGAATTGTCGGGTTTCACGAGCACGCCACCCGTGGCGAGCAGCCCCGACGCGGGCGGCAGCGCGACGATTTCGATATTCGGCGCGAGCTGCGAAGGCGGCGTCTCGGTGCGCCGGAACCATTGGTAATCGACGCTGAGCGAGGCGCGGTCCGTGATTTTCCAGACTAAATTCGGGGCGATCACCCACGAGCGGCCCTTGTAGGGGTCGACATTCTTGGCGAGGCCTTCCAAGGCGCCGTTGAAGCGGAAGAGCAACTTCTCCCCCGCCAGCGGCTGATTCAGATCGATGGTCGTGCGCCACGCCTCGAGGTTGCCAACCTGTCCCGTGACGGTCGTGAAGGCCTTCGGCTGCGCGCGCTTCGTGATGTAGTTGACGGTGCCGCCAGGCGCGACCTGACCGTAGAGCACCGACGACGGGCCCTTGACGACTTCGATGCGCTCGACGCTCGAGGTGTCGACATAGGCGTCCCCCACAAATCCGTTGTGCTGCGGCTTCTGGTCAAAGCCCCGGATGGTGAAGACCGCGTTGCCGGCCGTGAATTCGCGCCCGGCGCTCGTCACGGACGGGGCGTACTGCACCACGTCAAAAAGATCGCGGGCGCCGACATCGGCGATGAACTGCTCGGTGAACGCATTGATCGAGAACGGCAGATCCTTGATCGCGGTGTCGGTCCGCGTCGCCGAGACGGAGTTGCCCGCGCGGTAGCCTTTGTCATAGGTGGTGCTGACCTGAAAGGCCGAGAGCGTGACGATCTCGTCATGCTTGGGAGCGGCCGGAGGCGCCGCCGGGGTCTGGCCCCGGACCGCGAGCGCCGCCGCGACGCTGAAAATGATAAGCGCCCATCGGGTGGAAGCGGAACGAACCGGCTGGCGGTCCCGCGAGTGGAACGGTTGGGTAGTCATGGTAGGTGGGTTCAGCCGGGATGCCGGCCAAGGGATTTGAAGTGATAATTATTACCTCCGACTCGCTGCCAAGCGCAAAATGGCGGACGGAGACGTTCGGGCGCATCCCAGTTTCCTGCAGCGTCCTCCGAGTGCTTTGTTTGTAGTCCCGCCTTGAGGCGGAATCCGAGCGGCTCAATTCTTCCGCCTGAAGGCGGAACTACGAACAACCGGGCGTCGCAAGAAAGTGAGAGGCGCCCAGACGTTCGCGACAGGGCAGGCCCGGCAGACTGTGGCCGGTCTCTCTGAGGCCGGTTGTCGCACCGGCCCCGGGGTCAGCGACCCCGGCTACAAAAAAACCGTGCACGCCGAGGGGCGCCCGGCCCACCTTCGATCATTCGGCCCGTACCCGCGCCGTGCCGTCGGCGAATTCCGCCGCCAGTGCCTGGCCAGATATGATCTTCGCCCGGCGCATCACCGGCTGGCCCGCGTCATCGCGCACAATCGCAAACCCGCGGTTCAGCACCGACGCCGGACTGGCCGCCTGCAGCCGTTTCCACAGCGCCAGCAACCGCTGCGAATCCTGCTGCACCCGAATTTCCGGCGAGGCGTGGGCTAGGCGCGTCCGGAGGTCCGCCAGCTGCTGCCGCCGCTCCTGGGTAGAAGCGCGCAGCGCCGCCCCGAGCCGGTTGGCAAAATCATCCAGCCGCAAATAGCCCTGCTCAATCTGCGCCCCGGGTGACAGCAACCGCAGCCGGGAGCGGGCATGATCGAGCCGCTCGACCGCGCGCGCCAGGGCGTCCTCGAGTGCCCCGGTCATCGCCTCGCCCGCCTGGATCGCCCGTTCGGCACAGGCGACGAAGTGACTCGAAATCAATTCCGCCGCGGCGCTGGGCGTCTCGGCCCGAACATCCGCCGCGAAGTCGCAGAGCGTGAAATCGATTTCGTGCCCCACCGCGGAAATCACCGGCACCGGCGATGCCGCCACCGCGCGAATCAACGACTCTTCGTTGAAAGCCCACAAATCCTCCAGGCTGCCGCCGCCGCGCCCGATCACGAGCAAGTCGAAAATTTCGAGCTCCTGCGCCAGACGCAGCATCTCCACCATCTCGGCCGCCGCGCCCTCACCCTGGACCTTCGCCGGCAACACGACGACCCGTCCGCGCCAGCCGCGTCGCGTGAGGATCCGCAGAAAATCCTGCACCGCCGCGCCCGTCGGCGACGTGATGAAGCCAACGGTCCGCGGCATCGTCGGAATCGCGCGCTTTCGCTCCGGCGCAAACAAGCCCTCCGCCGCCAGCTTCGCCTTCAGCGCTTCAAACTCCCGCTGGAGCCGCCCCACCCCGTCCTCGACCACCAGCCGGATGATCAGCTGGTACTGCCCACGCGCCTCGTAGACGCTCACCTGGCCATAGACCACGACCTGCTGGCCGTCGCGCAGTTTCACCGTCTGCCGCGACGCATCGCCGCGAAACAGCACCGCACTCAGCTGCGCCCCCGCGTCCTTCAGCGAAAAATAGAAGTGCCCGCTCGACTGCGCGCGCAGGTTCGAAATCTCCCCGCGCACCCAGCACGCCTGGAGGCCGCTCTCGAGCACGGTCTTCACGCGGCGCGTGAACTCGCTCACGCTCTCCGCGCGCACGCCGGCGTCGGCGGCTGCTGGATCAGTTTTCACGGCGGGAGTATTTGCGGCGGATCCAGTGGACGCCAATTGCAGCGGCGACCAGGACACCAAGGCCCATCAGCGCCAGCCCGAAATTGCCGTTGAACAAGCCCTGACCGAGGATGATTCCGCCCAGCGCCCACGGCACCATCGCGAGCCAGGACACGATCATGTACATGCGGAACGGCAACTCGGCGACGCCGAGAATCCAGGCCTGCAGGACGTACGGCGGGCCCGGCGTCAGTCGCACGAGCAACGCGATACTCAGGGCATTTTCCGGCGTCACCCGCGGCACCGCGTAGCCGTAACGCTTGAGCAAGCCGGCGAGCACGGGCCGCAAAGCATAACGCGCCACCCAGTAGCCGAGCGCGAGATTCACGGCGATGACCGCCAACGAAATACCGATGACGACCCCAAGCCCCAGTTGGGCGCCAAAGGCCTGCCCGGCCGGAATCGTAAACGCCGCCATGGGTGCCCCGACGGCCGGGAGAATCGCCATGGCCGAAAAGAAAACCCACGGTCCGGCTTCGCGAATCAGCGTCATGCCGCGTCCGCCCAACGCGCGCACGTCGGTGCCGCGAATGAGCACGATCGCCACCACCAGCAGCAAGATCCCCGCGACCGCCAGCTTCAGGACGGGCAGCTTGCGCTTCTTGGGGGCGACCTCGGTTGACATCGGCGCAGCCTGTCGACGGGCGAGCGCCACCGTCAAGACCGCGGCAAGGATCACACGGTTGACGCGCCAAGCAGCTTTTAACCGCTAATCCACGCTAATGATCGCGGGCCAATGGGCCCGCGAGGACAGCGCGATGGAAATCTGTACCGGGTGGGCCGGGCACTCCGTGCGCGGCCAATCGTTGGGCTCGTCCACACGTTCTCGCGACTGCCCGAAGATTCTTTAGCCACAAATTGCACCGATG
>CANJNJ010000037.1 GCA_947474995.1 Opitutaceae bacterium | reverse complement strand
TGCCGCACCTGATGCGGCTGGCTGGGCTCGAAGCGCTGAGCGATCTGCGGATGGCCACCGAACTCAAGGGGTGCATGACGAATCCGGCGGCCCCCGCGCCTTCCGTGGAAGCCATCCTCCACGCCCTGCTCCCGGCCAAATTTGTTGATCATACCCACGCCGATGCGTTCATCGCCGCGTGCAATACGCCGGGCGGCGCCAAACGCATCCGGGAAATCTACGGGGACCAGGTGATCATCGTTCCGTACGAAATGCCGGGCTTCAAGCTGGCCCGCCTCTGCGCCACCCTGCTGCCCCGGACGCTGCCCGCCCGCACCATCGGTCTGGTGCTGATGAACCACGGGCTGATCAGTTTTGGCGACACTGCCCGCACTTCCTACGAGAGGATGATTCACCTCGCCACGCTCGCCGAAGCCCACCTGGCGAAGCAGCGCGCGTGGAACATCGCCTGGCCGCCCGCGGAACCGGAGTCAGGAAAATCGAGACGGATCGAATTGGCGGACTTCCGAAAAAAACTTTCGGCCGTACTGGGCGCCCCGGCGATTCTCGCCACCCAGGGCGACACCCCCGGCCTCGGCTTCGCGCGCCACGCCGACGTCGCCACGCTCGCCAGCCAGGGTCCGGCCACGCCGGACCACGTGCTGCGCACGAAGCGCGTGCCGTTGGTCGGACGCGATCTCGAGTCCTATCGCGCGGCCTACGAAAGCTATTTCGCCACCCACGCCGCTCGCGCGGAACCCAAGCCGCTCATGCTCGATCCGGCGCCGCGCGTGATTCTCGATTCCGAATGGGGCCTCGTCGTGGCCGGACGCACCGCCCATGACGCCGCCATCGCCGGCGACATCTACCGACACACGATCGCCCTCATCCTGCGCGCCAATGCGCTTGAGGGCTGGAGGGCGTTGCCGCCAGCGGACGTCTTCGCCGTCGAGTATTGGGATCTCGAACAGGCCAAGCTGCGGCGCTCGGGACCGCCGCCGGTTTTCACCGGCGAAGTGGCGCTCGTCACCGGCGCCGCCTCGGGCATCGGTCGCGCCTGCGTGGCGGCCTTGCTGCAGCGGGGCGCCGCGGTCGTGGGCCTGGACATCAATCCGGCGATCGTCACGGCGCACGCCCGTCCTGATTTTCGCGGCATCGTTTGCGACCTCACGAGCGAAACGTCGATCGCCGCCGCCCTCGAGGAAGGCACCCGCGCGTTCGGCGGCCTCGACATTCTGGTGCTCAACGCCGGCATCTTTCCCTCGAGCCGGAAGATCGAGGAACTCGACACCGCGACCTGGCGGAAGGTGATGGCCGTCAATCTTGACGCGACATTCGCGTTGATGCGCGAGTGCCACCCACTGCTCAAGCTCGCCCCGAATGGGGGACGCGTGGTCGTGATCGGCTCGAAGAATGTCCCCGCACCGGGACCGGGCGCGGCCGCCTACTCCGCGTCCAAAGCCGCGGTCAATCAACTGGCGCGGATTGCCGCCCTCGAATGGGGAGCGGACCGCATTCGCGTCAACTCGATCCATCCCAACCTGGTTTTCGACACGGCGCTCTGGACACCCGAAATCCTCGCGTCCCGGGCGCAGCACTACGGCCTCAGCGTGGACGCCTACAAGACGAACAACGTGCTCAAGGTCGAAGTGACGAGTCGCGACGTGGCGGAGATGGCGGCCGAAATGTGCGGCCCACGTTTCGCCAAGACCACCGGCGCCCAGGTTCCCGTCGATGGCGGCAACGAGCGCGTGATTTAATCCGGCAATGCACCTGCTCTTTGTTCGTAGTCCCGCCTTCAGGCGGTGTCTTGACCTCAGCTGTCTGAGGGCGGAACGACCAACTGCATCCCGTCCGTCGCCTCGCCATGAACGTTAACGGCCGCCCCACCCGCACCCTCTGGCCTTCCGCCGACGGCACCGCGGTCGAAATCATCGACCAGACCCGGTTGCCCCACGCGTTCGTCACGGCCCGTCTCGCCACGCTCGACGACGCGGCCCACGCCATCCGCGCCATGTTGGTGCGCGGTGCCCCACTCATCGGCGCCACGGCCGCCTGGGGCCTGTGGCTGGCCCTGCGCGTGGATCCTTCCAACGACGCGCTCGACCGCGCTTACGCCATGCTCCTCGAGACGCGCCCGACCGCCGTCAACCTGCGCTGGGCCCTCGACCGGGTCCGAACTCAACTCCAACCCCTGGCCCCCGCCGCCCGCGTCGCCCGTTCCCGCCAGCTCGCGATTGAAATCTGCGATGAGGACGTCGCGATCAACCGCGGGATTGGCGCCGCCGGGCTCGAACTGATTCGCGCGATCGCCGCGCAAAAAAAGCCCGGGGTGCGCATCAATATTCTCACCCACTGCAACGCGGGCTGGCTGGCCATGATCGATGTCGTCACCGCCACGGCGCCCATTTACGCGGCGCACGACGCCGGAATTCCCGTCCATGTCTGGGTCGACGAAACCCGCCCGCGCAACCAGGGGGCGAGTCTCACGGCCTGGGAACTGTTGAACCACGGCGTACCACACACGGTCATCGTCGACAATGCGGGCGGGCACCTGATGCAGCGCGGCGACGTCGACCTGTGCCTCGTCGGCACCGATCGCACGACGGCCACCGGCGACGTGTGCAACAAGATCGGCACCTACCTGAAGGCCCTCGCCGCGCGCGACAACGGGATCCCTTTTTATGCTGCGGTCCCTTCGCCGAGCATCGATTGGACGATGCGCGATGGACTGCGGGAGATTCCGATCGAGCATCGGGCGGAAACCGAGGTCACGCATATTTCCGGACGGCTGGCCGATGGCACCGTCGCCTCCGTCCGACTCACTCCCGACAAAAGTCCGGCGGCCAATCCAGCCTTCGACGTCACCCCGGCGCGGCTCGTCACGGGCCTCATCACCGAGCGGGGCGTGTGCGCCGCCACCGAAGCGGGCTTGCGGGGGTTGTTCCCCTCCCAGGGCAGCGGGCAACGCTGAACGCAGCCCCCGCCCAAAGGGAGGGCCGAGCTCCGCCGAAGCGGCCGCGGCGGAGCTCGGCCCTCCCTTGCGAACCGACATTTGCCAAGGGACCGCCGGCAATTCATCTTCATCTTTTGCCCGGCACGTTGTAGTTCTGCCCATCATGAAAACCCGTTCCTTTCGCCTCCGCTTTTTGCTCACCAGCCTGTTGCTGGCGGCACTTTTGACGAGGGCATCGTCCGCCCAAGCCGCCCCGCCCGCCGCGGCCGACGAAGCGCAGACCTACGAGCGTGCGTACCAACAGGACGTGGCGCGAAGAAAGGCCGACGAGGGCAAGACGCAGGCGGCGTTTGAAGCGGAATTGGCGGGCCTCGATTCGGTGGCGCAGTTCCACAAGTTGCTCGAAGTCGTCGAACGTCAGGTGAACAGCGCCGAGTTTCAGACGGGGATTCGCACCTTCAACCGCGCGATGAAATCCAAGCCGGAAAAAGTGTTCCTCTCGGAGGACATGCAGAAGCTCCAGGAAAGGCTCATGGCGCAAAGTGGTTCCGTGGCCGTGGTGCTAAAATCCGACCGGCTCACCTACGTGACGATCACCAATGTCCGCAAGCCGCTGAAATTCGACGCCAACACGGTGTCCCTTCCGCCGGGAAATTACCAAGTCATCGGGCAGCGCCCGGGTTACAAAGACGTCGTGCTGCCGCTCGAGGTGCGTAAAGGCCAGCCGCCCCCCGAATTGACGGTCGTCTGCCGCGACCTGCCCGCGAAGTAGCGCCGGTCTCCGACCGGCTTCAGAGCTCGAAGCTCGACGGTTCGTTCTGACCCTGATTTTGGGGTGCCAAGTCGCTGTAACTACCGCGCCCCACCCTCCGTCTAACCCTCCAATCAGACTCAACTCTGACTTAACCAACCCGAATCAAATCCTCGAATCCGTTCTGCCATGAAGTCTCTCAAATATCTGCTTCCGGTTCTTTTCCTCGGCGTGCTCGCCGCGCCCCTCGTCGCCCAAGATCAAGCCAATCCGCCCGCCGAGGGTCGCCAGGGTAAGGACAAGGGCCAGAAGCCTGGCCAGACAAAAATGGCCGACGCACGCCTGGCACAACTCGACCAAGCCTTGGGCCTCACGACTGATCAGAAAACCAAGCTCACGGAAATCTACACCAAGACCGATCAGGAGATGAAGAGCGCGCGGGCCGGTGACGGCGACAAGAAGGCCAACCGGAAAAAAATGCAGCAGGCGATGCAGGCCGCTCGCGAGCAAGTCCGGGCCGCGCTGACCGACGAGCAACAGAAGAAGTTCGACGCGATGCCGACGGAAGGACGCGGAGGCAAGGGCAAGAAAAAGGTCAAAGCCTAACCCGCATTTCTCGCACCGCGGCAGCCGCACCCGAAGGAAAGCGCAAACAGAGAGGAACCGCTAATAAGTTTCACCAATAGGGTGAAACTGAGATCTCCCCTCCGGCTCATCGCCTCCGGAGGAAGTCGCGGGGTCTGCTCATCGCAGACCGGGACCCAACCAAGCCTGCGATAAGCAGGCCCCAGAGCTGCCGGCGGAGACGATGAGTCGCAGCTCACTGCCAAGGATTCATCCATTGATGAATCCCCTCAGCGGTTCAAGGGTTTGTGCCCGGGCTGGATATCGCCGCAAAGGGGAACGATCCGAACCGATATTAGCCTACCGCGGCAGCCGCAGCCAAAGGTGTATTCTCAGCCCGCCTTGAGACAGACCGTATGAAAACTCTGTCGTTCTGAGCGAAGCGGGGCTGCCTCGGATCGGAAATCGCGGACCGCCACGCTGCACTCCGCCCGGTCGCGCATTGGTTTTGGCTGGTCATCTAGGGGCGGCGGTTCTTCATTCCGCCTCTCCCCATGGCCTCCTGTGTCTCACCCGGCTGGATCGTGGCCCTCTCAATGTTGTTCGCCGCCTCCTCGTTCGGTCAGCAGCGCGTCACGCCCGCCAATTCCAAGGGCGGCACTCCCCTCAACGAGAAGTGGCAAGGCGTTCCCACCGAGTTTCGCGAGTCGCTCAAGCTGCCGGAATGGCCCCTGCCGACCAATCTGCCGCAATGGGAAAAAGACCGCGTCGAGGTGCGGAAAACCCTTGTGAAGCTCTTGGGCGCTCTGCCCCCGCGGCCCGACCCGACGAAGGTCAAAGTCGTGTCCCGCGAGGACCGCGGTGATTTCGTCCTCGAGAAGATCGAGTTTCACAACGGAGCCGACGCCATCGTTCCCGGCTACGTCATGTTCCCCAAGAGCCCCGCCGGCGCGCCGCCGGCCCAACGGCCCTGCATTATGCTGCTCCACGAGCACGGCGGCTCGAAGGACAGCGTGTGCCTGAACGTCGCCGCCCGCGATCACGCCGGCACGCAGCTCGTCCAACACGGCTACATTGTTGCGGCGATCGACGGCTACTTTCACGGTGAACGGATCGGCAAAGGGCCGGCGGGCGCCATCGAGGACAAGGCCGCGCAGGAAATGTCGTTCAGCAAAATCAATCTGTGGCTCGGCCGCACGCTCTGGGGCATGCAAGTGCGCGACGAGCAATGCCTGCTGGATTACCTCGGGACGCGTTCCGAAATCGACCAATCCAAAATCGGCGCCAGCGGAATGAGCATGGGGTCGACCCGCAGCTGGTGGCTGGCCGCGATCGATGATCGGATCAAGGCCATCGTCGGCGTGGTGTGCTTCACCCGTTACACGGAACTCATTTCCCACGGCTACCTGCGCGCCCACGGGATTTATTACTTTGTCCCGGGCATGCTCCAGCACTTCGACACGGAAGCGATCCACGCCCTCGTCGCGCCGCGGCCGCATCTCGAACTCTCCGGCGATCAGGATCCCGGCACGCCCCTCGACGGCGTCGAGACGCTCGAGCGCAAAGTCGGTCAAGTCTACCGCCTCTACGGGAAACCGGAGAATTTCAACAGCATCGTCTACGCGAAGACCGGCCACGAATACCTGCCCGACATGCGCGACCGGATGATCGCCTGGTTCGAGCAGCACCTTCCGGTGAAGTAAGTAAAGCCTCCACTCCGCTGCCAAGCCACGCGACGGGAATAATCCGTGGGATTGGGCGCTCCCATGGATGAACCCATGAATTCTCATCCTGTCATTGCTTTCCCCGGCCCTTCCGCGGGCAAAATGCGTCGGACGCTCGCCGTACTCTTCGCCGCGCTCCTGCCCATCGTGGCCCACGCGGACATTCCGAAAATTGGCGACCAAGCGCCCGACTTCGCGCTCCAGGCTCTCGATGGGGCCACCGTCCGGCTCAGCGAACTCACGCCCAGCGGCCCGGTGGTGCTGGTCGTGTTGCGCGGCTGGCCGGGCTACCAATGTCCGGTTTGCGATCGGCAGGTGCAGGATTACATCTCGTCGCTCGCCGGTTTCGCCGAGGCCAAAGCCCGCGTGCTCTTTGTTTACCCTGGGCCCGCCGCGGATCTAAAAGCCCATGCCGAGGAATTCCGCTCCTGGAAAGGACGACAGTGGCCCGGCGACTTTCTCTACGTGCTCGATCCGGATTACCGCATGATCAACGCGTATGGGCTGCGGTGGGAGGCGCCCAAGGAAACCGCCTATCCCTCGACGTTCGTCCTCGGGCCGAAGGGCATCGTGCGCTTCGCGAAGACCAGTCGCACGCATGGCGACCGGTCGAAAGCGGCGGATGTCATCGCGGAATTAAAGGCGGCCGCGGGTCGGTGACTGCCGGTCGCAGCTTATCCTAGCGAGTTCGAGAAAGTGCTGGCCCACGCGGGTCGAAAGCCACCGCTCGGTTTGTAGTCCAGCCTTTAGGCGGAAGGCTTGAACTGGGCGGATTCCGCCTCAAGGCGGAACTACCAACGGACGGCTTCTTCCCGTCCGGCTCTAAACGCGGCTTTCCGTTTTGGGCGGCATCGTTCCGGCTTACCGCTTTCGACCCGAGGTAAATTCCGCCCCACCGATAAAGACCCGCTTCACGTTCAGTTCGCGATCAAGCACCAGCAAATCCGCTCTCTTGCCCGTCTGCACGCTGCCCACTTCGCCGGCCAGGCCCGTGAGTTCGGCGGGAGTGAGGCTGCCCATGCGCACCGCATTCACGACTCCGGCGCTGGTGAGTTCCTTCATGTTTCGCACCATCGTGTCCATGCTCACGACCGAACTCGCCAGCGATCCATTTTCCACCGAGCCCACTTTGCCGTCGCTCTTAAACCACTCGCCATCCGCCTTCGGCCCAAACCGGTAAGTGCCCGGCGGCATATCCACGGCGCGATTCGCATCGGTGACGAGGCACAGCCGCTTCACGCCCTTCATGACATAGGCAAACTCGAGGAGCTCCGGCGCCAGGTGGCAGCCGTCCGCGATCACCTCGGTGCTCATCTCCGCATGCATCAGGACGAACTGCTCCATGCTCCCCTGGCTCGGCGTGCCAAAGCGCGCCCGGATGCTCGGTACGGAACTCATCGCGCACCAGAAATGGTCGACGTGGCGCATCCCGGCGCGAAACGCGCGCTCCATTTCGTTCCAGCTCGCGTCGGAGTGGCCACAGGTGACAAAGCAGCCGCTCCGGGCCGCTTCCCGATAAAACAACTCGGCGCCCGGCAATTCGGCCGCACAGGTCGCGATCCGGATGACGCCCAGATCGAGGTGCTCGCGATACTCCGCGGGATCCGGGTCGCGCCGCCCGGCCTTCGAGTGGCAGCCCACCTTGTCCTCCGCAAAATACGGCCCGTAGAAATGGACACCCGCGACGCGCGCGCCGTCCTTGCTCGTCCAACCGCGCTGCACCGCCAGGCTCGACTTGAGCATCGCGGAGATCTGCTCCTTCGAGCCCGTGGTCGTCGTGGGGAAAATTGTGGTCGTGCCGTGGCGCGCGTGCGCCCGGTTCACGGTGACGACGGCTTCCGGCGTGCCATCCATGAAATCGGCGCCGTCTCCGCCGTGGACGTGGATGTCGATGTAGCCGGGACCGACGAACCCGTCGCCGGCTTCGACGATCTCCGCGTCGCGCGGGAGTTCCACCTTATCCTTGGCGCCGACCGCAGTAATCTTGCCGCCCTGGCACACCACGACGCCGTTTTCCAAAAGCCGATCGGCCAAGATCACCGTCCCGGCAAAGACCACGGGCTTTTCGAGGGGCATGGACCAACGAGGTTTCATCCGACGGCCGCAGTCAAGAACGGCTACGACCAAACCTAGCCAAGGCGGCAAATTCAGAAGCCAGGAAACCATGAATCAAATCCTGGTTTCCTGGCTTCTGAATGGAGCGTTTGCTGAATGCCCATTGTCATTCCGAGCGACCCGCAGAATGCAGTTGGACTCACGCTGCGCCTCCTCGAGTGCGAAGGTGCCCTTGGATTCATCGCTGGCGCTCAGAATGACAATCAAGGGGCCATTTTTAGACGCCCTCTCAGTCTCGAAATCACGGCGTTTTTTTTCACGCGGAGCCGCGGAGAAGACCAAGACAGCGAATGAATTCTCCCCCGCTCCGCGCCCTCCGCGGCTCCGCGTGAGCCAGTTTGCGTTTTTACGTGGAGACCGTTCGATCGCCAAAATCGGACTCGACATCCCGCCGGTTGCACCCGGCTCCGATTTACCTCATCACTCCCGCCATGAGTCCCCTTTCTCTCGCCGGTGCCTTACTGGCACTCGGCGTCATTAGCCCAGTGGCCGCGGCGGCGACCGGAGTCAGCATCACGCAACTCGACGACCGCGTCCGGATCGAAATCGACGGCCAGCTCTTCACCGAGTACCGGTTCAAGGAGTCGCCGAAGCCGTTTTTCTATCCGATCATCGGTCCGGGAGAATCGCCGATGACCCGGGATTTCCCCATGAAGGAAACTGCCGGCGAATCCCATGACCATCCGCACCACCGCGGACTCTACTATGGTCATGGCAGCGTGAACGGGGTTAATTTCTGGGCCGACACCCCGGGCATTCCCGGTCGGACCGTGCTCGACGGCCCCATCGATGTGACGAGCGGCGAGACCACCGGCACCATCCATCTCCGGGACAAGCTGGTGACCGTCGACGGCAAGCTCGTGGCCACCGACGAGCGGACTTTTCGGATCCACCAGACGCCTTACGGCCCGATGCTCGATTTCGAAATCACGCACTTCGCCGCCAACGGCGACTTGGTCTTTAACGACACCAAGGAAGGTTCCCTCGCCATCCGCGTCGCCGAGTCGATGGTCCTGAAATACAGCGAGGCCCCCGGCAAGGATCGCAACCGCGAAGGTCGGGGGAGGATTGTGAACAGCGAAGGCGTGCGCGACGGCAATACCTGGGGCAAGCGGGCCAAGTGGGTCGATTACTACGGCCCCGTCGGCGACAAAACTGTCGGAGTGGCGATTTTCGATCATCCGGGAAACCCCCGCTATCCCAGCTGGTGGCACGTCCGCGACTACGGCCTGTTCGCGGTGAATCCGTTTGGCGTACATGACTTCGATCGGTTGGAAAATCCCGCCGCCGGCGAATTGAAAGTGCCCGCAGGCAAGAGCGTCACGTTTCGCTATCGGCTGTTTTTTCACGCCGGCGACGAAAAGGCGGCGCACGTGGCCGAGCGGTATGCGGAATACGCGGCTAGGAAATAGCACCGCGTTGGTAGTTCCGCCTTTAGGCGGAAGGTTTGCGGCATCGTAGATTCTCCGGATTCCGCCTGAAGGCGGAACTACCGACCCGCAGCCAAACCCCGGCGCACCTCCGGCCGGAGCAGGTATTCGTGCCTCAGCTTGCAAACGCCGGCCCCGCGCCACTACCCCACCTCACGTCCCGTCCCGCCCGCAGGCTTTTCTGCAGAAACGCGTGCGCCTTGGTCACCGCACGTTCGATCGTTTCGCCTCGCGCCAGGCCACACGCAATTGCCGCCGACAGCACGCACCCGGTGCCGTGCGTATTTTGTGTCGGCACTCTTTCACTCTCGAACCATCGCGCCGGACCATTGCCCGTCACGAGGCAGTCGCGGCACGATCCGCCAGGTGCATGGCCACCTTTGACCAGCACCGCACAGCCGAACTCCACGGCCAGAATACTCCCGGCCATTTCGGCTTCCATGAAATCATTCACGGGCCAGCCGGAAAGCACCGCCGCTTCCAGCCAGTTCGGCGTCACCAGCGTGGCGCGTGGCAACAGTTCCTTCTTCAGCGCGCGCACCCCGGTCGCCGGGAGAAACCGCGTGCCACTCGTTGAGCCCAGCACCGGATCGATGACGAGCGGAACGCGCCGATGCTGGCCCAGCGCGTGCGCAATTGCCCGCACGCCCGCCGCGCCCGGGATCAATCCGGTCTTGATCGCCGCAATCGGAAAATCCTCCAGCACCGCCGCGATTTGAGCGGCAATCAGGTCTGGCGAAACCGCCCGCCACGCCACCACGCCCCGGGTGTTTTGCGCGGTAATGGCCGTAATCGCCGTCGTCGCGTAGCCGCCCAACGCTTGCACGGTGCGGGCATCAGCCTGAATGCCGGCGCCCGCCCCGCTGTCGGAGCCCGCGATCGTCAGCACGCAAGGCCGTTTCATTGGCTCGCCAGCCAGGCGTGGATCCCACCGCGGAGACTCACCACCGCGCGATACCCGAGATACTCCCGCATCGCCCGCGCTCCGGCGAGGCTGCGCTGACCCATCGCGCAATACACGACGGTCGGGGCATGCGGATCCAGCGTGGCCAAGCCTTGGACTTGACCGCGCATCAAGTCCGACAAGGGCACATGCACATCCGGTTCGATCGTTCCCACCGTGACGCGCTCCCACCCCTCGCGCACATCAACCACCTGCCATCGCCGGCCCGCGACCCGCGCGGCCCGAAACTCGTCGATCCCAATCTCCTCCGCGTTTTCCTCGATCTCGGGCACGGCACACGTTTCTCCGTAGCCTTCCGGCGGCAGTTCGCGGATGTCGCGGCTGCGCGGGTCGGCCGCCAGCGTCACGGTTTGCGTCCGCATCGCCAGCGCATCCCACAGCAGCAGCCGGCCACTGAGCGGTTCGCCGATGCCGGTGAGCAACTTGATCACCTCGCACGCCTGCGCCGTGCCGATGAGTCCGGGCAACACCCCCAGCACACCCGCCTCCGCGCAATTTTGCACGGTGCCCGGCTCGGGCGGTTCCGGAAAGAGGCAGCGATACGTCGGCCCGCCGCGCCAGTTGAACACGCTGAGTTGTCCCTCGAAGGCCTGGATGGCGCCGTAGACCAAAGGCCGGTCGGCCAACACGCACGCGTCGTTCACGAGATAGCGCGTGGGAAAATTGTCCGAGCCGTCGAGCACCACGTCGACGCCGCGCACCAACGCGAGCGCGTTGTCCCGCGTAAAGCGCTCCGCGTGCGGTTCGATCGTGAGGTGCGGATTCAACGCGCGCAGTCGTCGCGCCGCCGCCTCGGCCTTGAGTTGCCCGGCATCGTCACTCGTGTAGAGCACCTGCCGCTGCAGGTTGGAAACATCCACTCGATCGCCGTCGACGATCACGATCCGACCCACGCCAGCCGCCGCGAGATACAGCAGCGCCGGGCACCCGAGTCCACCCGCGCCGATCACGAGCACGGAGCCGCCTTGCAACTTCTCCTGCCCGGCCGGGCCAAAGCCCACCAGTGAGAGGTGCCGCTGGTATCGGGCAATTTCCTGATTTGAGAGCATTATGAAACGTTGAGGGCCCGGCCCCATTTTCCGCCTCCGGCGGAAAATGTAGAGGGTTTTGCCGGAGGCAAAACCCCGTCGTAGGTCGGATCCCAATCCTTCCAGACGGGTTCGTAGCCCTCGGTGCGGAGGAAACCCGCCACCTCGGCCGGGCTGCGCTCGTCGTCGATCGCGAACTGCTCGAGCGAATCCGGTGCGCTCGCATAGCCGCCCGGATTTGTCCGCGAACCCGCGCTCATCGAGGTGAAGCCGAGCCGAAAGGCGTGATTGCGAAACGTCGCGCTCTCCCGCGTCGAAAGCGACAGCTCCACTTCCTGGCTCAACAGGCGAAACGCACACGCCGCCTGCACCAGCTCGCGCTCGCCAAACGGCGTGACCGCAATCTCGTTGCCCTCGTGCGGCCGCAGCCGTGGAAACGCAATGCTGTAGCGGGTGCGCCAATGATGTTTCTCGAGGTAGCGCAGGTGCAGGCCGACGAACCACGATTCCGCCCTCCAGTCGGACAAACCGTAAAGCCCGCCCAACCCGATTTTCTTCACGCCCGCGCGCCCGAGACGGTCCGGCGTTTCGAGCCGGTAATTCATGTCGGCCTTCGGGCCCTTCAAGTGATGCAGCGGATAAACGGTCGGATCATACGTTTCCTGATAAACCAAAACCGTGCTCAAACCGTCCGCCACCAGCGCGGCATAGTCGGCCTCGTCGAGCGGCTGTACTTCGATCGACAAGCTGGAGAAACGCGGCCGCAACAGGCGCAACGCTTGCCGGAGATACTCGGTGCCGTAGCGACCGGACTCACCCGTCACCAACAGCAGGTGATCGAACCCGTGTTCCTTGAGCACGTCCGCCTCGGCCATAATCTCCGCGTCGTTCAGGGCCTTGCGCGGAATCCGATTCTGCGCGCTGAACCCGCAATACGTGCAGACGTTTGCGCAGACGTTCGTCAGGTACATCGGCACGTAAAGCTGCATCGTGCGGCCGAAGCGCTCCACGGTCAGCCGGTGGCTGAGTTGCGCCATCTCCTCGAGCAAGGGCTCGGCCGCCGGCGACAGGAGCGCGGCGAAATCGTCGAGCGTCAAACCCGAGCCGACGCGATTCAGCGCGCGGCGAACGTCGGCCGGGGACTTGCTGGCGACCGTGCGGGCGACTTCGGCGAAGTCGTGCTGCTTCCAGGTGGAAAGGAAAGTCATGTCAGTGGTCGGAAAGTAGCGCCGGTCTCCGACCGGCGACGCCAGGCGGAGACTGTCGCTACTTGGCAGAAAGGCTTCATCGGGCAGTTTCCGAAAGAAAGGCGGTGAGCGGTGACGTCGCGCTGGCCTCCACCGCCTTGCGCTGGCCCGCCGCCCGCGGCAATCCCGCCTCGTAGGCGAGCCGACCCGCCTCCACGCCAAACCGAAAAGCCTCGCCCATCGCCACCGGATCCGCGGCCGCGGCAATCGCGGTGTTAACGAGCACCGCATCGGCACCCATCTCCAGCGCGGCCGCGGCATGCGATGGCGCGCCCAAGCCCGCATCAACCACAACCGGCACACGGCTCTGCGCGATGATGATTTCCAAAAATGCCCGCGATTCGAGCCCGCGATTGCTCCCAATCGGCGCGCCCAGCGGCATCACCGCGGCGGCGCCGGCTTCCTCGAGCTGTTTGCACAGCACCGGGTCGGCGTGGACGTAGGGCAGCACAATAAAACCGCGTTTCACAAGTTCGCGCGTCGCCGCGAGGGTCTCGATCGGATCGGGCATCAGGTATTTCGGATCCGGATGGATTTCGAGCTTCAGCCAGTTCGTCTCGAGCGCCTCGCGGGCCAGCTCGGCGGCCAGGATGGCTTCCTTCGCATCGCGCACGCCCGAGGTGTTCGGCAACAGCCGGTAGCGCTCGGTCTCGAGGTGGCCGATGATGTCGTCCGCCGTGCCGTCGGTCCGCACCCGCCGCAGCGCCACGGTAACGAGCTGCGTGCCGGTGGCCGCCAGGCTCGCCCGCATCACTTCGCCCGAGCTGTATTTTCCGGTGCCCAGGAAGAGGCGCGAGGAGAAGGTGACGCCGGCAATGATGAGAGGGGACGAGTTCATCGAGATATGAGTTCGCGGGTGCGCTGGTCATCCGCCTGGCCTTGGCTCGGTGCCACGCCGCCGCTCCAGGCGGCGAGCAGCGAACGAAAATTTTCCTCGATCCGGCCGTCGCGATAAAGCGCTCCCGTTACGGCCGCACCCGCTGCGCCCGTCGCGCGCAGCGCCGGGAGATCCGACGCTTCGACGCCCCCGATCACCCACGCCGGCAAGCCAGCGAGCTGCGCCACGAGCTCGCGCACGCCGTCGAGTCCAAGCACCGGCGCCAATTTTTGCTTCGTGGCGGTAAATCGCAGCGGGCCAACCCCCACGTAGTCCAGACAACCGGCCGCCCGGGCCCGCGCCGCATCGGTCGCATTGTTGACGGTTCCGCCCAGCAAGCGCGTCGGCCCGAGCCGCGCCCGGGCTTCGCGCCAGTCGAGATCCAGTTTGCCCAGGTGAACGCCGTCCGCCTCCGCCGCCAGGGCCACGTCGACACTATCGTTGATGATACAGGTTGCCCCATGGGCCCGGCACACGGCGACCACCGCGCGCGCCGTCGCGATCCAATTGTGCCGCGCCGCGTCTTTCATCCGCAATTGCATCCAGCGCGCGCCCGCCGCGCACAACCGCTCAGCCTGCTCCACGGGACCGATCGCCAGGCCGTCCTGCGTCAGGCACATGATCGGGGTTTTCGCCCCGTGAAAACCCGAGATCTTTTCCGCGCGGCGCGGAAAAGTTTGGGTAATTTTCTGGTAAGCGGCCACCGGATCGGCGGCCTGCCAGAGGGAGCCGAGCACGGCCACGCCGTCGAAGCCGAGGGCGAGGGCCTGGGGCGCGTGGTCGGCATCGATGCCGCCGAGCGCGAGAACTTCGGTTCGCCGTTGGAACTCGGAACGGCCCCGGAGAAGCGCAGCCAGGTCCCCAGCGGAAAAATCCGGCGCAGGTCCGTAGCCCGGTTTTGAAATTGACGGAAAAACCGGACCGAAAAAGACCGAGTCGTAATGACCGAGGACGGCCCGCAGGTTCGCGAGGTCATGCACCGAACGGCTCGTGATCCCCGCGTCCACGACCTTTCCACCCGCCGCCGAATCGCCGGCGTGAGGGAGGCGCGCACTTCCCTCGTCGCGCCAATGCCGGCCTCCCAGCTCGAACAGCTCGACGAGTTCCTGATGCTGGTGCAGCACGAGCCGCGGCCGCCACTCGATCGGCAGATTGCGCAGCCACCCTTCCAGCTGCACGGCGGACCACCGGGGCTTCCGCACATGATAACGCCCGAGCCCGGCCGCGAGCAGTGCTCCCAGCACCGCGATTTCACGCGGATCGTCGCCCTCGGGAGAAATGACCACGAGCTTCATCCGCCTTGGGTGGCCTGGATCACGAGTACCCGATCATCCGCGGCGAGCGCGCGCGCCGGCCACTCGCCGCGCGGCACGACACGGCCATTGACCGCCACCGCCACCCCTTTGCGCTCCGCCAACCCCAGCTCACGCAGCAGCGCCAGCACCGAAGTCGACGCCGCCACCGCGCGCGCCTTGTCGTTGACGTAAACGGTCAACCCGCCCGCCAACCCCGGCTCGGCCTGAAGCATTGTTTTCATTTCCGATGACTGCCGATTTTTCGCGCCCTGCGAAAAACCCCTAGGGTTTTGGCGCCGCCAAAACCCCGTAGATTTCGCCGCCGGCTTGTTTGAACTCGTCGGCCTTCGCCTTGAGCCCCGCCTCGAGCGCCTCGTCGGGGCCAAACCCGTGTTCCTCGGCGTAGCGCCGCACGTCGTCCGTGATCCGCATCGAGCAGAATTGCGGGCCGCACATGGAGCAGAAATGCGCGGTCTTCGCGCTGTCCTGCGGGAGCGTGGCGTCGTGGAATTCGCGCGCCTTGTCCGGGTCGAGCGAGAGATTGAACTGGTCATCCCAGCGGAATTCGAAACGCGCCTTCGAGAGCGCGTTGTCGCGATACTGCGCGGCCGGATGGCCTTTCGCCAAATCCGCGGCGTGCGCCGCAATCTTGTACGCGATGACGCCCGCCCGCACGTCGTCCTTGTCGGGCAGGCCGAGGTGTTCCTTCGGCGTGACATAGCACAGCATCGCCGTGCCGTGCCAGCCGATCATTGTGGCGCCGATGGCGCTCGTGATGTGATCGTAGCCCGGTGCGATGTCCGTCGTCAGCGGCCCGAGCGTGTAGAACGGCGCCTCGTGGCACCACTCGAGCTGCTTCTCCATGTTTTCCGGAATCATGTGCATCGGCACGTGGCCCGGGCCTTCGCACATGACCTGCACGCCGCGTTCCCACGCGCGCTTCGTCAGCTCACCCTGGGTTTTCAATTCGCCGAACTGCGCGTCGTCGTTCGCGTCCGCAATCGCGCCCGGCCGCAGGCCGTCGCCAATCGAGAACGACACGTCGTAGGCCGCCATCAAATCGCAGATTTCGTCCCAGTGCGTGAAGAGAAAGTTCTCTTTGTGATGCGTGAGGCACCACTTCGCCATGATCGCGCCGCCGCGACTGACGATGCCCGTCATCCGGCGCGCGGTGAGCGGGATGTAGCGCAGCAGCACCCCCGCATGGATCGTGAAGTAATCCACGCCCTGCTCGGCCTGCTCCACGAGCGTGTCGCGGAAAATCTCCCACGTCAGCGCCTCGGGCCGGCCGCCGACTTTTTCCAACGCCTGGTAAATCGGCACGGTGCCGACCGGCACGGGGCAATTGCGCAGAATCCATTCGCGCGTCTGGTGGATGTTCTTGCCCGTCGAAAGATCCATCAGCGTGTCGCCACCCCACTTCACGGACCAGCGCATCTTCTCGACTTCCTCGTCGATCGACGACGCCACCGCGGAGTTGCCGATGTTCGTGTTGATTTTGACGAGGAAGTTGCGGCCGATGATCATCGGCTCCAACTCGGGGTGATTGATGTTCGCCGGGATGATCGCGCGGCCCCGCGCGATCTCGCTGCGCACGAACTCGGCCGTGATTTCCCGTGGAGTCGCCGCGCCGAAGCTCTGGCCCGGATGCTGCCGCCAGAGGGAATTGCGCGGACCATCCGCGGTCATCTCGAGCAATTCGCGCGCGCGCTGGAGCTTGGTGTTCTCGCGAATCGCGATGAATTCCATCTCGGGCGTGATGATCCCGGCGCGGGCGTAGGCCAGTTGCGTGACGACCTTGCCGGGCTTGGCGCGAAGGATGGGACGCTGGCTGCGGTCGAACATCTTGATCGCGTTCCGCCGGCCCTCGTCCTCGGCCTGCGCGCGATGCGTCGCGGAAAGGTAGCCGTCATCGATCGGCTGCACGGGGCGACCCGGCGCTTCCTCGACATCGCCGCGCTCGCGGATCCAGGCCGCCCGCACCGGCGCGAGACCGCGCGTGGCATCACCATGGAAGCTCGCGTCGCCCCACGCACCGGACGTGTCGTAGACCCGCACCGGCTCGTTCGGCACCTCCGTGCCGTTGGTCAACCGCGTGGGCGAGAGGACGATTTCGCGCATCGGCACGCGCAGGTCGGGACGGGAGCCAGGGATATAGACGCGACGCGAAGCGGGGAACAGGCGGTGACCGGACGTCGCGACGCTTTCTTCGGAGGGAGGAATTGACATGGGAGGGAGTGGCTTTGAATCGCGGCCAACTCCGCCGGTCGGTCCGCAAGCTCCCTCGCTCCTCGCGATGGGCTCCTGTTTTCCCTACGGCGGTGTTAAACGCATCAGGTTCGAAGACTCTAGGAGCGGATCGTGCCCCATTCTCAGCCCGGCGCCCCGGACTCGCCTAAACAAATTGACCTTCAACAGGCAGCCAGCCCGCGGTTTTATCAAATCAAATCGTGCGCGATCCGGACCGCGCGGATGCAAACGTGAAACCCGAAACGGCCGTTCGATTCCGCTCGGTCAAAGCCCTTCGTCATCGAACGGCGGCGGCATACCTGACTCGAGGCGAAGGCCAAAGCATTTTTACCCCATGTCGGTGGCCCAAATCCAAACCGCGTTGAGCCAGGCCTCGGTGGGCAGACACGCGGCACCTGCTGGCGTGGCTGAAACACGACCTGCGCACCGGCTCGGCGGCGCGGAAACAGGAGCTCGCGTCCTATCACGCGGAAATCGCTCAGGGCGACAAGGTGCGCCTCGCGGATTTCAAGAAAGGCGGCCTTTCTCTCGATCAGGCGGGACTTTGAGCCATGCCTTACGAGTGGGTGATGCGCCGGGCCGTGGCGCAGAAGGCAAATAGTCTTAGCCGTTCCCCGCGCGGTCGTATGGAAGCGTTTTTTCGATTCGCTGGCCGCCGAGTCCCACCAGCGCGGCGACTTCACTGACGTCGATCAAAACGGTCGGCCCAACGAAGTGAAGGTCGATTATGACTTGATGGTAACGCTCTGGATCGACCACGCCGCACGCGAGCTACGCCGGATCGACTTGGAGTTACTCGACGATCCGAGCGGGCGCGTAGCTGAGAAAAACGACTTTTCTGAGGCGCTCAAAATTTTGGTGGTTGGTTAGCGGCGAACTCCGAAGTGGTCCGTGGTCCTCTCGAACAGCGACCCGTTGTTCTCAAGTCACCCCGTTGGGGACAACGGGCTCCACCTTCCATTGCCTCGTTCCGGCTAAGTTCGGGCGCGTCGTGGAATTTCCCCGACTACCGGGCGCGAAAGGCGATCAGACGGCGGGCCACGGTCACCGCGTTGGCGAAACTCGTCGCGCGCGCGACCCCTTGGCCGGCAATCCCGAACGCGGTGCCATGGTCAGGACTGGTGCGCACGAAAGGGAGCCCGAAGGTCACGTTCACGGCCTCGTCGAAATCAATGACCTTCAGCGGCGCGAGTCCCTGATCGTGGTAGAGCGCGACGACCACATCGAACTCCCCGCGCAGCGCCCGGGCGAACAGCGTGTCACCCGGCTCACAACGCGACAGGCCGGGAAATTCCGGTCGAAGGTGGTCGAGCGCCGGATTGAGAAAATCCTTTTCCTCGTAGCCGAGCAGACCGCCCTCCCCTGCGTGGGGATTGAGCCCGCACACGCCGATGCGCGGCGCGGCGATTCCCTCGGCGCGAGCCAGGGTGTCGGCCGCCGCCACGGCGCGATGCAAGAGATGGGGCCCAAGCAGGCGCGCCACTTCATGCAGTGGCACATGCCAGGTCGCCAACACGACGCGCAACCGGCCGCCACAAAAGGCCATCACCGGATCGCCGCCCCACCGCGCCGCAAAAAATTCGGTCTGGCCGGGAAACGCGTAGCCGATCTTGGCGAGTTCCGCCTTGCTCACGGGCCCGGTGACCACACCGGAAAATTCCCCGGCCTTGGCGCCCGCGGCCGCCCGTTCCATCGCGGCCCACGCCACGAGCGCACCTTCGCCGGTTGGCGTTCCCGGCGTCGCGGCAAATTCCTCGAGACCGACGGGGATTTTTTTCACGGATGCCGGCAGCGATTCGAGCCACCGCGCCGGACCAATCACGGTGACCGCGCGCACATCCGACGAGAGATTCGCGAGCCAGGTCGCGATGATTTCCGGTCCGACGCCGGCGGGGTCGCCGCAGGTGAGCGCGAGGGTGGAGTTCATGAGTTCAGGGCAAAATGAAAGCATAACACGGCTAATCCGTAACCAAATCATTTTCGTCCGACCTTTTCCGCGGATGGCGCGGATGGACGCGGATAGATCCCGATCGAATCATCCGCGTTAATCCGCGTGATCCGCGGAAAGGCCTGCCGTTACGATTCGGTCGGGGCTGGCCACCCCGGGTCATCCGCGGTGAAAAATTCGCAGCTATTCCTCGACTGGAGTTTCGGCGCGGCGGGCGCGGGCGAAGCTGCGTTTTCCGGCGGCGAAAAATTCGAGGAAGCGCCGGGCCTCGGCCGTCTCAAAAGCCGCGCCTTCCAAACGCTGCCGGGCGACGTCGCGGATATTGCCCGGGGTGAAGTAGACGTCGTGATAGGCCGCCTTCAGTTCGGCAATCGCCACGCGGCTGAATCCGCGGCGCCGCAGCCCCACGACATTGAAACCGATGACGTCGTCGCGCTCGGCCACCATCGTGAAATGTGGGACGTCGCGGGTGATTGACGCGTGTCCGGCGACCATGACGCTTTCGCCGATGCGGCAAAATTGATGCACGGCCGCGCCGCCGCCGAAAAACGTATGGGCACCCACACTGACGTGCCCCGCGAGCAGCGCCGCGTTGGCCAGCACCACGTGGTCGGCGACATCGCAGTCATGCGCGACGTGGCTCGCCGCCATCAGGAAGCAATTCGCCCCCACCGCCGTCACCTTCCCCTCGTGGATCGAGCGATTGATGGTCACGTGCTCCCGAATCACCGAGCCCGCGCCGATGCGAACGCCGGTCGCGAGGGTGCGATCAAACTTCAAGTATTGCGGATCGCCGCCAACGACGGCGAACGGGTGCACGACCACCTGATCACCGAGCACCACATGCTTCGTGATGATCGCGTGGGCCATGATCTCGCAGCCCGTGCCCAGCTGCGCGCCGGGTTCGATGATCGCGGTAGGATGAATCATGGGGAAAATGACCAATGACCACGGTTCAATGACCAATGCGCGGTGCGATCACCATCAACGGCGCATGCCACGCGAGGCTTTGCGATGTCCCTCGTCATTGGTCCATGGTCCTTAAACATTGACCATTCAACCGTGGTCATTCCGCTCGCCGGGCTCGCGCCACCGGCAGGTCCATTTGCGTGGCTTTCAGTAAATCGTAATTTTTCAGGATGCGCATCACCTGCAGCGTGTCACTCTTGGTGTAGTTCTGGTTGGTCTCAATCTTCTCCAGGATGTCGATCAACATCGCGCGAAACGAAATGATCGCGTCGACGCCGCGCGCCTTCAGGAGTTCGACACTTTGCGAGCGGAAGGGCTCGGCTGTCGGGAGGCTCGGCAGCACAAGAATCTTGGTGAGTTCTCCCGCGGGATCGTCCGGGGCGTCCGGCGGAAAAAGCCGCGCGGCTTCCTTGAGGACATTTTTCTCGAGGAAGCTAAAAATCTCCGGGCTGCCTTTCAGCGTGGCCGGCGAAAACACGCCCGTGTGCCAGCCTTTGACGGCCACCACCGCCTTGTGCACGAAGGGTAGTTCGCTGGAGAAAAGAAAGAAATCCGGTTTGCGCGCGCCACGCTGCCAGGCCGGGTTGAACACGATCAGGTCGATTTCGTCCTCGGCCACCTTCCGGCGTGACATCACCTGATACTTGCGCGCCTGCCGGACCAGAAATCCGTTGTGCTCGAAATACTCGCGAACGATGCCTTCGTCGATGGCGGACATGGTTTAAGAATTAGTGGGGAGCGCGAAGCGGGTAGCGAGCATTTTGGCGAGCGCGCGGCGCGGCGCGATGGACCGGGCGGTTGCCGGTGATCGCCGATCCCCTCCCGCTTCTTCCGCAGCGGGCCACAGGCCGGCGCGCGGAATCCGAATCCACCTTTGCGGCGCCGCCATGCTCGCTCCTCGCTCCGTCGCGTCGGCTACGCGGCGCCGACTGCGCAGAACGACGCCTCGACGAACTCGGGCGCCACGTCGGACTGCGTCGCGGCCTCGCCGATTTTCTTCAGGACGACAAAGCGCAGTCCGCCCGCGCGCACTTTCTTGTCGCGCATCATGGCGCCGAGCAGCGCGGCGAACGAAAGCGGCGAACGCAGTTTTCCCGGCAAGCCATGGGCCGAAACCGCCCGTTCCACCCGCGCGACGTCCGCGGCCGCGATGTGACCGAGCTTCTGCGAGAGGCGCGCCGCGGCGCACAAACCGACCCCGACCGCCTCGCCGTGCAGGTAGTCGCCGTAACCCGCGACGTTTTCGATCGCGTGGGCAAACGTGTGTCCGAGATTGAGCAGGGCGCGGCCACCGCTGGCCGCGGTCTCGCGTTCGTCCGCCTCCACCACGGCGGCCTTGAAGGCGCAGCACCGGCGAATCACCGCGGCGAGGTCGGGACTCTTCACCGTCAGCGGGGTTTTCTCCAGCTGCTCAAAGAGTGCGGCATCGCCCAGCAAACCCGTCTTGATCACTTCGGCGGCGCCGGCGGCAAACTCGCGCGGGGGCAAGGTGGCGAGCAGGCCCGTCGAAACATAGACGCCGCGCGGCTGATGAAACGCGCCGACCAGGTTTTTACCCGCGGCGATATTGATCCCGGTCTTCCCGCCCACCGAACTGTCGACCATCGCGAGCAGCGTGGTCGGCACCTGGAAAAAATCGATGCCCCGCAACCAGCTCGCCGCGGCAAATCCCCCAAGATCGCCCATCACGCCACCGCCCACCGCGAAAAGTGAGCCACCGCGATCGAGTTTTTGCTCCGCCAGAAAATCGAGGACCTGCCCCAAGCCCGCGAGCGACTTGCTCCCCTCGCCTGGCGCAACGGCCAGCGTCGGAGTTTCGCCAAACATCGCGCGGAGAGACGCGCCCTGCGCGGCCAGGAAGTTCTGGTCGGTGAGGACCGCCGCGCGGCGTCCGGCCGCCGTCAGCCGCGTCACCTGGGCCCGGACATCGGCCGACAGATCCGCGCCAAAGCGAATCGGATAGCTGCGCTCACCCAGCTTCACTTGGAGATCGTCCCGCATTTACCTCCTTAAACGGGACGCCACGCCAGGGGTCAACCCGCTGAGTAGGACTTATTCGTACCGGTCGCCCTCCCCCCGCGTGCAAAAAATGGCGGGCCGGGAGGCTTTTCTGCCCATGGCTTGCAATCCCGACGGTCCAGCGCCTTTCCGCTGTTCAGATTTCCCATGCCCATTTTGGACCCCTCCAGCGGGGCGGCCAATGGGCCGGGCTCGCCCTCAGGACGAACGTTCGCCCAAATCAGGGCCCGGGCCAACTTCGGTCTGGTTCTTCCGTCCGCGGCTGTCCTAGTGTCGCCCACGCTCACCATGAAGAAGACCCGCGCGCATTTTCCCCGCATCAAGACGATCGCCTACGAGGGCCCGAAGACCACCAACGCGCTCGCGTTTCGCCACTACAATCCGGACGAGGTGATCGACGGGAAGACGATGGCGGCGCACCTTCGGTTTTCGATCGCCTACTGGCATTCGTTCCGCGGCGCCGGCACCGATCCCTTTGGTTCGGCCACCCTTCAGCGCCCCTGGGAAAAGGGTTCCGATCCGGTTTCGATCGCGAAGCACCGGATGGATGCGGCCTTCGAATTCTTTCAAAAAATCCGCGCGCCCTTCTGGGCCTTTCACGACCGCGACATCGCGCCGGAGGGCCGCACGCTCGCGGAGTCGAACCGCAACCTTGATCGCGTCGTGGATCACGCCCGCGATCTGCAGCGCGCCACCGGCGTCAAACTGCTCTGGGGCACGGCCAACCTGTTTTCCCATCCGCGCTACATGTGCGGCGCCGCGACCAATCCCGACGCCCACGTCTTTGCCTACGCCGCGGCGCAGGTGAAAAAAGCCCTCGACGCGACGAAGCGGCTCAATGGGACCGGCTACGTTTTCTGGGGCGGCCGGGAAGGCTACGAGACGCTGCTCAACACCAACCTCAAGCGGGAACAGGATCACCTCGCGGCGTTTCTTCATATGGCGGTGGACTACGCCAAATCGATCGGCTTCAAGGGCCAGTTCCTCATCGAGCCCAAGCCGAAGGAGCCAACGAAGCACCAGTACGATTTCGACGTCGCGAGCGGCATCGCCTTTCTCCGGACCTACGGGCTCGAAAAGCATTTCAAGTTCAACGTGGAGACCAACCACGCCACGCTGGCGGGCCACACGTTCCAGCATGAGATCGAGGTCGCCGCCGCGCAGGGCATGCTCGGCAGCATCGACGCCAACTCCGGCGACCTCCTCCTCGGCTGGGACACCGATCAATTCAACACCGACGTGCGCGAACTTACGCTCGCGATGCTTTCGATCCTGCGGGCCGGCGGGCTGGGCACGGGCGGGTTCAATTTCGACGCGAAACTCCGTCGTCCGTCGATCGATCTCGAGGACCTTTTCCTCGCCCACATCGGCGGCATGGATGCCTACGCGTGCGCCTTCAAAATCGCGCGCCGCATCCTGGCCGAGGGCAAATTCGAGGAATTTGTCGCCGCCCGCTATGCAAGCTTCGACCGCGGCTACGGCCGGACGATCGAGCAACGCCGCGTGGGCTTCCGCGAGTTGAGCAAGCTCGCGTTGTCCAAGCTCGGCGAGCCGCGCCCGCGCTCCGGCAAGCAGGAGTACCTGGAAAATTTGCTGGGGAGTTATCTGCACTAACCGGAGGGGGAGTTCTTCCCTTCTCCAAGTGGAGGGCTTCCACCAAAACGAAAATCTTGCGAAGTTCCCCGGGCGGGCCACCTGTGTCCTGGTGAAATTGCTCGCGCCCCTCCTGCTAGTGCTCGGCTTGCTGGGTGGTTGCTCCACCACCACGAGCACCCGCAAGGTGATCGCGCTCGACAGCTTCCACCGCATCTTTGTCGAACAACAGCTCAACGACAATCATCACCTCGACGAGATGATCGTCGCCGAGCTGAAACGCCTCGGCCGCGAGGCGTCGTCGGGGCCGCGCACGATGATGCCCGAAAAGACCGATGCGGTGCTCACCTATGCGGATCGCTGGGAGTGGGATTTCAAGGACTACCTGATTGAGCTCAACGTCGAGCTGCACACCGCCCACACGCGGAAAAAACTCGCCGACGGCCGCTACTATCAACCCTCGATCAAGACCAAACCGCCCGCGGCCGTGATTCAGGAACTGCTCGTCCCGCTCTTCGGGAAATCCTGAGGCAGTCAGGAGCTTTGGCGTGCGGCGACCTGGCGCCGCTTTCCGCTCCTTGCGCGTCTTTTTGGGGCCAAAGGCTTGGTGGGTTTGGTTCGCGATTGCCTCCGGACCACTTCGCCGCGTGATTTTCGCGTATCGGATGAAAACGCCTTCGCCGTTACTCGCACTGCTTCTTGTCTTCGGCGCTGCGATCGCGGCCCGCGCCGATGACCTCGCCCGCTGGCAGGAGCGGGCCCGCCACGTCACCCTCATCCGCGACCATTGGGGCGTGCCCCATGTCTACGGCCGGACGGACGCCGACACCGTCTTTGGGCTGCTCTTCGCGCAGGCCGAGGATGATTTCAACCGGATCGAGCTGAACTACGTCAACGCCCTGGGCCGGCTCGCGGAGATCGAGGGCGAGCGCGAAATCTACCGCGACCTGCGGATGAAACTCTTCATCGATCCCGCCGACTTGCAGGCCAAATACGCCGCCAGTCCACCGTGGTTGCGGGCGCTGATGGACGCGTTCGCGGACGGCCTGAATTTCTACCTGCACGCGCACCCAAACGTACGACCGAAACTCCTCACCCGCTTCGAACCGTGGATGGCGCTGGCTTTCACCGAGGGCAGCATCGGCGGCGACATCGAGAGCATCTCCCTGCCGGAACTCGAAAAATTCTACGGTCCGCGCCCGGCGACGAAGGTGGCAGTCCGCGTAGATCCGACCCTGGCGCGCGAGTCGAGCGGCTCCAATGGCTTTGCGATCGCGCCGCAGAGAAGCGCGTCCGGTCACCCCCTGCTGCTCATCAATCCCCACACCTCATTTTACTTCCGACCCGAAGTCCAAGCGATCAGCGACGAAGGTCTCAACGCCTACGGTGCCGTCACGTGGGGCCAGTTTTTCGTCTACCAGGGTTTCAACGATCGCTGCGGCTGGATGCATACCTCCGACGGCGGCGATGTCATCGACGAATACTTGGAAAGCGTGAGCGAGCAGCCGGCCGGCAGTGGAAAATTTTCGTACGCCTACGGAGGCGGCCAGCGGCCGCTCGTCGCGAAGACCATCGTGATTCCATTCAAAAGCGGCCCCCTCGTCGGCCAAAGAACGTTCACCGCCTACTTCAGCCACCACGGCCCGATCGTCCGCGAGGCCGGCGGAAAATGGGTCGCGGTGAAACTCCTGCAGGATCCCGTGCCGGCGCTGACCCAGTCCTACCAGCGCACGAAGGCGCGAAGCTACGCGGAATTTTATCGCACGATGGAACTGCGCACCAACACCTCGAACAACACCGTGTACGCCGATGCCGACGGCACCATCGCCTATTTTCACGGGGACTTCATTCCCCGCCGCGACCCAAAGTTTGATTGGCGCAATCCGGTCGACGGCAGTGATCCCGCCACGGAATGGCAGGGCCTGCATACCGTGGACGAAATCATCCAACTGAAAAATCCGGCGAGCGGCTGGATTCAAAATACCAACAACTGGCCGTTCTCGGCCGCCGGCTCCGGCAGCCCGCGCCGCGAGGATTATCCGTCGTATCTCTGGACAAATCCCGAGAACGCCCGCGGCCTCCATGCCGTCCGCGTGCTCAACGGACCAACGCCCTTCACGATCGATTCGCTGATTGCCGCCGCCTTCGACAGCTATCTCCCCGCCTTCGACAAGCTGCTGCCGGCACTATTCCAAGCCTACGAGGAACTGCCGGCCAACGACCCCCGCCGGGCTGGGCTGGCGGAACCGATCGCCGTGCTCCGCACATGGGACCGGCGCTCAAGTGTCAGTTCCGTGCCGGCCGCCGTCGCCCTCATTTGGGCGGAGGCGCTCGCCGGAAAACTCATTGGCGAAGCGAAAGTGAAGGGACTCATTGTCGTCGACCACGTCATCGCATCCACGACGGCGGCCCAAAAAGTGTCCGCACTCGAACGGACGATGACCCGACTCACCCGCGATTTCGGCACCTGGAAAACGCCCTGGGGTGAGATCAACCGATTTCAGCGGATCAGCGGCGACGTGAACCAGGTGTACGACGACGCGAAGCCGAGCCTGCCGGTAGGTTTCGCGTCGGGGGAATGGGGCTCGCTGGCCGCTTTCGGGGTGACGGGGCCGGCCCAAAAGACCAAACGCATCTACGGCAATCGCGGCAACAGCTTCGTCGCGGTCGTGGAGTTTGGCCCGAAAATCAAAGCTAAGAGCCTGCTGGCCGGTGGCGAAAGCGGCGATCCGACTTCACCGCATTTCAACGATCAAGCGGAACGCTACACCAAGGGGCAGTTCAAGGACGTGCTCTTCTACCGCGAGGACGTTGAACGTGGGGCCGAGCGGACATATATTCCGGGGAACTAGGCCGGACTTTTCATAGCGCAGCGAAGCCGCAACCAAAGTGGCGGGCCGAGCTCCGCCGAGGCCGGTCTTGGCTTTAGGCGGTCATCAACTTTAACCCGTGCGGCAACTGTCGTTCAGCTGGGGACGCGGCGCCCTCGCCGCGGCGAAGTGATAAAAAACCGCGCCGAGGGCGTCGCGGCTCCAGTGAACGTTGGTCGAACGCGCCTGACCGCTCCCAGTCCGGCGTCGACGGAGCTCGGCCCTCCACGAAAATCCCCGAAAATAAGTCAGTCCGTCTCCGGCCGGCCTCTGCGCGCCTTGATGCCGGCGCGATGCTTCTTGGATTGAATCATCCGAATCTTCTGGCCGCGGGATTTCTGCCGGTTCCGACGGCGGCCTTGCTCCCGCTCGTCCGTCTGCCTGGCCCGTTCCGCGCGTTGCCGCTCTTCCAGCTTCGCACACAGCTCCGTCCAGGCCAGTTCCCGGTTGGCCGCCTGCGAGCGTTCGCGCTGGCAGCGAACTTCCACTCCGGTCGGCCCGTGCCGCAGCCAAACCGTCGAACTCGTCTTGTTGATTTTCTGACCGCCCGGGCCGGCGCCTCGCACAAACCGCTCCTCGACGTCGTCGCGGCGGACGCCCAAAGCGGTTAAACGGGCGTCGATTTGGGTTGGTAAAGCCATGGGCACCGCTTTTGTCTAAGGGAAACTTATCTCCCTTCACCGAGTCAAACCGCCTCCTGCCGCCCCAAGTCCGTCTTGCGGTTGGGCGGCACTTCCCCGTTTCTCCCCTCTCTTCCCCTTATTCTCATGATGACTGGTCCAGCCTGGTCCCAAAAACTCCGCGATGAAATCAGCAAGGCCGTCATTGGCCAGGACGCGGTCGTCGAGCGCATGCTCGTCGCCCTGCTCGCCAATGGCCACGTGCTCCTCGAGGGCATGCCCGGCCTCGCGAAGACGCTGCTGATCAAGTCGCTCGGCACGGCCCTCGGCGTCCAGTTCGAACGGGTCCAGTTCACGCCCGACCTGCTGCCGAGCGACGTCGTCGGCACCATGATCTTCCAGCCGAAAAACGGCGAGTTCACCGCCCACCGCGGCCCGATCTTTGCCAACCTCGTCCTCGCCGACGAAATCAACCGCGCCCCCGCCAAGGTGCAAAGCGCGCTCCTCGAAGGCATGCAGGAGCGCCAGGTGACCATCGGCGGCAAAACCCATCCGCTGCCGCGGCCGTTCTTCGTCATGGCGACACAGAATCCGATCGAGCAGGAAGGCACCTACCCGTTGCCCGAGGCGCAGACGGACCGATTCCTCTTCAAGCTCATCGTGGACTACCCGTCCGCCGCGGAGGAATCGTCGATGATGCAACGCTGGGGCCAGATGACGCAGCAGCCCTCGCTGGCCGCCGTGTCGAGCGGCGAGGAACTCCTTGGCCTGCGCGCCGACGTCGACAAAATCCATCTCTCCCCCGCCGTCCAGGGCTACATCCTTGCGCTTGTACGCGGCACCCGCGCCCTCGCGGACCGCGAGGCTCCCGGCAAGCGCTATCTGAATTTCGGCGCGTCGCCCCGCGCCTCGCTGGCGCTCTACCAGGCAGGTCGGGCCCTCGCCTGGCTCCGCGGTCAGGATTATCTCTCGCCGTCACTGGTGCAGGAACTTGCGCCGGACGTGCTCCGGCACCGCATCGGCCTGACCTACGAGGCGGAGGCCGAGGAAGTTACGCCCGACAAGATCGTCGCCCAGGTGATCGAGCGCACGCCGGTGCCGGCGGCCACCTGAGCGGGTTTTTGAAATACCCATGTTTGTCATTCTGCGACAGGTCACGGACGGAAGCCCGTTCGACATTTCTTGCTGATGAACCCTTTTCTTTCTGTCCGGAGCAAAACGCGTTTTGCGGTGGGGCCGGCATGGTTGCGGCCCAGAAAGCGTTCGCGGGATAAATTTCCCGTCTCTTTCTCCCGACCGACACCGAGACCCGGAACCGAGATTTCCCTTTGAAGCTCGACGCGCCCAACGTCAGCAGCCCGCTTTCCGTGCTCCGCCAGCTCGAATGGCGCGTGCGCCATGCGGTGGAGAACGTGCTGAGCGGCGAGTATCGCTCGGCGTTTCGCGGCCGTGGCATGGAGTTCGACCAGGTCGTCAAATACGAGTTCGGCGACGACGTGCGCGACATCGACTGGAACGTCACCGCCCGGCTCGGCGAGCCGTATCGCAAGAAGTTCGTCGAGGAACGCGAGGTGACGCTCTTGCTGGTGTTTGAGGATTCCCCATCCCTCCACTTTGGGTCGGGCGCGCAATCGAAGCGCGAGGCCCTGATGGAAATGGCGGGGCTTGTGATGCTGCTCGGCGCGGTCAACCGCGACCGCGTCGGCTTCGTGCACGCGGCCCCGGGTGAAATCACGTTTCGCGAGCCGGTGCATGGTCGCGGGCAGATCATGCACGCCGCCGCCACGCTGCTCGCCCGGCCCGCGCCGGAGCCGACGGATGAGGCGCCGGAAATTCCGTGGCGGTTTCTTTCCCGCGCGGCCCCGAAGCACAGTGTCCTGATTTGGCTCGGAGATTTCCCGCCCTTCGGTTCCGGAGGCGCAGGACAGCCCGACGGTTGGACCGTCTTGCAGCGCCGCTACCAGACCATGGGCTTCCGGGTGGACGACCCGTGGGAACGCTCGCTGCCATCCGGCGAGAACTTTGCCGCCTACGACCCGACGGCCAAACGCCTCGTGACCATCGACGGGAGCACGGCCGAACGCGAAGCCCACGCGTCGTGGGTCAAGGAACGCGAGGCCACCTGGAAGTCGCTTTTCCCCGACCCGCTCAGCCGGCTCGTGATTGGCACGGATGAAAACCGCCTCGATGCCCTGGTGCGCTTCTTCCACATGCGGATGAAGACGGGGCGGCGGTAGAAGGTCCAAGGAGCAAGTAACCAGAACCATGCGCTGCCGCACCGAAATTTTTTCAGAGCCGAACCACCGACTGGCCTTGGCCCCTTGTCCTTGGCCCCTTGTCACTTGTCACTTGGGTTTGCCCCACCGATGACCCGTTTCGTTTTCCACGATCCCTTTTGGCTGCTCGTCCTCCTGGCGCTGCCGATTCTGGCGTGGCTGCGGGGACGGCGGCGCGTTCCCGTTTTGCTCGTGCCCTTTGCCGCCGCGTGGCACCGACCCTCGCTGGCCGGCCCGTCGCGCTGGCCGGTCGCGCTCGCGTTCGTCGGACTCGTCCTGCTGATCCTTTCGCTGGCGCGTCCCCAGCGGGTCGAGGACAAGCGCGAAGTTCGCACCCAAGGCTACGACATCATCCTCGCGATCGATCTCTCGACCTCGATGCGCGCCGAGGATTACGAAAAAGGCGGCGAGCGGCTGAACCGGTTGCAGGCGATCAAGCCCGTGGTTCAGGCGTTCATCGAGCGCCGGCCGAACGACCGAATCGGCATCGTGCTCTTTTCCGGCCGCGCGTACACCATGGCCCCCCTCACCTTCGATCATGAATGGCTCGCCCGCCAGCTGGAGCGCATCCGCATCGGGATGATCGAGGACGGCACCGCGATCGGCGACGGGCTCGGGGTCTCCCTGACCCGACTGGAGCAGGCGCAGCGCGAGACGGGTGGCAAGCGCATCGGCGCCTTCATCGTGCTGCTGACGGACGGCGCCAACAACCGTGGCACCCTGGCGCCGCGCCAGGCGGCCGAACTCGCCAAATCACGGGCTGTTCCGATCTACACCATCGGGGCCGGCAAGGACGGCTACGTGCCCGTCCCGGTTTACGACGAGAGCAACCGCAAGATGGGTTACCGCCGGATGCTGTCGGATCTCGACGAAGGCCAGCTGCGGGAAATCGCGGAAATCACCAATGGGAAATTTTTCCGGGCCTCCGACACCGACACGATCGAGAGCGCCTTCAAGACCATCGATCGCGCGGAAAAAATCGAGTTTCAGGCCAAGAGCTATCTCGTGACGACGGAACTGTTCTGGCAGTTTGCCGGCCCGGCGCTTCTCGTGCTGGTCATCTCGGCGACCTTCTCCCGGCCCGCCTGGCGCAAGGAGGTCTACGCATGAGCTTCGCCTGGCCCCAACTTTTCTGGCTGCTCTTGCTGCCCGCGGGACTGCTCGCGTGGGAGCTTTCGCATCGGCGCCGCGCGGCCGCCGGCGCCCGGCCCAAGATTATGCGCGCCGAGGCCGGGGCGAGCTCGCTGAAATTGTCGGCGTTTGAGACCCGGCCGGTCCAACGCAACGCCCGGCCCCGCTACTGGCTCGGACTCGGACTCGCGCTGTGCATCGCGGCCCTGGCCCGCCCCCAATGGGGCCGCATCGAGGAGCCGGTGTTCGATCAGTCCCGCGAAATCATGCTCGCGGTCGATCTTTCGCGGTCGATGCTCACGCCCGACGTCCGGCCGACCCGGCTCGAGCGCGCCAAGCTGCTCATCCAGTCGTTGCTGGAGAAGCTCGCCGGGGAGCGAGTGGGGCTCGTCGTATTTTCCGGCACGTCTTTCCTGCAATGCCCGCTCAGCGCCGATTATGAAATTCTGCGCGAATTTCTGCCGGCGCTCAACCCCAGCTTCCTGCCCGAGGGCGGCACCAACTATCGCTCGCTGCTCGACACCGCGGCCGGCGCCTTCGCCGGCAGCGCCACGGCGGATCGCTTTCTCATCATTCTGAGCGATGGCGAGGCGACGGACAACGACTGGAAGCCGCGGGTCGAAGAACTCAAAACCAAGGGCATTCGCGTGATTGGCCTCGGCATCGGCACGGCCACCGGCGCCATGATCCCCGACGGAGCCGGCGGATTCGTCAAAGACGATCGCGGCGCGGTCGTGATGTCCAAACTCGAGAACTCCACGCTGCAGGAACTGGCGCAGGCCACGGGCGGCGTCTACCGCGACGCGAGCACGTGGGTCGATCTCGCCGGCCTGCTCAAGGAGACCGTCGAGGCCGGCCGCAAGGGCAAGTTCATCGAAAAGAACACCGTGCGGCTCGCGGAACGCTTTCAGTGGCCGCTGGCCTTCGGCTTGTGGTGCCTCTTTGTCAGCTGCTGTTATGAATTTCCGGTCCGGCCGCGGCCCCGGGACCTGACCCTCCCCACCGCCGGCGGAAAACGCGCGACGGTGAAGACCCAGGCCGGGTCGCGGCCCGCGCCGACGCCCGCGACCGTGGCGTTGATTGCATTTTGCCTCTTCGCGGCCGGCACCCTGCTGCCGGCCCCGGTCCGGGCCGCCCTGGCTGTGGAACGGCCCTCGGCGACCACGATACCCTCTGCGGGCTCGCCGACTCCGGAGACCTCGCCCTCCGCCGCCCTGGCGAAGATCGTCGGCCGGCTCTCCAACGCCGAGAATCGCACCGCCCGCGATTGGGCCGAACTCGGGCGCGAGACGGTCATCTGGGGCTCCCAACTCCGCTCCCAGCAGCGGCCGGTGTCCGAAGGTCCGGTCCGCGACGCCCTCGGCGCGGTGGATCTCGGCGCCAAACTCGACGCCAAGGCGACGGACTGGGCCAAGCTGCGCGAGGAATTGGATGCGCTGTTAAAGAATCCCGACCAAGACGACCAGCAGCAGAACCAGGACCAGAACAAGCAGAAGGACCAGGACAAGCAAAAGCAGGAACAGAAGGATCAGGAAAACCAGCCCGGGGGCGACAAAAGCAAATCCGACGATCAGAAAGAGCAGCAGAATCAGGATAAACAGGATTCGAAGGACAATCCGGAGCAGAAACCCGGTGAGCAAAAGAAGCCCGGCGAAAAGGCCTTCGGCGAGATGAACCAGGACGACAAGTCGCCGCCCCCGCCGCCCTCCGGTGACATGCAGAAGGTCGGAGGGGCCCAGGATAAAAAGGACGGCAATCCGGAGCCACTCGATCCCAACCTCGCCATTCCCATGCAAAAGCTGGATCAGCTCCGCAACCAGGACTCACCCGCGCAGCTCTTTCAGCTTATGGAGGGCGACCCCAAGCCCACGAAGAAACCCGCCAAGGATTGGTAATGATAATGCGTTTCACTGCCCTGTTTTCGATCATTCAGCGCTGGGTGCGGGCCAGCCGACGCCCCGCGTTCTTCCTTTGGCTCGCGCCGCTTCTCAGCGTCGTCGCGCACGCGCAAACCGTCCACTGGGAAGCCGATCCCGGCGCGCCGAGTTCGCTCCAGCTCGTGTTCGAGGATTGCTCGCCTGACGGCCAGCCGGATTTGCCCGCGCTTCCGGGGGCGACGTTCAACTTCACCGGGCAGTCCGAGAACATGAGCATCGTCAATTTCCAGATGACGCGCTCGGTCACGCTTTCTTTCCTGGTGCGTTCACGCCAAAGCACGCCCGTTCAAATTCCCGCCTTTAATGTCAAAACCAACAAGGGCGCGATCCGCGTGGCTCCGTTTGTCGCGGGCTCGCCGGCAGCCTCGCTGGATTCGGTGGCGAATTCCAAGCTGCTGCTCGAACGCCCCAGCCTGTGGGCCGGCGAAGTCTTCGGCGTCAGCTACGTCTTGTCGGCCTCGCGGCGCAACAATCCCCAAATCTCGCCCTCGTTCGACTGGAATGCCTCCCCGTTGGTCGCCGAAGACTGGTCGAAACCCGACGTCACCGAGTCGGTCGTCGGCGGCGAACGGCGGCTGCAGGTGACCTTCCGGACGCGCGCCACCGCCAGCGTGCCGAACAAGTTCAAATTGGAGGCCGCGAACCACGTCCTCAACATTCAGACGGGCACGATTGGGTTCGGGATTATTTCCCAGCCGCGGATGGAGGCCATCTCGGTCACCTCGGATCAACCCACGCTCGAGGTTCGCCCGTTGCCCACGCCGCCCCCCGGCTTCAGCGGGGCCGTCGGACAGTTCAAACTGGTCTCGAAGGTCGTGCCGGAAAAGGCCGCGATTGGCGAGCCGGTGACCTGGACGCTCGAACTCGCCGGCACGGGCAACTGGCCCGACTTCGCCGGACTGCCTTCGCGCGACGTGTCGAGTGACTTTCAAGTCGTGCAGCCCAAGGCGAAGCGCACGCCGGTCGAGGGCAAGCTCTTCGACGCCACGCTGGCCGAGGATGTCGTGCTGGTGCCGAGCAAGGCCGGCACGTACACGCTGGGCCCGGTCGCGTTCACGTGCTTCGACCCGAAGAGCGGAACCTACAGGACGATCAACGCCCCGCGCACCACGCTGACCATCACGGCGCCGGTCGCGGCGCCCAATGCGTCGCAATTCAACATCACGACCCAAAGCGCCGAACCGACCCCGCCGCCCGAGGCCAAGCCGGTGATGCCCCCGACGCCTCCGCCCGCCCCCGGTGGAATTCCCCGCGATCCGCTCCCCGGTTCCGACGAGGTTATGGCGCCGCTCTCCCGGGACGAACTCATTGTCTGGCTGTCCGCGCCCTTTGCGGGCCTGTTCCTCTTCTGGGGAGGACTCGCCATTCGCCGGGCGCAGAAAACGGATCCCGTCCGCCCGCGTCGCGAAGCCCGGGCCCGGCTGGTCCGCACGCTCGCACAGCTCGCCGGCGCCGGGGAAAAAGAACGCGCCGCCCTGCTGATCGCCTGGCAGCACGACACTGCCGTGCTCTGGCAGATCAAGCACGCCGCGCCACCCGCGACGGCGCTGCCGAATCAAGCGTGGACGACCCTTTGGCAGGAAGCGGATCGCTCGCTCTATGGCGTCAAAGCGACGCTGCCCACGGACTGGGTGGACCGCGCGCAGGCCGCTTTGGCCGCCAAGCGCGTACCCGGTTTCCGGATGTTGCGGGCGTTCCTCCCGCAAAATCTCATGCCCTTCGCCGCAGTCCTCGCGCTGTCGGCGGTTCTTTCGCCCCTGCTGCTGCGCGCGGCCGATGCGGATCCGGCGGCCGCCTACCGCCGGGGAGATTTCGCCGCCGCGGAAAAATCGTGGCGCACGGTGCTGGCGCGGACCCCAACCAATTGGATTGCCCGCCACAATCTGTCGCTGGCTCTCGCACAGCAGGACCATCCCGGCGAAGCCGCCGCGCAGGCCACCGCCGCCTTCGTCCAGCGCCCCACCGATCCCGCGGTGCAATGGCACTTCGCGTTCGCCGCCGAGAAAGCCGGCTTCGTGGCGAGCCCGCTGGCCAAGTTCTTGAATTCCGAACCACGGCAGAACCTGGCGCGAGAGGCGTCGCCCGCGGTTTGGCAGGTTGCGCTCGTCGCGTCGGCTTTCGCCGCCGCCGCCGCGCTCGGCTGGATGTTGCTCAACCTCTATGGCAAAAGGAAGCGCGCCCGCTATTGGAGCGCGGCGGCGATCCTGCTGCTGAGCCTGCTCACCGCCGGGGCGGCCGCCAGTGGCGTGCTAACCTATGGCACGGCGGCCGACGCCCGCGCCGTGATCGCAACGCGCGCCGGCACGCTCCGCTCAATTCCCACGGAGGCCGAAACGTCCCAAAAAACGTCGACCCTCGCCGCCGGTAATATCGCGGTGGCGGACCGCGCATTCCTCGGCTGGACCCATCTCACGTTTGAAAACGGGCAGACCGGCTGGGTCCGGAAGGAAGAGGTCGTGCCGCTGTGGAGCGGCACGAAATGACCAAGGTTCAAGGTTCTATGACCAATGGCCATTTTCGATTGCCCGTATATTAGCGAGGGTGGTCCGCGGTCCGTCCACATTGGTCATTGCTCATTCCGCGCCACGCGCGGCGTCTTCCTCACCATCCGCGCCATCGATTCCTCGGAATTGAGTATCCCCACGCGGTCCAGTTCCACCCACGCGAGGTCTTTGGATTCGCTCGAAATCTGCAACGGCGCATCCGGGTCGGCTTCGATCATGAAGCGCAGGTCGTAGTGATAGTGCCCGGGCTCCTGTTTTCGCGGCGGAATCCAGTGGCGGTCGAAATCAAAAATCTCCGGCTCAACCAGGCGCAGCCGAGTCAGCCCGCTTTCCTCCCGGGCCTCGCGCAAGGCCACCGCGGCCAAATCCCCATCGCCGTCGGCGTGACCTCCAAGCTGGAGCCATTTATCGAGTTTATGGTGATGCGTCAGCAGCGTGCGCCGGCGGTCCGGGCTCACGATCCAGGCCGATCCCGTCAGGTGCCCGGGGACACACGTGCGCAGGAGACAATCCGACTGCGCCACGACGAACTCCATCGCGGCTTCCGTCATCGCCTGCTCGTGCGCGTCCAGCGCCCGGGCCAGGTGGCGCTGCAACAGCACGAGCACGGCCGCGTTTTTCATGGGTTCAACGCGTCTCGAACCATTTTGCTTCAGCCCGCGTGTGCGCGGCCGCCTCGATCTGCTCGAAGACCCCCGGGACCGTTTCCGTGACGCGAAACAGATCCAGATTCGAAGGCTTGAAGAATTTATCCTGCAACATCCGGTCGAACAATTGCAGCAGCGGGTCGTAGAATCCGTCCTGGTTGAAAAAGACGCAGGGCTTTCGCACCACGTCCAATTGCCGGAGCGTCAGGATTTCCATGATTTCCTCCAGCGTGCCCCAGCCGCCCGGGAGCGCGACGAAGGCGTTGGCCCGCGTCTCCATCAGCAGCTTGCGTTCGCGCATGGTGATGACGGTGACCAGCTCGTCGGCCTCATCGAACGCCAGTTCCTTTACCTTCATGAATTCCGGAATCACGCCGATCACGCGGCCGCCGTTCTGCTTCACCGCCCGGGCGATCGCACCCATCAGTCCGGTTTTGCCACCGCCATAGACCAGTCCCCAGCCGCGTCGCACCATTTCGGCGCCCAATTCCGCCGCGACCGCCGCATATTTTGGATCGATCCGATCGCTGGAGGCGCAGTAGACGCAAAGCAATTTGGTCATTTGGGTTTTGAAACCACTAATCTACACTAATCCACACTAATAATCGCGGGACGCAAAACTCCGCCGTCCCATCGGCTTAATTTCAAGTCAATCCCTCCAAACCGGCCTCACGCGGAGCCGCGGAGGACGCGGAGTGGCCAATAAACAATCCGCGGGATTGGCCTCCTCCGCGTCGCCGCGTCTCCACGTGAAACTCGACCACGCCTTGAATCTCCGAACAATTTGGATTCGGCTCCGCCGCATTCGTGCCTCATTAGGGTGAAGGAGTGGCTCAAATGAACGAAATCTACCGCGGCCGTCTCGCGCCCTCGCCCACCGGCTATCTGCACCTGGGGCATGCGCGAACGTTTTGGTTCGCGGCCGAACGCGCCCGCGCCGCCGGCGGCACGCTGCTCCTGCGCAACGACGATCTCGACGCGGTGCGCTTCCGGTTGGATTTCGTGGATGCCATGGTGGAGGATCTGCGCTGGTTCGGTTTCGTCTGGGCGGAGCCCATGATTTCGCAGAGTGCCCGCCGTGACCGCTACCGGGCCGCGCTGGAACGGCTGCACGCGGCGAACCTTATCTTTCCGTGCACCCGCACCCGCCGCGACGTCATCGAGGCCGCCGGGGCTCCGCACGAGGGCGGCGCGGACGACGAACCCATTTACCCACCCCAATTCCGGCCGCCGGCCGACGCACCGCTACCACCGCTGGGTGAAAAAATTTCCGTCAACTGGCGAATCCGAGTGCCCGACGGCGAGGCGTTCGACTTTCACGACGAGAACCTCGGTGATCAACGGGCCGTGGCCGGCCGCGATTTTGGCGATTTCCTCGTCTGGCGCAAAGACGACACGCCCAGCTACCAACTCGCCTGCGCTGTCGACGATGCCGAACTCAGCATCACCGAGGTCGTGCGCGGGGCCGACTTGGTGAAGAGCACCTTCCGGCAATTGCTGCTTTTCCGCGCTCTCGGCTGGAGCCCGCCGAAGTTTTATCACGCCCCCCTGATGGTCGACACCAAGGGCGAGCGGCTCGCCAAACGCCACGACGCCCTCGCCCTGCGCACTTTGCGGGAACAGGGCGTCACGCCCCAGGAAATCATCACCCGGTTTTTTCCCGAGGATTTCGCGGATGGCCCTGGATGAAAGTCTCGTTTTATTTGCAGTCCTCTGCCGTGCTATTCCGGCAATTGCCATTTTCCGCCCTGCCTATCCTTTGAGCCAGCCGGAGCAAACTTCCCACTTTGTTAGCCACAGATTACACCAATTAACACAAATAGGGACCCGCGAAGTCGGCTCCGCCTTTGTGCCCATCGGTGAGATTTGTGGCTAAAAACCGCTGAAAATATTCTTCATGATCCGCATCGGCGTTCTCAATATCTCCGACCGGGCCAGCGCCGGCGTTTACGAAGACATTCCCGGCAAGGCCTGCGTGGCTCTGCTGCGCGAGTGGCTCACGACTGAATTCGAAGCCGACTACCGCGTCATCCCGGACGAGCAACCGGTGATTGAAGCCGAGCTGCGGCGGATGGCCGACGAGGCGGGCTGCGCCCTGGTCGTCACGACCGGCGGCACCGGCCCCGCGCTGCGCGACGTCACGCCCGAGGCGACCGCCGCCGTATGCGAAAAAATGATGCCGGGTTTCGGCGAACTGATGCGCAGCACGTCGCTCAAGTATGTGCCGACCGCGATCCTCTCGCGCCAGACCGCCGGCATTCGCGGCCGCACGCTCATCGTCAATCTGCCCGGTCGGCCGAAAGCGATTCGCGAGAACCTCGAGGCCGTGTTTCCGGCCATTCCCTACTGCATCGACCTGATCGGCGGCCCCCGGCTCGAAGCCTCGCCGGCGGCGCCCGCGGTCTTCCGCCCGAAAGCTTAGCCCCCCGTGGGCCGTAAAGGTGGACCGGGCGCTCCGCGCGCGGTCAGGTGGGGCGTGGAGGGCCCCGCCCACCCGGAACGTTTTCCGGCTCCCTCGATCGGGTCGCGACGATAATTGTTCGTCCTGTTTTCTGTTCATCGGTGGCAGACCCGGGCCGGCCGCCCCCTTCCAAGCAGACCCCTTCCGCCAGCCTCCTTTCCTCCTCAAGTCTCCGCCACCGTCGCCGATAGTTAATCAGTGCCGGTCACTGGTGTCAGCTCTGCCGCGGGCTCGATTTTCGTCCCGCCAACGTCGACGGATCCCGTCACGGTAGCGACGGCTTTGACCACGTTGCGGCTCAAGCCCACCACCACCGTCGTCATCGCCGACACGCTGCAGAACATCCAGAAGAACTTGGAGGCACTGCAGGGCGTGGCCGCCAAAGTCACCAGCCTGACCACCACG
>CANJNJ010000036.1 GCA_947474995.1 Opitutaceae bacterium | reverse complement strand
CCTCCGACTAACCCTGACCCATTATCCGGTCGTTGACCGGCGATGACACCAAGGGCGGACGCCAATCGGCGCCCGCCCTTCTTCTTGGCATGGCTCTAGCATTCATGCCGCGGCTCTAAATAATGAATCGTTTCGTTCGCGCGCTCCGCGTCATCTTCCTGTTCGCGTGGCTGATCTCGGCGTCGGCCCACGGCGCGGACACCGCCCGGCAGACGATCGTGCGGGCGGCGCTGGCGGAAAACGCCACGGAGAAACGCCAGCTCATCGGCCTGCTCATGGGCCAGGCCGACCCCGCCATCGCTTCGCTGCTGGAAGCCTGGCGGGTCGACGCGCTCTTCGTCTACACCGCACCGGACGGAACGAAAATCCCCGTCCAACTCAGCGGGGAAAAAGATGCCAACGGCGCCCAACCCGCGCTCCGGATCGACACGGGCGCGCCCCTCCTCGATCTGGCCGGCCAGCCGCTCCGCCTGGTCGGCGCCGACTTGGTGGCCGTCGAGCACAACGCCGCGCTGCGTCGCGCGATGAAGGCCGTGCTCGACCTCGCCGATCTCGCCGCACCGGCCCCGGCCACGCGGCTCAAGGCGATCCAAACGATCGGGCTCGCGCAGGACATCGAGAAACTTCCCGCCCTTCAGGCGAGGCTCACCATCGAGGCGGATCCCGCGGTGCAGCGCGCCCTGCGCGAAGCCATCGCCCTCGCGCAGCTCAAGAACCCCCAGGAGGCCGTCAAGCTTTCCGCCATCAAGGAACTGCAGGAACTCCACTCCCTCGCCAGCACCGACTTTCTCCAACGCGCCCTCAAAGAAGCCCAGGATGCCGGTCAACTTCAGGTCGCCACCGCCGCCCGCGCCGCCCAGCAAGCCGTCGAGCGCCACCGTTCGGCGGTCGATTTCTTTGGCACACTTTTTCGCGGGGTCAGCCTCGGCAGCATCCTGCTCGTCGGCGCGCTTGGCCTCGCGATCACCTTTGGACTGATGCGCGTGATCAACATGGCCCACGGCGAGATGATCGCGATTGGCGCCTACACGACCTACGTCGTGCAGAATATTTTCGGCGCCGGCATCACGATTCCGTTTTTCGGCCTGAGCCTCCCCATCCACGGGATGAATTTCACCGGTTCCGCCTACCAGGGGTACTTCCTCGCCGCGATCCCGCTCAGTTTCATCTCGGCCGCGCTGGTCGGCATCGTCCTCGAGCGCACGGTGATTCAGTTCCTCTACCGGCGTCCGCTCGAGAGCCTGCTCGCGACTTGGGGCGTGTCGCTCGTGATGCAGCAATGCCTGCGCCTCATCTTCGGCGCGAATAACGTGCAGGTTTCCAGTCCCACCTATCTCAGCGGCAACTGGCTCGTGAGCGACGTCATCCTCGGCTGGAACCGGGTCTTCGTGATCGGCTTCGCCATCCTGATCGTCTTCGGCATGTGGCTCGTGCTGTCGAAGACGCCCCTCGGCCTGCTCATCCGCGCGTCGATGCAAAACCGCACGATGGCCTCGTGCATGGGCGTGCGCACGGAGCGCGTGAACATGCTGACGTTTGGCCTCGGCAGTGGGCTCGCGGGTCTCGCCGGCGCCTTTCTCAGCCAGATCGGCAATGTCGGTCCCTCGCTCGGCCAAGGCTACATCATCGACTCGTTCATGGTCGTGGTCGTCGGCGGCGTCGGCAGCATTGGCGGCACCATCATCAGCGCCTTCGGGATCGGCGGCATTGATCAGGTGCTGCAACAGTATCTGCCCGACTGGGCGCCCGGCTTGAGTTGGGTCCCGGGTCTCGGCGGCTTCCTCCAAAATCTCGCCCAGGACGCCGCGGTCTTCGGCAAGATTCTCGTCCTGGCCGGCATCATCCTCTTCCTGCAATGGAAACCCGCCGGGCTCTTCGTCACCCGCAGCCGCAGCCTCGATGAATAAGTCCCTCTTCCGCCGCTTCGAAGGCAGCGCCGTCATCGTCGTGGCCCTGCTGCTCATCGTCGGTTTTCCCCTGCTCAACGCCTACGGCTTCGTCAGTAATTTCACCCTCAGCCTTTGGGGCAAATATCTTTGCTACGCGCTGCTCGCGATGTCGGTGGATCTGCTCTGGGGCTACACCGGCCTGCTCTCCCTCGGCCAGGCGCTCTTCTTCGCCCTCGGCGGCTACATGCACGGCATGTACCTGATGCGGATGATCGGCGACCTCGGGCAGTATCACAAACCGCTCCCCGACTTCCTCGTGTTTCTCGGCTGGACGAAGCTGCCCGCCTTCTGGGAGCCCTTCGCGAGCTTTCCGTTCGCGCTGACGATGGTGTTTGTCGTGCCGGGATTGATCGCGGGCCTGTTCGGCTTCCTCGCGTTTCGGTCGCGGATCAAGGGCGTGTATTTTTCGATCCTCACGCAGGCCCTGACGTACGCGGCGTCGATCATGTTTTTCCGCAACAACCTGCTCCTCGGCGGCAACAACGGCTTCACCGATTTCAAATTCATCCTGGGCCACAGCCTCGCCCAACCCGCCACGGCGCGCGGACTCTATATCGCCACCGCGGTCACGCTGCTCCTTGTTTTCCTTTTCTGCCGCTGGCTGAGCCGGACGAAGTTTGGCCTCGTGCAACAGGCCATCCGCGACGGCGAGAACCGCGTGCTCTTCAGCGGCTACGCCACCGCGCACTACAAACTTTTCATCTTCATCCTTGCCGCACTCATCGCGGCCGTCGGGGGCGCGCTCTACACGCCGCAAGTCGGCATCATCAATCCGAGCGAGATGCAGGCGGAAAAATCGCTCGAGGCCGTGGTCTGGGTCGCGGTTGGCGGCCGCGGCACGCTGCTCGGTCCCATCGTCGGCGCCATCAGCATCAACGCCCTGAAGAGCTGGGCCACCCGCGCGTTTCCCGATCTCTGGCTCATCATCCTCGGCGGCCTCTTCATCCTCGTCGTGCTCTTCCTTCCCGGCGGCCTCGTCAGTCTCCCCCAGCGTCTCGCCCCCCTTTGGAAAAAACTCACCGGCCCCAAACCCGAAGCACCCGCCGCTGCGCCCGTCCCCGCTCCAAAATCCTAAGCGAGGTTTGTTTCCGAACTCTCAACTCTCACCCCCCAACTCTCAACTCCGCCCATGTCCCACCCGCTCCTCACGGTCGAAGATGTCTCGAAGACCTATGACGGCTTCAAGGCGATTTCCAACCTGACGTTCTACCTCTTCGAGGGAGAGCTGCGGACGGTCATCGGGCCCAACGGCGCGGGCAAATCCACGTTCTTCGATCTCATCACCGGCCGCGCCAAACCCGACAAGGGCAAGATCGAGTTCGGCAGCGATCCGGCGTCGCACCACGACCTCGCCGGGCTCAACGAGTACGAAATCAACCGCCTCGGCATCGGCCGAAAATTCCAGACGCCCAGCGTCTACACCGAGCACACCGTCCTCGATAATCTTGTGCTTTCGCTCAAGGGTCCGCGCGGCGTGTTCGCTTCGCTGCTGCACCGCCTCTCCTCGACGGATCGCGATCGGATTGATGAAATCCTGAAGCTCATCCGCCTCGCCGAGAAGCGCGACTGGAAGGCCGGCCTGCTCGCGCACGGCGAAAAACAGTGGCTCGAAATCGGCATGCTGCTCGCCCAGGAGCCCAAAGTCCTCCTCGTCGACGAACCCGCCGCCGGCATGACCGACGAGGAAACCTATCGCACGGGCGAACTCCTGCTCTCGCTCGCGGGCAAGCACAGCCTCGTCGTGGTCGAGCATGACATGACCTTCGTGAAGCAAATTGCCGCCAACGGCCAGGTCACCGTCCTCCACCAGGGCTCGGTGCTCTGCGAAGGAAAATTCGACGACGTGCAGGCTGATCAGAAAGTTCGCGAAGTGTATCTCGGCAGGGGCAAACACGGCACGCGATAACCATGAGGTTGCGTCACAGAGGACACAGAGACCCAAACCAAGAGCACAGAGGATTTCTCTGTGACCGCGGCTTGGACCTTGGTCTGACTATTCGAGCGAAGGCCCCAACAGGTTTGTCTTGCAGCTTGGACCAGATCTTCACGCGGAGTGCGCGGAGACGCGGAGGAGCCATCGGGGCTCTCCGCGCCTCCGCCTCTCCGCGTGAGAGATTGCTCCGAATTCAGATTCGCGGCGGCGCAGCCATTTTTTCCGGGCGCCGTCTCGGAAAAAGAGCACACGGCTGTACTGCGGAATCTTTTCCGGCCACAAAGATTTTCCGAGCCATCTTGTTCGAGCCGTTTAACCGCGGATTACACGGATCAATCCCGGATAAAGTCCCTACCAATCCGCGCCATCCGTGTTATCCGCGGTTAAAAACAATGCCTTGTCCCTTTTGGTTGCGGCTGCGCCGCGCTGGGCTCTCTGCGACCAAAAAACACGTTTTTCAAAGTGCCTAGCCCGCTCCTCCAACTTTCCGGGATCGAAACCTACATCGGAGGTTCGCGCATTCTCCGCGGCGTCGCTCTCGACATCGCGCCCGGCGAGGTCGTGGCGCTCATGGGCCGCAACGGCGTGGGCAAGACCACCACCCTTCGTTCCATCACGGGCGTGTTACCCGTCCGCTCCGGCACCATTACCCTCGCGGGCCAGTCGATTGAAAAACTTCCCATGGATGTTCGGGCCCGGGCCGGGATCGGCTACGTGCCGCAGGGCCGCGATATCTTCCCTCACCTCACGGTTGGAGAAAATCTTCAGGTCGGGCTCGTCGTGCACGGACGCAAGGGGGCCGCGGCGCGCGCCGGGCTGGAGCGCGTGTTCGCCCTCTTTCCCGTCCTGAAGGAAATGCTCTCGCGCAAGGGCGGCGTCCTCTCGGGCGGCCAGCAGCAGCAGTTGGCCATCGGTCGCGCGTTGCTCACCGAACCGAAACTCCTGATCCTCGACGAACCAACCGAAGGCATCCAGCCGTCGATCATCGACCAAATCGGCGACACGTTGAAAAAGCTCAAGGCCCCTCGCGCCCCCGCGGCCGCCTTCGAGCAGGCCGCGCGGGCGGTCGAAGAAATCAAGCACGCCGTGCAGCAACTCAAACAGGAGCACTCGCTCGCGATTCTCCTCGTCGAACAATACGTGGACTTCTGCCGCGAAGTCGCCGACCGCTACTTCGCAATGGATCGCGGCGTAGTCGTCTCCTCCGGCCCGATCGCCACACTCACCGACGAGGTTGTTAAAGAGTACCTCCAAGTTTGAAAAACCAGAGCCATTAATTCCGAAGCCAAGAAGCCATGAATCAGAGGCTTTGCTCCTGGTTTCCTGGCTTCTGAATTCACCTTTCCCCGCCATGCATCTCACCCCCCGCGAACGCGAAAAACTCCTGATCGTCACCGCCGCCGACCTCGCGCGACGCCGCCAGGCGCGCGGGCTCAAGCTCAACTACCCCGAGGCCATCGCCATCATCACCTACGAGATCATCGAAGGCGCCCGCGATGGCCGCACGGTGGCCGAGTTGATGAGTTACGGGACCACGATCCTCAAACTCGCCGACGTCATGGAAGGCATCGCCGACATGATTCACGACGTACAAGTCGAAGCCACCTTCCCCGACGGCACCAAGCTGGTGACCGTGCATCATCCGATTCGATAATAGTCCTGTCACACTCTCCCCATGATTCCCGGTGAAATCATCGTCGCGGCCGACGCCACCGCTTTGGCCGCCAACGTCGCTCTGGCAACGGTCATCCTCGAAGTGGCCAATACCGGCGATCGCCCGATTCAGGTCGGCTCGCACTACCATTTCTTCGAAACCAATACGGCGCTGCGCTTTGATCGCGCCGCGTCGCGCGGTTTCCGTCTCAACATTCCCGCCGGCACGGCGGTGCGCTTCGAAGCCGGCGACACCAAACGCGTCGAACTCGTCGCCCTCGCCGGCGCCCGCGAAGTGTTCGGCCTCAACGCGAAGATCAACGGCAAGCTCGATGCAAAATCCAAAACCAAGGCAGGATCACCGCGACGACCGCGGAGGCACTGAGGTCACGGAGGCTTAGTCTCTCCCGCCATTCCCAAGGATGCACGCCAACTGCGACTCTCATTCCGACCGGCCAGGACTCTGCGCCAAGGCATTTCCGCGGATGAGGCGGAAAATCGAGCCCTGATTCGCGGCGGAACCACGCCTTGTACTCTGTGACCCAAAAAAAATTCTTCCGATGCCCCTCAAACTAACCCGCCGCCAATACGCCGAAATGTTCGGACCGACCGTCGGTGACCGCGTGCGGCTCGCCGACACCGACCTGTTCGTCCAAGTCGAACGCGACCTCATCGCCGAGGGTGGCGGTTACGGCAACGAAATCAAATTCGGCGGCGGCAAAGTCATTCGCGACGGCATGGGCCAGTCCCCCACCGCCCTCGACACCGAGTGCCTCGATCTCGTCATCACCAACGCCCTGATCCTCGATCCCATCCTCGGCATCATCAAGGCGGACCTCGGCATCAAGCACGGGCTCATCGTCGGCATCGGTCACGCGGGCAATCCCGGCATCCAAAGCGGCCTCGGCTCGATTTATCCCGACCCGCGGACGAAAAAGAAAAACCCGATGGTCGTCGGCGCCGCCACCGAAGTGCTCGCGGGTGAAGGCTGCATCATCACCGCCGGCGGCATCGACACGCACATCCATTTCATCTGCCCGCAGCAGATCGACGAGGCAATCAGCTCCGGCATCACCACGATGCTGGGTGGCGGCACGGGGCCCGCCACCGGTACGTTTGCGACGACGTGCACGCCCGGCACCTGGAACCTGCACCGGATGCTCGAGGCAGCCGAGGCCTATCCGATGAATCTCGGCTTTCTCGGCAAAGGAAACTGCGGCACGCCCGAGCCGCTGCGCGAACAGGTTCTCGCCGGCGCCATCGGACTCAAATTGCACGAGGACTGGGGCACGACTCCCGCCGCCATCGATGTCTGCCTCGGTGTCGCTGACGAACTCGACGTCCAGGTCGCGATCCACACCGACACGCTCAACGAGTCCGGCTACGTCGGTGACACCATCGCCGCGTTCAAGGGCCGGACGATTCACACGTTTCACTCCGAAGGCGCGGGTGGCGGGCATGCGCCCGATATCATCCGTGTCTGCGGCGAGCCGAATGTGCTGCCGTCCTCAACCAATCCGACGCGGCCCTTCACCGTGAACACCATCGACGAGCATCTCGACATGCTGATGGTGTGCCACCATCTCGACTCGAAAATCCCCGAGGACGTCGCGTTCGCCGAGTCGCGCATCCGACCCGAAACGATCGCAGCCGAAGACTGCCTGCACGATCTTGGCGCCATTTCGATGATGTCGTCCGACTCGCAGGCGATGGGGCGCATCGGCGAAGTCATCATCCGCACCTGGCAGACCGCGCACAAGATGAAGCAGCAGTTCGGCGTCATCTCCGGCCATTCGCATCCCGCCGCCGACAATTTCCGTGCGCTGCGTTATCTGGCGAAATACACGATCAACCCGGCGATCGCCCACGGCATCTCGCACATCGTGGGCTCGCTCGAGGTCGGCAAGCTCGCCGACCTCGTCGTGTTCAAGCCGGCGCTCTTTGGGGTAAAACCGGAGCTCGTACTTAAGGGCGGCTTCATCGCGTGGGCCAACATGGGCGATCCCAACGCCTCGATTCCCACGCCGCAGCCGACGTTTTATCGCCCGCAATTCGGCGCTGCCGGCAAAGCCCTGACCTCGACCAGCATCACGTTCGTCAGCGCCGCGTCGCTCCGCAGCAAGACGGGTCCAAAGCAACTCGGCCTCGCTCGCCGGTTGGAGCCGGTGAAAAGCTGCCGCAAAATCGGCAAGCGCGACATGGTGCTCAACGACGCCTTGCCGAAGATCGAGGTCGATCCCGAGACCTACACCGTCAAGGCCGACGGCCGCGTGCTCACGTGTGAACCAGCGAGAGTTCTGCCGATGGCCCAAAGATACTTCCTGTTTTGATCCTCTGCGCCCTGCCGCCTTGCGCGAGTCACCGCCTTGGCCCAAACTCCACTCCCGCCCGCTTCGCTCACGGCGCAGAGGCGCAGAGAGAGAACCAAGGATTTAAGGCTCGGATAATCAATCCGCTGAGTTAATTCAGGAGCCATGAAGCTAGGAGGAAGAGAGCCAATCAGCCTTCGATAAAGGTGGAGTGAGGATTCGGCATGCTCCGCGATCGCATAAGCAAATATCACGATCATCAACCCAACTTTTTTTCGGCGCCCTCCAGCCGAATCGTTACGACCGAGCCTCGCGGATCACGCGGATTAACGCGCATGGTTCGGTCCGGACTTATCCGCGTCCATCCGCGTCATCGGCGGGGAGATGGGGCCGGACCGGCTTCAGCGGGAGCACGCCGCGAATCTTGGCGATGAGCTCGGCGGGGGTGAAGGGCTTCATCAGGGTGGCGCTGACGCCCAACGCCGCAAGTTCACCACTGACGGAGTGATCGGCGGGCGAGGTCAGCATGATGACCGGGATCGCCTTCAGCTCCGGCTTGGAACTGAGCAGGGTGAGCATTTCCAGCCCGTCCATGGTGGGCATGTTCACATCGAGAAGAATGAGATCGGGCAGGATCCGTTCCATGGCGAACAGGGCTTTGAACCCGTTCGCGGCCTCGCTCACCTCGCAGTCGAAATCGCGGAGCACCTGTTGGGCCAGGCGGCGCACGGTCTTGGAATCGTCCACCGCCAGGATTTTGGGGCGCAGGGCGGGAGAGGGTTCGAGAGTCTTCGGCAAGGGGTAAGGCATGAATAACGGCAGGAGCGAAGGCAATGATTCCGACTCCGACGGGGACCCGGGCGTTTGCCGCCCCGAACGCCAGCGAGTGGAACCTCCGCTCGCTCGGCGCTCGTGGCTATACGTTTCGCTAAACCGCTTACTCCGGGTCCGCGCGCCTGCGGCGACATAGCCGCGGTCACGGCGTTTCTGCTCACCGTGGTTGCCTCCCTGATCCCGCTCGGACTTACACCTGAGGCGGATCGGAAATCCGTCATGGTGGGCGGGCCCGCAATCTTTGTCGCGGCGTTCGCGGTGAATTCCGCGGTGCGTTCCGGCCTGATTCTCGACGATAGCATGTCTGGCTATTCGAGCGGAGACACCAACATGTTTGCCGAAAGCGAACGCGGTTTTTGTTCGTAGTCCCGCCTTTAGGCGGAACGACCAACAACGGCTGCGCAGCCATTTTTCCGAGCGCAATCGCGGAAAAAGACCGCGCCCCTGTTTTGCAGAATCCGTGCAAGCCACGAGGAATTTCAAAGCCACAAGGAGTTGCGAATGGGCCCTGGCACAAGCCCCTGAATTTTACCGGAGCACGAACCGAGGTCAGACGGAGGGATTGATCTCAGTTCGTTCTCGGATTGGCCGCCTGTGCAAAAAAAGCCTGACGGCTTGAGTTTGGTTGCGGCTCCGCCGCGCTAGGACTTTTTGTGGCAACTCCTCCGTCGCCTAGGGTTGCGGCCGCAGGCCGCGGCAGGAGGCATCCTTACTGACTGAACACCCCCATTACCAGACTGGCGGCAACCTTTCATAGGCAAAGGTCGCACGGCGCGAGGCCCCCCTTTGCGCAGGGCAACCGGCGCGGAGAGTCGGGCAAATTTTGCAAGGTATCCGGCGACATCTTGATCTAAGATTCCACCAACGCGATGCACGCCGCGTTTCCGCCGCAGGTGTTCCACCAACCATGACGCAAAAAGATAAAGCCTGGCACCAGCTGCCGGCGAGGGAAGTCGTCCATTTCCTCGACGTGAATTTGTCGACCGGTCTGTCGGCCGAGGAGGTCCGTCGCCGTCAGGTGAAATTCGGCCCGAACCGCGTCACTGCGCATCGGGGGACGCCGCCGTGGCGCAAATTTCTCCAGCAGTTCCACCAGCCGCTCGTTTATATCCTGCTGGTCGCGGTCGGCGTCACGGCGTCCCTTGCCGAATGGGTGGACGCGGGCGTCATTTTGGGCGTCGTGCTGCTCAACGCCGTGGTGGGCTTCCTCCAGGAGTCGAAGGCGGAAAAGGCCATCGAGGCGCTCGCCCGGATGGTCGCCACCGAAACCACGGTGCGCCGCGATGGCCAAAAACTCCGCCTCCCCTCCGATCAGCTCGTGCCGGGCGATGTGGTGCTCCTCCAATCCGGCGACCGCGTGCCCGCCGACCTGCGGCTCGTCCAGGCCCGCCATCTCCATGCGGACGAATCCGCCCTCACTGGCGAATCGCTCCCGGTCGCCAAACAGCTCGAGCCGCTGCCGCTGGATACCCTGCTCGCCGACCGAAAAAATCTCGCCTACACCGGCACGCTCATCACCCGGGGCGAGGCCGAAGGCGTCGTCTGGGGCATCGGCGACCAGACCGAAACTGGTCGCATCGCCCGGCTCATCTCCGGCGCCGTCGAGTTGTCCACGCCGCTGACGAAGAAAATCGCGCAGTTCAGCAACCTCGTGCTCTGGGCCATTTTCGCGCTGGCGGTGGTCACCTTCGGACTCGGCGTCGCGCGCGGCGAAAAGCCGGTCGAAATGTTCATGGCGGCGGTGGCGCTGGCGGTCGGCGCGATTCCCGAGGGCCTGCCCGCCGCCGTCACCATCGTCCTCGCCATCGGGGTGTCCCGGATGGCGAAACGGCAGGCCATCATCCGCAGGCTTCCCGCCGTCGAAACCCTCGGCAGCACCACGGTGATTTGCTCGGATAAAACCGGCACGCTCACCGAGAACCAGATGACGGTGCAGGAAATCTACGCCGGCGGAAAACTCTACACGGTCACCGGTACTGGCTACGAACCCAAGGGCGACTTCCGGCTCGAGGGTGCCGTCGTGAAAGTGCCGGAACATCCCGCGCTCACCGAGTGCCTGCGGGCCGGACTGCTGTGCAACGACTCGCAAGTCGGCCAGGAGGACGGGCGGTTAAAAGTGCAGGGCGACCCCACCGAAGCCGCGCTGGTCGTGGCCGCCGAGAAGGGCGGACTCACGCGCGTCCACACCCAAGGCGCCGCGCCGCGCGTGGACACGATTCCGTTTGAATCCGAGCAGATGTTCCGCGCCACGCTGCACGCGACGCCCTCCGGCCGTGTCATCTACAAGGTCGGTGCCTTGGAACGCCTGCTCGAGCGCTGCACCGACGCGCTCGGCGAAGGCTCCGCCGCGGTCGCGCTGGATCGGGCGGCCGTGCTTCGCGCCGCCGAAACAATGGCGGCCCGCGGCCTGCGGGTGCTCGGGCTGGCCCGCCGGCCCGGGGCCGCGCATCTCGCCAAGCTCGAACCCGCCCAAGTCGCCGAGGGATTCACCTTCCTCGGCTTGCAGGCGATGATGGACCCGCCGCGACCCGCCGCCATCGCCTCTGTCCGCCAATGCCAGGACGCGGGCATCGCGGTGAAGATGATCACGGGCGACCACCTCGTCACCGCGCGGGCCATCGCCGGCCAAATCGGACTAAAGGGCCGCGCCGAGCATGGAGCGCTGGTGGCCCTGTCCGGTCGCGCGCTCGAAAAAATCTCCGACGCCGAACTCCCCGAGGTCGCCGATCGCACCGCCGTCTTTGCCCGCGTGGCTCCCGAGCAAAAGCTCCGCCTCGTGCGGGCGCTCCAGTCGCGCGGCCACATCGTCGCGATGACCGGCGATGGCGTGAACGACGCCCCCGCCCTCAAGCAGGCCGACATCGGCGTCGCCATGGGTATCAGCGGCACGGACGTGGCCAAGGGCGCGGCCGCGATGATTCTCACCGACGACAACTTCGCGAGCATCGAGGCCGCCGTCGAGGAAGGCCGGGGCGTGTTCGACAACCTCACCAAATTCATCGTGTGGATCATTCCTACCAACCTCGGCGAGGCGCTGATGCTGCTGGCCGCCATCGTGCTCGGTTTGCCGCTGCCGTTGGTGCCACTCCAACTGCTCTGGATTAATCTGACCGACACGCTGCTGGGCCTGCCCCTGGCGTTCGAGCCGAAGGAAAGCGATGTCATGCTGCGGCCGCCCCGCGACCCGAAGCAACCGTTGCTCACGCGGATGCTCCTCCTGCGCACCGCGCTGGTCTCGCTCCTGATGGTGGGCGGCGGACTGGGACTGTTCCTGTGGGAGCTGCGCGTCGCGCATTCCGGGCTGGCGGCAGCGCGCACCGTGGCCGTCAACAGCGTTGTCCTCGTGGAAATCACCTATCTCTTCAGTTGCCGCTCCCTGAACCAATCCCTCTTCTCCATCGGTTGGTTCACGAACGGGTGGGCCATCGTCGGCTCGCTCGTCATGCTCGGCGCGCAGCTGCTTTTCACCTACGCTCCCGTGATGAACAAACTTTTCCACAGCGCCCCCATCTCCGGCGAGTCCTGGCTGCGCATCGGCGGCGTGGCCGGCGCGGCCTTTCTGGCGGCGGAAATCGAAAAGTGGCTTCGCGTCGGCCGCCACCGTCAGCCCCACGAACCGGCGCGGCCGGAAGTGAGCCTAAAATCATCACGACCCTGAGAGTCACCCCTTCCCCCATCATGAACACCGTCGCCTTCTACGACACCAAACCTTACGACCGCGAGTACTTCGAGCGCGCTCCGGCCGCCGATCGACTGCGCCGCCAGTTCCATGAATTTCGGCTGAGCAGCGAAACCGCCGCCACCGCCGCCGGCGCCCAGGCGGTCTGCGTGTTTGTCAACGACCGGCTCGACGCCGCGTGTTTGCAGCAACTGCACCAGCTCGGTGTGCGGCTCGTGGCGCTGCGTTGCGCGGGCTTCAACAACGTGGACCTCACGGCCGCCAAGGCCCTCGGCCTCGCCGTCATCCGCGTGCCGGCCTATTCGCCGTATGCCGTCGCCGAACACACGATCGCCCTCCTACTCGCGCTCAACCGCAAAATCCACCGCGCCTACAATCGCGTCCGCGAACACAATTTTTCCCTGAGCGGCCTGGTCGGCTTTGATCTTCACGGCAAGACCGTCGGGGTCGTCGGCACGGGCAAAATTGGCAAGATCGCCGCGCAGATTTTTCGCGGCTTCGGCACCGACGTGCTGGCCTACGATCCTTTTCCCGCGCCCGAATGGGCGGCGACCCAGGGGGTGCGCTACACCGATTTCGCCACCCTGCTGTCCGCGAGTCACATCGTCTCGCTGCACCTGCCACTCACGCCGCAGTCCCGCTATCTGCTGAACGCAGAGTCTTTGGCCCGGATGAAACCGGGCGCGTACCTGCTCAACACGAGCCGCGGCAAACTGGTGGACACCACTGCGCTCATCGAGGCCCTCAAGACGGGCCGGCTAGGCGGGGTCGCCCTCGATGTCTATGAAGAGGAGGAGGGACTTTTCTTCGAGGACCATTCCGGCGAGATTCTGCAGGACGACGAACTTTCCCGCCTGCTGACGTTTCCCAACGTGCTCATCACCGCCCACCAGGCTTTTTTCACACACGAGGCGTTAAGCGAAATCGCCCTGATGACGACGGCGAACCTCGTCCGCCTTGCCGACGGCCAGCCCTTCCCGGCTGAATCGGTCCTGGTGGATTTGCCCAGCCGCCCCTGACCGGCGCGCTGTCGGCAGCCCGCCCGCCACCAACGGGGCACGGCCCCAAGCCTTTTCCGCGGATTAACGCGGATGGATCGATGGAGTTTTCATCCGCGTCTATCCGCCTGACGATTCGAAGGAAGCGACCAAGATGTTCGTCTTAAGGAAACGCCGGGTCTTGTTCGTAGTCCCGCCTTTAGGCGGAATGAAGGCGCCCCAAGCACCGCCTGAAGGCGGAACGACCAACAACAGGTGCGCCGCCCCTTTTCCCGAGTGCAGTCTCGGAAGAAGACCGCACTACTCTCGTGCAGAATCCTCGCCGGCCGAGAAGAATTTCAGCTGCCACAAAATGATTCCTGGCTGCTGAAGTTTTGCGTGGCCGAGGTTTGGTTGCGGCTCCGCCGCGCCCGGTAGTTGGCGGCAAAGAAAGCCGCGGTTAGTTTTCAGCGCACCGAAACCGTGACCCGGTGCCGGTCGGCCCAGTCCGACCACGCCACCGGCAGCCAGCCGCCCACGAGCGCGAACCAACCTAACGCTTGTTCGCTCGGCGGCGGCCGGCCGAAACGGTCGGCGAGGTAGAAGAAAGTCAGTACCGCCAGCAATGACCCCATCGCGTAACGCCCCGTCCGGTCCCTCGGCTGCGTGCAGCGAAAGTAAACCACGATGCCGGCAATAAACATTCCGCTTTCAATCACCAGCGGGCCGGCGACTGAATTCCAGAGTCCCAATCCAAAACGCCCCGCTCCACCCGGCCAGAGCGGCAAATCCGGTCGGTGCGTCACCCAATCGAGCACCCAGTGACTCACCGCCAGAAGACCCACCATCACGGCCCCGGCGCGATCGCGCGCCCAGAGAAAATAAACCAGGCCCGCCCCGGTGCCCTAGGCCGCGACCATGAGCAGGCTGTGCGACCACGGATAAGAAGAGAACTCCAGCGGGTTGAAGGCCGTGATTCCCGGGACAATCCCAACGTGCTCCCAGCCCAGTAGCACGCAGACCGGCCAGACCAGATCCGGCAGCTGCGCCGCCGCAAAGAGCAGGCCCAAAGACGCCGTCGGCGCCACTCGTTTGGCGGCCAAGGCCACCGCATAGTGTCCAATGAACATGCGGCGAAGAAACGGCGGAAAGTTGAACCGTTGAAGCCCCATTTCCGTCCTGGGGCCTCACTGGGCAGAACAGCGGACCGCCTGGCGGTCCGCCCTCACCTCACAGCTCCGCGATTCGGATGTTCCGGAAGCCCAGCTTCATCTTGAGCGTGTCGTGAAACTGCAGGCCGATCGGGCCCGGCTGGGCATAGCGGTCACTCGTGTATTGGGAAATCTTGTGGCCATTGAGCCACGCTGTGAACGTGTTGCCGCGTGCCTCGATCCGGAAGGTATTCCAATCGCCCGCCTTGAAGTATTTCTCCCAGTCGTTCGCGCGGCCGGACTCGGGATAACGGGTCGGGTCACCCTTGCCGTCGGTCAGCCAGGAACCGGTCATGTCCCGCTTCAGGCTGCGCGACACGCCCATCTGCAGCTGGAAACTCGGGGTGCGCAGGTCCACGCCGGTGTCGATTTCCGGGCCCTCGCACTTCACGTCGATATCGAGGATGAAGTTACCGTAGCTTTTTACGGTCCAGAGATTGCTGCCGCGCAGCTTTTCCTCGCTGTTGCCGACCAGGACTCCTTCCCGGACGCTCCAGTTCAAGTTGGGCTCGGGCAGCTTCCAGCCGGTGAAATCCTTGCCGTTGAACAGCGGGACGAACTTTGGCTCCTCGGCCATGGCCGAGGAGGCGAAGGAGCCGACCGCAACGATCGCGGCGAACAGGGCGAAACGAGACACGGACAGAAGGCGTGAATTCATGGGGAGCAAATTTGGTTTCGAATTCGACTAGAACTTGTAAATGATGGCCCCGCCAACGTTGGTCGGGAAGCCGGGCAGCATGACCTGATTGCTGCGGACCGCATGGAAATAATCCTTCTTGTTCAGGAGATTATCGATCCGCAGCTGGTACTTGAAGCGCTTGGTCTCGTAGTTGAAATTCGCGTCGACCAAGCCGTAGCCCGGAACGTAACCGTAAAGAATCTGGTTCGCGTTGTCGGTGATCGCGCGCTTCGACAACGTGTTCAGGCCGACGCCAATCGAGAGTCCCTTGACCGGCCCAGTGGTGAACTTGTAGCGGCCCCACAGGGAGAAATTCTTTTCGGAGACATTGTTGACCGGCAAAGTGGCGTGCTTCTGCCCATCAGACGGCATCGGGGTGACGCTCCACGGTGAGCGCAAGGCAGCCGACGCGTCGAACACCGCAAAGGAAGCGATGAAAAGCAGGTTATCGTTCACGGCAAAGGAGATGTCCCCATCCACGCCCTTCGAGAGGACGCCGTTGATGAGCAGGAAACTCGGCGGCACCGTCTGCGGAAAGGGCTGCACGTTGTTGTTGAGTTGCTGGATGTCGAAGTAATTGGCCGCAATGTTGAGCCGACCGCCCAGCCAATTGGACTTAAAACCAAACTCCGATTGCTTGCCTTCCTGCGGCGGCAAAAATTGCCCAAACTGAATGGGGTTCGCGGCGAAATTCACGTTGTACCCGTAAAACACCGAGACATTGGGCAGTGGCTTGAGGAGAATGCTGTACTGCGTGAGGCTCTTGTTCAGAATGGTCGCCGGTACATTCACGGGCGTCGCGTAGACTCCCGTCCGTTGGTTGTAGTCCTGCGACGTCGACGACTGGGAAAACCGATTGCGCGACACGCCGAAGGTGAAGATCGCGCGATCCTTCATGAAGCTCAGGGTATCGAGGATGAACCCCTTGAAGAAGACGCTATCCTGTTCCTGAAAATTGACGGGCGGTTGGTTGAGATTCACCGTGACCGTACCAGGAAATTTCGGGTTGAACGGGTCGATCGAACTGCTGGTGGCCGTGCTCGTGCCGCCGCTGGAATAGCTATGGTTGGTCTGGATGTCCTGCCGGGCAACGCCGCCGATGAGCAGCTTGTGGCTCACTGGCCCGGTGTTGAAGCTGAAGATATAATCGTTCTGCACTTCGCGACCCGGCCGAAACACTTTGTCGGCCTGGGTGATGCGAGGGATCAACTGACCCGCGACATAATTGGGGGGAATGGTATACTGGGCGTAGGGAGTGAAAATCCAATTACCGTTCGCTTGCAGCGTCGGATTGGTTGCGCCAACCGGCGACGCAATGGACTCAATCCGGGACGAAGGTGCCGTGTAAGCGAGAGCGGCAATGCGGACGGCCAGGAAGTCCGACGGTCGGGTGGTGAACTGGCCCCAAATTCGTTCGAACGCGTCTTTGCGCCAGTTCAGTGGCGCGTCCTCATTCAAGTTATTCTTGTTCGATACTGCGGCCAGTTTGTTGGTCCGACCATCGATCGCGATGCCGTTGTAGGCGGAGTAGTCGTGGTCGAACTTCTCCATCTTGACCCACACCCGGCTATCCGGGCCGAAATCATAAGCGAACATCGGACTGATCGACCACCGCTTGTCGTAACCGGCGTCATAGTAGCGCTTGAAATCAACGTCGCTCAGGAGCAGCCGATATTGGAACTTTTTGTCGGCCGTAATCGGGCCGCCGATATCAAGGTCCGCCCCGCCCCGGTCAAACATCGCCGCTTCCACGGTCAGCGTGCCGACCTTGTAGGAAGTCGGCGCCTTGGCGATTTTGTTGACCATGCCGCCCACCGTGTTGGCCGAGTTGGTAACGAAGATGGCCGAGGGTCCCTTGATGATTTCGACGTGGTCGACGAAATTGAAATTCGTATTTCCTGACGGCATCCTGAAACCGTCCGTGAAGTCGCCCTCGGTGGTGTAGCCGCGCATCATGTAGCGCGTTGAACCGGTCCAAGTCAGGGTTCCCGTCTGTCCGCCACCGACATATTTCATGATGTCGGCGATATATTCCGGACGCAGGTCGTTGAGAAATTCCTTGTTCACGACGACGACGGACTGCGCGAGGTCAGCGATAGCCACACCCGTGCGCGTCGTGCTCATGGCCTCCTTGCCGATGAAACTGTCGTCCGTCGACGACGCCACTTGGAACGCCGGGAGCGCGACGACGTCGCCCGCGCCTTTGGCCGGCGACGCAGCCGGCGTTTGCGCATAAGCCGGCACCAAGGCGCAGCTGACAAGGCAGAGCGCAAGAGTCAGCGCGCGCCGTGAACGCGCGCCATGCCCATCTGCGCTAAAGGTAATACGAGAACTCATCATGATAGTAAGTGGGTTTTGATTGGGCTTATTCTGATTGTATACTTGGACATTCGATCGCTCGCCTCGGGCTCCCAGATCGGCGACGGCCGATCAGTCTTTGGGAATCCGATTGGCGGTGTAATAGTAATCCGGGTGGGACAGCGCCTCGCGGGTCGCGCTCGTGACCGCCGCCGCCAAGCGTAGATGGTAGACCCGACCCGGCAGAAAGGAATCGATCACCACTTCCACGGTCCGCGGATCGATGCTCTTGACCTCAGCCACGGCATGGTCACGCGCATTCTCGGGATCGCCGCCGTAGACCCAGCGGGATTGATAGGTGTAGGAATTGACGGCGTAGCCGGAGGCCTGCGCGGCGGCCGCATTGACCGGCCCGGTAAAGGTCAGTCGAAAACCACGGGGAGTGATGTTCATCTTCTCAATGGTGAACGGCACCGTTCCATGCCAGGAGATGCGCTGCATCCCCTCGGTATCCGTTCCCCTCGTCGCACCCCAGCCGCGCGAGGTCTGCCCCACGTAAAGGCTCCGGCCGTCGGGGGAAAACGCCAGGCGGTTGTTGCTCACGCGCAATCCCTGCTCGTTGATGAAAAGGGTGACCCCGCCCTGATACTCGCCGTCGACTTTCTCCGGCATGATTCGGGCGATGTGCTTGCTGGCGGCATCGGCCAGAAGGATCTGCCCCCCGAACGGGCCGAAGGCGCCGTTACGGGGAATCTGGATCGGCTGGGAGCCGGAGCGAAGGAGTTCCAGGTACGGCACCTCGACCGACGCATAGGTGCGCATCTTGTTGTAAGCGGCAAGGTCCGCGCGAAACGTGGCGAGAGGATCCTTTTCCGCCGGCCATTTCGAATCCCAGACCAGGCTACTCGGGTGACCGTAAAAATTTCCCTGCTGCAAAAGATAGAGCGGCGTCGTCGCTTTCCAGTCGCCCTGATTATCGCTCGACCAGAGATTGCCCTCGTCATCGTACAATATCCCGTTGGGCACGCGGAAGCCCGAGGAGTACGGTTCCGTGGTGCCGTCCGCCTTGACGTGCATGGTCCAGCCCCGGTACTTGAGGGCCGAGAAATTGCGCCCCCGGCGACCGATGGCCGAGTATTCACCCCGCGTATAAACAAACGTGGGCGAACGATGCGAGGCCGTGCCGAGCGCAACGAAGTAGCCGCCGTGGCCATCCGTCGTCAGCGCCGTGGTCTCGTGGTAGTTGCCCGAAAGGCCCCAGGCGTCGCTGAGCGTGCGGTAACGGTCGGCTCGGCCGTCACCGTTGGTGTCCGTGGCTTCTGTCAGTTCAGGCATCTGCGCCACCACGATTCGACCGGGGGCCGTCACGATCACCCCACCCGTATTGTCAAAACCGGTCGCGAAAACCTTCCAGTCAAATTTCGCCGGGTCGGCGGTCGGCATGGCCGTGAGCACATCGCCCCGCCGCAGGCCCACATAAATCAACCCGTTCGCATCGAAGCCAATCCCGCCGACTTCGGCCGCCACGTCGGCCGGAAAGGGGATATCCTCGACCACGTAGCTATCCGCCATCGGGGCGGCCGGCAGCATTCCAGCGAGGAGAGTGACCAGCGAAGCGGCGCAGAATAAGATTCGAGGATGCACGGAGCAGAGGGGTGGCTTGGGACGCAGGAGCGGTCGCGGCGGCGTCACCGTCCGGGACGAAGCGACTTGATGTAGAGAATCAGCGACTGGTACTCCAGGTCGCCGAGCTGGCTGTAAGGCGGCATGAAATTGGGGGCGAAGCCCTGGAGAATTTTCGCATTCGGATTCTTCATCGACTCGAGCAGGTAGGCGTCGTCCGCCATGACCTTCGAACCGTCGAGCAGGGTGCGCTCGTGTCCCGCGAGATTGAGCCAAGAAGGACCGTGACCCATTGAGCCGTCGGTCGAATGACAGACCGCACAACCGTAATTGCGGTAGAACTGCTCACCCGCCGCCGCGCTCGCCTCCTTGATCGTCACCTTGCGCGAGTAGCCTTCGAAGGCCCCGAGCGAAGGACCCGCGATGGTCAACACGAGCGTGCCGTTGCCCTTCGAGACCGTTTTAACGTCGAGCCCGGAAGACTCGGCGCGGTAGGCGACGGCGCCGGCCGGTTCCACTTTGAATTCCACGCGAAAGGCGTTCTGCCCGGTGACCGGCCGCACCGTCGTGTGCACCAGATGCGAGCCGTGGCGCACGGTGAACGTGGGCTGCGAGTCCACGAGGTCGTAGCCGACAAACCGAGGCGCTCCGTCCTCCGAAACACTGCGGCCATCAATCTCGATCGGATGCTTGCCGGCCGCTTTATAAAAAAGAGTCCCGACCAACTTGGGAACATAGTCATACAGGCGCGTCCCCATTTCTTTCACGCCCCAATACGGGTACATGTCGAGGAAACCGCCCCGCCACGCGTAGAGGAGCCGCCCCTCGGTCGTGTCGAACACATACGAAAGTTCGGGCCCGTGGTTGACGGCAATCGCCGCCGGCACACCCGCGAGCGGAATTACTTCCCCGGCCACGTCGGCGCCGATTTCCGGGCTGTATTCCGAGGTCTTCGAGCCCTTCCCATGGTGGGACATCACCACGTCGCCGAGCCCGGGGTCCGGGAGATAAGTCCGCAAAATGAGCGGCGCGGCCACGGTGCCGTGCGGCCGCGTGTCGTACGTGATCATACCGGTCGGCGCGGCACGGCCCGCGCAGGAGACGACGCACAGAACAAAAGCAAAAAGGCGGGGGGGCATCGAGGCGAGGAGGAGGATTGACGCAGGCGGGTGAACCTTCACCCCGGTGGCTTACTTGAACTCCCGGATCTTCAGGTTGCGGATCCAGCACTCACCGCCGGGCTGGGTCGTGGCCACCAGGAGAATGTGGCCGGTAATCTTCTCACCAAATCCGGGCTCATCCTTGTATTTGCTGTGAGCGAGCCCCGCTTTGACCGTTGCACTGCCAATCTCGTAAACCACCACGTTCACGCCGTTGAGCCAGTGTTCGACGGTGTTGCCGCGCACGACAATCCGCGAGGTGTTCCACACGCCCGCCGGCCGCATCGGCTTGTCGGCCGCCGGCGGCACCACATCGTAAAATGAACCCAGGCGGTGAACCTCACCCCGCCACGGGCGGGAAGGGTCGCCCACGTCATCCATGACCTGATATTCATGTCCGGGCGCGGATGGGCGCGCCTCGGTGACGAAATATTTTATCCCATTGTTGCCGCCGTAGCCGATGCGCCACTCCCAAGTCAGATCGAAGTCGGTGAACTTCCGGATGGTGATGAGATCAATGCCCTGGGGATGCGCCCCGCTCAGATGTTTGGCATCGGGCCCAACAACCACGGAGCGCAGCGAACCGTCCTTAACTTCCCAACCAGGCGGAACCTCTTTGATCCCATAGCCGCGCCAGCCCGCCAGGGTGCGACCATCAAACAACAATTCCCAACCCGCGGTCTTCTCCGCCGGCGTGAGAACATTGTCGTCGGCGCGAAGCCACGAATTGCCACCAACAATCAAAGCGACCGCCAGAAGTGCCGCATTTCGACGTAAGGTCATAGGGGAGGAGGATATTTGAGTGACTTGCGATGAACTGAAAAGGGGAACGAACACGGCCACGCATACGCGACGGAGACACCATGCGCTGGCCTGCGAAACAACCGACGCCGCCGGAATCACTGGTACGGATGACGCCCCCCCCAGCCGCTGCGAGAAGAATCCGGGACGCAGCTCATTCATCCCCTAATACTCGCCATCGCTTTCACTGAAGTACTCCTCCAATTGGACCAATCCCTGCTTCCAGCGACCGAAAGGAAGTGCTCCAGTTCAGACCAACGATGCCACAACTCATCCATACCGCGATTGCCCAACCCGACGCCAGGTTGCCGGAAGCCGCTTTGCGCGTGGAGCGGATGACACTCGCGAAACGGCTGTGGCGGGGAACCGCGGAAGACGGAACGGAATTTGGCTTCGAGTTATCCGCGCCGCTGAAGAACGGGGACACCTTCTGGCAATCGGCCGCGCAGCGCTACGTCGTTTACCAGCACGCCGAGCCGGTGATCGAAATCTCGCTGGCGGTCGCGCCTTCCGTCGCCGCGGGCATCGGCTGGGCGATCGGCAATCTTCATCTCGAACTTTCGGCCGACGCGACGCGCCTGCTCGCTCCCGACGAGCCGGCCGTCCGGCAATTGCTCGAGCGGCTCAAGGTGCCCTTCACGGCCACCACCGCGATTTTTCGCCCGGGCCGGTTTGCCCGCGGCGAACAACCCACGCATGAGCTCGGCACCAGCCATAAACACTGAGGCCGGCGACGTCACCTGGTTCTGCGGACTCCTGCAGGCGGGCGACTCATTCTATCCGACCGGCAGCTACGCCCACTCTTTCGGGCTCGAGGGTTTGGTCCATGAGAATGTCGTGCGCGACCGCGCCACCCTGCGGCAGTTTATCCGAGGTTCGGCGCTCCCCACGCTGCGTCACGTCGAGTTGCCGCTCGCGGCCCACGCGTGGCGCGCGCTCGCCCCGCCCGACTGGCCGCGCGTGCGTGAGCTTTGCGTGCTCTCCTCCGCGCTCAAGACCGCCCGCGAAGCGCGGGTCGCGGCCGAAAATATCGGACGCCAGCGGGCCGAACTCGTCGCAACCCTGCGCGAACATTCGCTCGCTCGCGAATATCTGCTCCAAGCCGCCGCGGCCCAGTGGCCGTTTACTCCGTCGGTGTCAGCGGCCCTCGAAGGTCGAATCCTCGGCGCGCCCCTCCCCGCCGTTCTGGCCGGCATCACTTACGCCACACTCGCCGCGCTCATTTCGGCCGCGATGAAACTGCTGCGGCTCGGCCAGAACGCCAGCCAAACGCTGCTGACGGAATCGCTGGCCGCGGCCCCGGCCCTCATCGCCGAGGCCCAAGCCACTGCCTTCGAAGACATCGGCTGGTTCAACCCCTGGCTCGACATCGCCGCGGCCCGCCATGAATCCGCGGACTCCCGCATGTTTATTTCGTGATATGAAAGTAGCGAGTAGCGGGTATCCAAATCGCGGACCACGCCCTTCACCCTAAATCCACCGCGCACTTCTTCCAACGTTCCTTCTCCTCTTCCTCCTCGCTACTCACTACCCGCTACTCGCTCCTTTTTCTCCATGTCCCGTCCTCCTCGCATCGGCATCGGCGGCCCGGTTGGTTCCGGCAAGACGATGCTTTGCCTCAAGCTCTGCCAGCGACTCCGCCAGCGCTACTCGATGGCCGTCGTGACGAACGACATTTACTGCTCCGAGGATGCCCAATTTCTCATCCGGCACAGCGCGCTGCCGGCCGAGCGCATCGCCGGCGTCGAGACCGGTGGTTGCCCGCACACGGCGATCCGCGACGACACCACGATGAACGAGCAGGCCTGCCGCACGCTGGAGGCCAGGTTTCCCGACCTGCAGGTGCTGCTCGTCGAAAGCGGCGGGGACAATTTGACCGCGACCTTTTCGCCCGAACTCGTCGACGCTTTCATCTATGTGATCGACGTCGCGGAAGGGGACAAAATCCCGCGCAAGGGCGGGCCGGCGATCAAGTTCAGCGATTTATTGATCATCAATAAAATCGATCTCGCCCCGCTCGTCGGCGCCGATCTCGGCGTGATGGAGCGCGACGCCCGCATCCAGCGCGGCGCGCGGCCATTTCTGTTCTGCGACCTCAAGCGGGAGCACAATCTCGACGCCGTGATCGCCTGGCTCGAGCGCGAGGTGCTGTTCGCGCAAAAGCCCGCCGGCCCTGCGCGCTGATGGCCGATTTTTCCGGACACCTTGCGCTGCGCGCCGAAGCGCGGGCCGACGGGCGCACCGTTCTCGCCGCGCAGTCGTTCCGCGCGCCGTATCACGTCAGCAAGTCCTACTGGGACGCCGACGCGTGCACGCTGCTCGTGCAGATCGTGAATCCCACCGCAGGTATTCTCTCCGGCGATCGCCTCGAGTCAGATATCGCCGTCGGCGCGGGGGCGGCCCTGCTGATGACCACGCCGAGCGCCAGCCGGATTTTCCAGATGAAGGAGGGCACCGCCGAATGCCGCCAGCATTTCGCCGTGGCCGCGGGCGGATGGCTGGAAGTCATGCCCGAACCCTTGGTGCCGCATCGCGGCTCGCATTACCGCCAGGTGACGACCGTGGCGATCGCACCAGGCGGATCGCTCTTCTTCGTCGATCAACTCGCCGCGGGCCGAATTGCGCACGACGAAGCCTGGAGTTGGGACCGGCTCTGCCTGGAAATCGACGTTCGCCTCGGGGACGAACTAATCCTGCGGGAACGGCTCGACCAGACCGGCGACTCGCTGCACGCGCTGGCCGAACTGGCGGGCTCCGGTCCCGCGGCGTGCTTTGCCAATGCGGTGCTCATCACGCCCGACCCGGACTCCGCGCCAGCGTGGCGCAAGGTCGTCGCGGCGCTGCACGGTAGCGGACTCTGGGTCGGCGTCAGCGCGCTGCGGCGCGGCGGCTGGAGCCTGAAATTTGTCGCGGCCGATCCGATGCGTTTGCGGGACGCCCTGCGCGAATCGCGCCGGATTCTCGCGACCCAATATCCGCGACTCGCGTGTGATCCGCGAAAGCTTTAGCACCGGTCTCCCACCGGCGTCGGGAAACGCCGCATGTCGCCCCCCAAGAGTACCCAATGGGCACCGAAAATTACGCGGGCCCTTCGTCCGCTCCGATAGGTGCGCGGCGCTACTTCGACCCTTACTCGCGGCGATCGGACCGGCGCTGGCGGACCACTTCGCGCACTCGCCCGGCGCCGATTTCCAATAACTGGGCCACGGCCCAAGCTCCCGCCAGCAAAACGACCGCGCAACCCAAGGTCGCCAAAGGATGCGACACGAGATGGCCCAAGTCCCACGTCAGCTCGTGCCCGTCATGTCCCGGGTGCGCGAAGGCCTCGGTGGCCAGGGCGGAAAAAGTGCAGGCAAAGGGGAGCGAGCGAAGGAGGGCGTTTTTCATCTGAGTCCTTCAATAAGCAGGTCACGTTCCAGATCGCCATCGCGAAATTTACCGACCCTCTTGGGTATCGAACGAGTACCCGGGCTACGCCCGGAAACTGGACGCCCTGTTCGTCGTTCCTCCTTCAGGCGGAATCTGAACAGTTCAATCCTTCCGCCTGAAGGCGGAACGACGAGCGCCCGGTCCGAATCGACTCACGTCGCCAATAAAAAACCGCCCGCGGATAAAGCGGGCGGTTGATAAAACCAAGAGTGCTCGGAGCAAACTCAGCGCTTCGAGAACTGGAAGCGCTTGCGGGCGCCGGGCTGGCCGGGCTTTTTGCGTTCCTTCTCGCGCGGGTCGCGCTTGATGTGGCCGGCCTTCTTCAGAGCCGGACGGAGTTCGGCGTTCATCTTCTGGAGCGCGCGGGCAATACCATGGGCGACGGCGCCAGCCTGGCCGGCGACTCCGCCACCCGCGACATTGGCCGTCACATCGATCTTCTCGCGCAGGTCGACCGTCAGCAACGGCGCATAAGCCTGTTTCGAGAAATTCTCGTGGGAAAAGTAACTGTCAAACTCGCGCCCGTTGACGGAGAGTTTGCCGGTGCCCTCGGTAATCCGCACGCGGGCGGTAGAGGTCTTGCGGCGGCCGGTGCCGAGGAAAATATTGGCGGGAGTAGCAGCGCTCATGGGCAGTCAGGGAATCAGACGGAAATCTTTTGGGGGTTGTTGGCCTCGTGCGTGTGGGTCGGGCCGGCAAACACGCGGAGCTTGGTGAGCATCTTGGCTGCGATCCGGTTCTTCGGCAGCATGCCTTTGACGGCGTGCTCGATGATGAACTCGGGGTGGCGCTGGCGCATCAGGGAAACCTTGCGGTAACTCTCGCCGCCGACGAAGCCGGAGAAGAACATGTACTCATTCTGGACTTCCTTCTTGCCCGTGAGCACCACCTTGTTGGCGTTGATCACCACGACGTAGTCGCCGGTGTCCACGCTCGGAGTATAGGTGGGCTTGTGCCGGCCACGGATAAGATTGGCGGCCTTGACGGCGAGGCGACCGAGGGGAACCTCGGTGGCATCGATCAGGTGCCACTTGGGTTGCACTGTCTCCTTCTTGGCGAGATACGTTTTCATGCGAAAAGAGGTCAAGAGCTAGGGTTTCGCGAGAGCCTGTCAACTGAGTTTTCCCGGGATTTCCGCCCGGGGAGGAAAATCGAGGAGGTTTTTGCACCGCAAAAACCTCCAGTCTTGTTTCCCGCTGCCAATGTGCGACTTTTAGGCGCATGACCACCCGATATCGCTTTCCCTTGCTCGCGGCTGGCTTCTTTGGCCTCACCGGCGTCGCCCTTGGAGCATTGGGTGCTCATGCTTTGGCGACGACATTGGCCGAGCGTGGCATGGCTCACGCGTGGGATACCGGCGCCCGTTATCATGTGTTTCACGCCGTCGCCCTGCTGGGAACCGCCGCATGGCTGCGCGCAGCGAACACCGGTCCGGTCAATCGGATCCTCTGGGCCGTTCGTTGCTGGTGCGTCGGCACCCTCCTCTTTTCCGGTTCCCTCTATGGCTTGGCTTTGGGGGGACCGCGCTGGCTGGGGCCGGTGACCCCGCTCGGCGGCCTCGCCCTGATGGGAGGCTGGCTATTCGTGATCGCGGCGGCTCTCGCCAAAGAAGAATAAGGGATGCCACCGCCACTTCAGCTTCCGGACGACCTGCACGCGATGCTCGACGCGCTTCGACGCGTGGGGCGACCCCGACTAGTGGGCGGCGGCGTGCGCGACTGGCTGACCGGGCAGAACGCCAAGGACTTCGATATCGAAGTCGGGGGTGTCGATTTCGAGACGCTCCATCGTGCGCTCGGGCCCTTTGGGTCGACCGACGTGGTCGGCCGCAGCTTTGGCGTCATCAAAGTGCGGAGCCGCGAATCCGGCGCCGAGTACGACTTCAGCCTGCCCCGCCGCGAATCGAAGACGGGCGCGGGGCACCGCGGTTTTGCCGTCGAGCCTGATCCGAAGCTGGATGCGGCCGATGCCGCGGCCCGGCGCGATTTCACGATCAATGCGATCGCCCTCGACCCCTTTACCGGCGAACTGATCGATCCCCACGGCGGCCAACGCGACCTGCAGGCGCGCCTTCTGCGTCACACGAGCGCCGCGTTTGTGGAAGATCCGCTGCGCGTGCTGCGGGCTTTTCAATTTGCCGCCCGCTTCGACTTCACGCTGGCGCCCGAAACCGTGTCGCTGTGCCGGAGCATCAGCCACACCTTTGCCGAACTCCCCGTGGAGCGCGTCTGGGGCGAATGGGAAAAATGGGCGACCAAGTCGATCAAGCCATCGCGGGGGCTGGCCGTCCTCGAGGAGACCCACTGGCTGAAGCACTTTCCCGAGGTCGCGGTCCTGCGCGGCACGCCCCAGGAGCCCGAATGGCATCCGGAAGGCGACGTGTTCACGCACACCCAGTTCTGCCTCGACGCCCTCGTCGCCCTGCCGGAGTGGGCCGACGCCAACGCCGCGCGCCGACGGCTCCTGATGTTCGGAGTGCTGGCGCACGACTTCGGCAAGCCACTGACCACGGTGCAGGCGGAGAAACGCGGCCAGATGCGGTGGACGAGTCCGGGACACGAGGCGGCTGGCGGGCCCATCGCGGTCCAATTTCTCCGCCGCATCGGCGCGCCGTTGGAAGTGGACCCCGCGGTGCAAGCACTCGTCGTCAATCATCTGGCGCATCACCACGGCCAGACGACATTTTCGGACACGAGCGTGCGCCGACTGGCCCGCCGGCTCGCTCCGGCGACCATCGATGATCTCGCCTTCATCATGCGGGCGGACGCCAACGGCCGGCCGCCCCTGCCCTCCGTCGAGATTCACACGCGCATCGATGAACTCGTGGCCAAAGCCCACGCTCTGGCGCTGGCCGACTCCGCCCCCAAGCCGATCGTGCTCGGACGGCATTTGCTCGCCCTCGGGATGAAGCCCGGAGCCGAATTCAAACCGATCATCGACGCGGCGTTCGAGGCCCAACTCGATGGCGCGTTCAGCGACGAAGCCGGCGGAGTCGCCTGGCTAGGCAACTTCCTGAGAAAGCCATAGCCCAACCGGACCCGCCTCGAGCGGGCCGTCGCTGAGAACCTTCGCGCGCAGGCCGCCCTGCCCGCGCAGCCAATCCTCCGCGCCCGGCGCCACGGCCGCGTTCATCCAGTGGCACGGACGCGATTCCTCGGTGCCCTCGAATTCGACGCCCCCGAGCACGAACCGGCGGCCGATCAACGTATTCAGGTCGATCCCTTCGAGGACCACATTCCGCCGAAATGCCATCGGGGAGAGCTGGGGTGCGCCGAATTTTTTCCGGGCCGCCAAGCAGGTCTCCCAACCAAAGAACGTCACCTGGCCGCGGTAGCCGGGGCGATAGCCATAAAAGCGATCGCCCTCGAGTCCCCAGCCGGCCCGACACGAAACGGCCGTGACCTCGCGCATCGGATGCTCGCCCGGTGGTTCACCGTAGCGGCCAAAATAATTATGGCCGGGTGAAATAAGGATGTGGCGGATCGTGACCAAGGTTTCTGCTACGCAAAAACCTAACGGAATTTTCCGCGAGCGGAAAATCCCCGGGTTCGTTGCCCCTTGAACGACCGTCATCGCCAGTTCATCAATCGAGGACAACGATGCCTTTGACCGATCCCCAATTTTCCGCCCCCGGCGGGAAATCCACCAGGTTTTTGCAGCGCAAAAACCTCGGCTTCCAATGGGATCTGGCGCGGCAGGTCGAACGGCTCGACTGGCTACTGGCCCAACTTCCCCGTTACGCCGAGTGGGGTTACAACGAGCTCTACCTCCACCTCGAGGACGCCGTCGAATATCCGAGCCTGCCCGGCGTCGCGCGGTCCGACGCCTACACCTATCGCGAGTTCCAACGTCTCGTGAGCGCGGCCACGAAGGCGGGCATCAAGGTCGTACCGATCGTCAATCTCCTCGGGCACACCCAATACCTGATCAAACGCCCGGAACTGCGCGACCTCAACGAACTGCGCGCGCCCGACGGCTCGCCGCTCGAGCGCGGACAGATTTGCCCACTCCATCCCCGCACGCTCGAGGTCGCCGAGAAATTGCTGCGCGACATGGCGCCCTTTTGCACCGCAGGGAAAGTCCATGTCGGCCTCGATGAATCGTTTCACCTCGGCAAATGTCCCCGCTGCCGCGCGGACATAAGACGACGGGGACGGGCGGCCCACTTTGCCACCTACGTCCATCAGCTGCGCGGATTGGCCGTGGAACAAGGACTGCACCTGGGGCTGTGGGCGGACATGCTCTATTTTGTGCCGGACGCCGTACCGCTGTTGCCGCGAGACGTCGCGGTCTACGAATGGTACTACTACAATTTCCCGCGGCGGCCACGCGTGGAGCTGTTCAACTACGTCGAAAGCGATCTCGGCGAACGGCTGTGCGCCCGAGGAAACGAATACTGGGGCTGCCCGATGAACGGCGCGTTTCGCTACGAACCGATGCCGCACTTTCGCGACCGGCTGGAGAACATCCTCTCGTGGTGGCGGCATTGCCAACGGCTCAACGCGACCGGATTCCTGATGACGAGTTGGGAGCCGAACCGCCTCGCGCTGGAGTTGACGACTGTCGTCGACGCCGCCGCCGCCTCCCTTTGGCTCGATCGCGGTGTGAGCGAGCCCGCGGAGATGCTCGAGCGCGGCTTCGCGCGGGTGTTTGGGCGGAAAACCGCCCGGCGATCGGCCCAGGTGGCGCTGGCGTGCGATCGGTTTCCCTTTGGCGGCTATCCGCGGTGGGAAATCAATTCCAACTGGAACACGGTTTCGCGGCGCGAATCCGTGGGCGAATATCGGAGGGAAGAGAAATATTTTCGGGAGCTGGCGCGCACCGGCCGGAAGGGACGAACTTCCCTGCCCGGGCCGCTGCAAACGAGCGTGGAATTCCGGCACTATCTCGCGCAACGCGACCTCGCGGTGCGCACGGCGGACGAGCGGGAGACTTTACCCGCGGCGATCGCGGCGGGACAGCAGGCGGCGAAAGCCATGTGGGCTTCGACCCGAGAACGGGGAACTCACGGGCCGAACGAGGAAATCCTTCGCGCCGATGCCGCCCGACTCAAGGACCCGACGGCCTTCGAGCCGAAGTGGCAGCTTTGTTACGTGGTGAACAACTTCCAACCGGGGGCGCATCTGGTCGCGGTCGAGCAGAAGCGACCGGACGGAAAATGGGAAACGCTCCAGGCGTGCCACACCCACGAATTCCAGAATCGCGCCGCCCGGCGGCACGGGGGCTTGCGCCGGGAACACGCCGCCCCAGTGGACTGGGACGGCTCGCCGCAAACCCTGCCGCGCCTGCGGCTCGTATTGCGGGGGCTCGGGCAGGTGAAGCTCGAGGACGTCGCCCTGACCAATGGAACCTCCCACTTTCCCCTTCGCCTCCGCCGAAAAATCATCGGACGGCCGGTCCCGCTGCGGGGCTGGCCCGCGCTCGACTGGACACGGAATCGCGATGCGATCGAAGTCCGCTTGGGCCCGAGTTCGTAGTGCCGCCTTTAGGCGGAAGGATTGAATGACTCGGATTCCGCCTAAAGGCGGAACTACCAACACGCCGTTTCTTTCCCGATTATTCAGTAGGCGCGCCGCAGCCCGATAAACCAGAACCGACCATCCGGACGGCTGATGAAGCGTTGATCGTACCCCACGGGGCCGTCGAAGAGCGGCGGCTTCGCGTTGAAAGCGTTGTCGAGCCCGAAGGTCAGCCGCATGTTTTCCACCCAGCGGATTCGACCCGCCGGAATGTCGTATCCGAGGAAGAAACCCGTCGTCGAGTAGTCGTCCACCTTGAAGCCGGCATGGTCGTAGTCCTCGTAGCGGCCCGTGTAATTCTGGAGGAAGCCCGCCGTCCATTCCTTGCGCGTCCACAGCAGGCTGGCCTGCATCCGCACCCGCGGGAAACCGAACCGCGCGACGCGATTGGTCAGTTCCTCATTCGAGGAATAGTCGAAAAACGACAGATAGGACGCGGCCGCGCGAAAACTGAAACGCCCGTAGCTCGGCGAGGTCTTCACATAATTGATCTCAAAATCGTAGCCTTCGACTTTCTGCCGTGCGAGATTGAGGACCTGATCCTGGAGGTAGCGGATGCGACCGGGGACGCGAAACGCCTGACCCGGGAGGAGGTATCCCACCTGGTAGGGAGCGACCAGAATCGGAATCGGTGAGGACGTAAGATTCTGGTAAACTTCCGGGGTCGGGTCGCGGACGACGAGATTGCCGCTGCCACCGCCCACTTCGTTGAGTTGGATGAAGCTCGGCCCGAGCGTCGTAATGACGTTGCGCTGATCGTAGTGAAAGAATGTAGCGCCAAAGGAGAGGCCCTTCAGCGGCTTGAGCGGCACGTCGTAGACGAAACCGTATTGAAAAATATCCGTATTCTCGGGCTTCAGATCCGGGTTGCCCACGGCGCGCACGAGTCGCTCGGTCGCCACCCCATCAAAGGGATCGCCGGTGAGCGCCTGCGGCCGCCGGTAGTCGGGCAGGTTGTTCTGCAGTGACTGACGTTCGCCGCCGTAAAGTTGGTGCAGCGTGGGCGCCCGAAACGCCTTGGTCACCGAGCCCCGAAGCACCAGATCCCGCAAGGGCTGAAGGCGCAGACCAAAATAGGGCTTAACTCCGCTGTCGTAGCCGTCGCTAAAATCTTCAAATCGCGCGGCCGCGCTGAGATCTGCCCTGAGGAGAAAGCGGCGATCCGCCGCCTTAATCAGCGGCACGCGCAACTCGGCGGCAATCGATCCCACGGTCCGCCGCGCGTCGCTCGGCGCGGAGGACCGGACCTGCGCGACGATGTCATCGAGGGTGCTGGCAAGCACATCGTTGCGCTCGCTGAACAGTTCCTTGCGCCATTCCGAATAAACCGCGCCTCCAATCGTCCCCGTCGGTCCTTCGAACAGTTCGCCCGCGATCTTCGCGTCGGCTAAGTTCAGTCCGGCGTGCCCGCCACCCACGGTAGAGACGCGGATTTCATTGTAGGCCGCCGGATCGTTCCGGAAGCCGGCGCCGCCAAAAATATTCAGCGCATTTGGCGTGCTGCGGGCGAGCACCGTCCGGAGCCGGCTCTCGGAAATCATGTTGGAGGAGACGTCCTCATGCCGATCGTCACCGTGAGTGAAACCGACGTCCCAGTCCCACCGCTCCCGCCATCGCCCCTTGGTTCCGATCAAGGCTTGCACGGTCTCGGTCGAGACGTCCGATTTCCGCGCCCCGAAATCAACCGGACGCCATTGGAACTGCACATCGACGCCGAAGGGATTCCAATAATTCGTTCGCGGGACCACGATTTGGTTGTCGTCCACCGTCGAGATCGGCGGCGGCGCGAACTCGATGTGCGACTTGTTCCGCGAGTAGGAAAGTTCGGCGTAGGTTTCGAGGTTCTTCGAAACGTCGTAGCGGAAGGCGGACGTCAATCCGAGGCGATTCACTTCCGGCAGCAGCCAGACCCACTGCTGATAGTTGTAGAGATTGGACGGATTGCTTTGCGGCGTGAGTTGCTGCGGAACGTAGGTGGCGGTAATCGCGGCGCTGTACTGGCCCCCCGTTCCCACCTGCGGCGGATTCGTAAACGAAGGGGTTGCGACGGAGCCCAGTCCCGACGCCACGCCCCCTGTTCCGGGCAGCCGGCTAATGAGAAGATTGGGCTGCAGGCCGGGAATATTTACGCCGTTCTGGCCGTTGATGGGTGCGCCCGCGACGCCGTTGATGCGCGCCTGCGGGCCGGTGCCGGAGCGAAGGTCATACAAGCCCTCGGCCACCCGGTCGGCGTACTGAGGACCTTTGGCGAGATAACGGGCCGAGAGGTCCGCGTTGGCCGCATAGTCGGTGTCGATTGCCCGCAGACCACCTCGCTGGTAGAAACTCACGCCCACGGTCGCACTCATTTTGCCGGCGGCGGTGCCGAAAAACACCGAAAAATTCTTTTCACCGGCGGTCGCCCCACGGGTGGTCCCAAAATTCACGTCAACTTCCGCCCCTTTGAAATCCTTGCGCAAAATCACGTTCACCACCCCGGCCGTCGCATCGGCCCCGTAAATGGCCGAGGCACCGTCTTTCAACACCTCGACCCGTTCGACCAACACCACGGGAAACCGGTTGAGATCGACAAAGGCGGTCCCGTTCAAATCACCCTGCCCGGTCAGAACCGCCCGCCGCCCATTGATGAGCACCAGCGTGTTGTTCGCGCCCAGTTCGCGCAGGTTCAAAGCCGACGAGCCCCGGACTGCCGAGGTCGTGCCGCTTTCGTTGATCCCGGCAAAGCCCGCCTCCGGCATTTGCTGCAGCGCGTCAGACAAACTGGCCCGACCGGAGTGCTCCAAGTCGTCCCGCGAGATAATCTTGATCGGCGAAGGTCCTTCGGTTTCGACGCGCTTGATTCGCGAGCCCGTGACCTCAACCGGCGCGAGTTTTTGGGTTTCCGACTCCTTTTCCCTGGCGGTGGGCGTTTCAGTGGGCGCGGTCTGGGCGGCAAGGGAAGCAACGCCCGCGACGACGCACCATGCCGCCAAACGCATTGGATTCCGGAGAAATGTCTGCGATCGAATCATGAAATCGGTTCGCCGATGATGGCAGAGAATTCGCAGCCCGCCGAGGAGTTTGTGGGTCATCGGACCGGCCGGGAATGCACAGTTCGAAATGAATCGCGCCAAACCGTTCTCACGCGGAGCCAAGGAGAACGCGGAGCGGGCAAAAATTCACGTGTTATCACGACTTTCTCCGCGGCCTCCGCTGCTCCGCGTGAAACGATACCCCCACCGATCGGTCACGAAATTTGACGTTCCCACGCGCACCCCCAGAGTCCCACCCCGCACGCCAATGAAATTTTCCCTCACTCGGTGGCTCCTGGTCCCGGCGCTGTTGACCACGCTGGCCCTGGCCCAGCCATCCGCGCCCATCCCGGTGGAAACGCTCTTCGCCGATGCGGCCATGCGCGGCGTGCAAATCTCCCCGAGCGGCCGGTATCTCACCTTCCTCGCCCCCCGCAACGACCGTTACAACCTGGCCATCCTCGATCGCGAGACGAAGCAGCTCCGGTGGTTGACCAACATGACGAAGGAAAGTGTCGTGTACGCCAAGTGGGCCAAGCCGGATCGGATCCTGTTCGCCCAACAGCTCGGCGGCCGCGAGTCCTACGGCATCTACGCCATCGATCCCGACGGCCAGAACCTCACGATCATCCGGCAGCTGGCCCAAGTCGATGCCGCCGACCGGATCGGAGACTACGATCTGCCCCGGGACTTCATCAGCATGTTGCCGGGCGACAAGGACGCGGTGCTGATGACCGAAATGCGCGGGAACTCCGGTCTGGCCGAGCCCATCAAGGTCAATCTCCGGACCGGCAAATCGACCCGGCTTGAGCTCAATGACCTCAACGCCCGGGTTTGGATTGCCGACAACGCGGGCGCCATTCGCGTGGCGATTTGCACGGATTTCGCCGGACCGGTGAAGATTCTCTATCGCTCCGACGAGAAGTCGAAATGGCAGTCGCTCGCGGAGTTTCCCAACGAGATCTCCCTGATTTTTCCGGAAGCGTCGCCGATCGAGCCGCATTGGAAGCCCATTCGCTTCGCGAAGGACAATCGCACGCTCTACGTACTTTCTTTTCTCGAGCACGACAAGGGGGCGATTCGCACCTACGATCCCGAAACCAAAGCCTTTGGCCCGGTCGTGTTCACGGATCCGCAGTTCGAGCCCGGCGATCGAATGGCCAACTACCGGAGCGGCGGCCTGGGCTCGCGCGATGCGTTCGGCGGGCTGATCTTCAATCAGGCTGGCGAACTGGGAGGCATCAGCTACATGGCGGAGAAATCGACTATCCGCTGGTTCGATCCGGCCATGGAGCGCCAGGAGCGCAACCTCGACGCCGCGTTGTCGGGCACCGCGAATCACGTCGTCAGCGAAACCAAGGACGGCAAACTCCAAGTGATCGTGGCGACGAGCGATCGCGACCCGGGCACATTCTATCTTCACGATGTGACCAAGGCCGAGATGACCTTTCTCGGAAAGGCCAACCCAGCCATCGATCCCAAGAAAATGGCCGAAATGCGGCCGATTGCTTTTGGCGCACGCGATGGGACGAAGATTCCGGGCTACCTCACCCTTCCGCTCGGAATGCAGCCCAGGAACCTGCCGATGATTTTGGTGCCGCATGGCGGTCCCTTCGGCCCGCGCGATGTCTGGGGCTTCGATCCTGAAGTTCAATTTCTGGCCAACCGCGGCTACGCCGTACTGCAGATCAATTTTCGCGGCTCCGGCGGCTACGGGCTCGAGTTCCAGCGCGGCGGGTATCGGCAATATGGCCTGCGCATGCAGGACGATCTGAGCGATGGAGTGAAGTGGGCGATTGCCGAGGGCATCGCCGATTCGGCGCGGGTCGGAATATTCGGAGCGAGCTATGGGGGCTACGCGACGCTCGCGGGTCTGGTGTTCACCCCGGAGCTTTACCGGCTCGGGATCAATTATGTGGGTGTCGCGGACCTCGAGTTGCTGATCGCCCAAGGCAATGGTGATTTTCGCCTGCCGAGGATGATTCGCGATTTCCTGCGCCTGACCCGTTTCGACCCCGCCACCGACCGCGAGCAGATCAAAGCGACCAACCCGATCGAGTTTATCGACAAGATCCGCGTTCCGCTCTTATCCGCCTACGGCAAGAACGACCCCCGGGTGCCACTCGGACACGGGGCGGCGCTCGAATCGCGACTCAAGCGCTACGACAAATCATACGAGTACATCGTCGAGGAGAATGAAGGCCACGGTTACCGCAACGTTGGGAGCCGTGTGGCGTTCTTCCACAAGGTTGACGACTTTCTGGCGCACAACATGGGTTGGCCGACGGCAAAGCCAAATTCAGCCGGAGCTACCGGCCCGGGAGGCCGCTAGCCCTGAGCGGGCGTCTAAAAAGGGCGCCTTGATTGTCATTCTGCGCGCCAGCGAGACATTCGCACCCGCGAAACGGCAGCGTAGGTTCCACTGGATTCTTCGCTGCGCTCAGAATGACCGGTCTTTTTCGACGCCTTCTGAATGAAAATCGGGCCCTTGCGGACTGGCCAGTCATGGCATTTAGCTAGCCCCATGAAATCCACACGACCCCTGCGTCTGGTAATCATATCGCTGAGCGCGTCTATCGCCGCCGGTTGCGCCCAGTCTGCCCACCAAAGATATTCGCCCACTGCCGTGTACGTTGAAGGCGAAGTGGTCCAGCAGACGGGCAGCCGGATCTCCCATGTGGTGCGAAAAGGCGGGCCGGCCGGCATCGCCGAGGATCGGCCTGGGATGGTCTCCGGCACCGGGCGCATCGAGCACGAGCAAAACGACATGCTCTCGCAGTACGGCAGATGAAAATAAAAAACGCGGCCCCGTTGCCCGGGCCGCGTTGCGCGTGACGAAATAATTCGCCTCGTTTAGAATTTGTATTGAGCGCGGGCGTACCAGTACCGGCCCTTGACGTCATAGGCGCCGATCGGAACGCGGTTATTCAGCGCCAGCGAAGTCTGCGACGGCGGCTGATTGAACGCGTTTTCCATGCCGAGAGCGAACGTCACCTTATCACCCCGCGGCCGCCACGACACCAGAAAGTCCCACGTGGTGAATCCAGGCAGGTAGTCCCGGTTATAGTTCGCATCGATTCCGCCATCGCTGGTCACCCGCTGCAAGTAGTGGTAGGTGGCGTTGGCGCCAAATTTACCCTTCTGCCAGGAGAGGTTCACGTTGTATCGCCACTTCGGGAAGACGCCTTGGGTGCCAGAGGAATACATGCCAGCCCAATGCTCAAAGGGCTCGCCCGCAATCGCCTGATGGTCGAACGAGCGCGTCCAGATTGCCTTAACATCAAGCAGGTAGTTGCCGAGTTCAGCCGCGTTGTACGAGTAGACAGCCCCGAAGTCGACACCGTCGGTATTTTGTCCCGCGAGATTGACCCGGCCGACGCCGACCATGGCATTGTCGCTCACATCAAGCCCGCCGAGGCCAGAGGCGCCCCCGTTGGGATCGTAGCGCACATCGACACCGGTCTGCTGCTTGATCGTGGCCACCGCAGCCGCCCGGCTCGTCGGGTTGCGCGCCGCGGCGTCACGAGCCGCATCGGACGAGCCGAGCGTATCCCAGAATTTCTTGGCCACCACGCGCGCATAATCGTCCGGAGTGGCCACTTTGTCGGTTTGCTTCACGTACCAGTAATCGGCCGTTAACGTCAGTCCCTTGGTCGATTTCGGAGAGTAGGCCACGCCGACATCGATCATCCGGGCTTTTTCCGGCTTAAGGTCCGGATTACCTCTCCGGATGATCGACACCTGGCTTTGTTCCCCCCAAGCGCCCTTCGTGGTTTTCGAGGTCGGATCGACGAAAGAAGGATTGGTGATCTGCGGGCCTTCGTGCAGTTCAAGAATCGACGGTGCGATGAAACCCATGCCCCACGAACCGCGAAACAGCAGTTCCCGGGACGGTTGATATTTCACCGAGGCCTGGCCGACGTCGGAATTGCCGATGTCCGAGTAGTGGTCGTGCCGAGCGGCGAACCGCGCCGTGACCTGAGGAAGGATGGGGGTTTCGACTTCCGCCGAGGCGCCGTATTGGGTGCGGGCACCATCTGTGGGGAATGGCGTGCCGTTGAACCCGAGCGGCGTTGCCTGGGTCAACGCGTCGGGATGGCTATAAGCCCTGAGTTGATTCCACTCCACTGACAAGGCACCGCGGGCCGCACCATTCGCGGTGTCGAAAACCTTGCCGTCGACCGTAGCCGAAATGTTGGCGAGCTGGCTGCGGTCATTGGTGTAGGCATCGCGCTTGATCTCCGACCAGATGCTCGTGTTCGCATCGAGCTTGCTGCTGAAGGGATTAAACGCATCCGGGGTGGTGAGCGCCAGCCGTTCGTTCAGCAGCGGGATGGACGTCGAGTTGCCCTCTTTCCTTTGGTGCATTTCCTGCGTGAAGAGAGACTCCACGCGCCAGTTCCAATCGGAAACCCTACCCTCAAGACCGACGTTGGCCCAGACGCTATTGAGTTCATTCGTATCCAATCTCGGCCCGAGCCCCAGTAACCGCCACCCACCCGACGTGATGCGGGGAGCGTTGGCGCCAAAAATTTTCTGGTTCCAGTAATTGGTGGAAGGGATGATGATGCCGCCACCGCCAGGGACTGGCACGGCGGCCGGCGCCAGCTGATTGTAAGAATAAGCATAACGATACATCATGTCCACGCTCAGCTTGACGTTGGGTGCGAGCTGATAAGTCGTGAAAGCGAAAACGTTGTACCTTTCCTCCGGCCGAATAATCGGGGTGAAGAGGTAAAAGGGAAATTGATCACCGCCGGCGTCGACGTTATCCAAATTCCGCGCCGTTCCTACATAGGTCCGGAAATCAGAAGGAGAGCTGGCGTCGCGGGGTCCACCCTCGCCCGGCTTCCACTTTACGAGATAATTGGCGCTACCCGTTGCGCCCGGAGTGAAGAGGTTGTTTGCCAGGCTAAGACGGTAGGGATAGACGTTGCTCGTGGCGGAAGGAACGAAGCTCCAGGTGTAGTGCGAACTGTAGGCGCCAGCCTGTTTGAAATATTGGGCGCCTGCCAGAAAATCGACCTTTCCTTCTGAACCGGAGACAGAAAACGAGAACTGCCGGCGCTCCAACCCGGACGTATTGCGCCGACCGCCGGTATTCTTGAAGTTGGTGTTGCCATAATACACATCCAACTCACCGCCGTTTTGGCCGCGCTTGGTAATCACATTGACGACGCCGCCAATGGCGTCCGAGCCGTAAATGGCCGATGCACCGCTGGTCAAAACTTCGACGTGGTCAACGGCCGAGACCGGGATTTGATTCACGTCAATAATGTTATCCGTCGCATGGTAGGACAGGCGCCGGCCGTTTAGGAGCACCAAGGTATATTGGGAGCCAAGGCCGCGCAAATCGATGTTCCGGCCGCCATTGCCGCCGTTGGTCGAACTGTCGTTGGTGTTACCAGAGCCCGTAAACGCTGGCATGTTCTTGAGATAATCAGCCATCTCGACGTAAGGCGTCTGAGCCATCTGCTGTTTTCCAATAATGATGACAGGCACGTCGGCCTGCGATGCCGCCGAGCCGAAACGCGTGCCGGTTGCGATCACTGGATCCAACATGACCGTTTCATTGGCATTGGTCGTCGGCGCAGCGGAGGGGGGAGTCGCGGACCAGAGCCCAAGGGCCGGGACCGCGAACAAAGCAAGGGTCGTTAGCACCTTGCGAGGATTGTGTTTCATATCGTTATTCAGTTGCGGTTTAGATATGGCTACAGCCAATGCGGCGTAAGCCGCGTTTACTCGTGTCGGAGGAAGATTAACTTGTGTCATAAACTCAAGGGAAATTGCCAATCGATAGCTGTGCTCATCTCACAAAAATTATAAATCCATAAAATTAGATAGTTTAAATAATTATTCTACATG